>NZ_JBOHGA010000118.1:0-19006 GCF_050699915.1 Actinophytocola sp.
GGACCGCGACCCGGGTCGCAGCCGGACCGTCCGGGCGGCGGCCGCGTTCGGGCTGTCGACCACCCGGCGCGCGGCGGTGCTCGCGATCGTGGTGTGCGCGCTCGCGCTGTCGGTGGCCGTGCCGCTGCGCACCTACCTGTCGCAGCGCGACGAGGTGGACATCCAGGAGCAGCGGCAGGCGGACTTACGCGAGCAGGTAGAGGCGCTCGAGGACCGCAAGGCCCAGCTCGAGGACCCCGCTCAGGTCGAGGCCGAGGCCCGCCGGCGGCTGCGCTACGTGATGCCCGGCGAGACCCCGTACATGGTGGAGCTGCCCGAGAAGGCGTCGGGCCGGGGCGGCGACGGCGACAAGGCGCGCGACATGCTCGACGAGTCGTGGTACCTCTCGCTCTGGAACGCGGTGTCCGGCGAGTGAACCGCGTTTCCGACGCCGACCGGGCGATGGTCGCCGAGCAGCTCGGCCGAGCGCCGCGGGCGATCCGCGCCGTCGCGGCTCGGTGCCCGAGCGGCCATCCGGCGGTCGTGCAGACCAGCCCGCGGCTGGAGGACGGCACGCCGTTCCCCACGCTGTACTACCTGACCTGCCCGCGGCTGACGTCGTTGGTCAGCACGCTGGAGGCGAGCGGGCTGATGAAGGAGATGACCGAGCGGCTCGCCGACGACGAGGAGCTCGCGGCGGCCTACCTCGCCGCGCACCACGCCTACCTCGCCGAGCGGGACGCCATCGAGCCGCTCGGCACCGACGTCAGCGCGGGCGGGATGCCGGGCCGGGTGAAGTGCCTCCACGTCCACGTCGCGCACGCGCTTGCCGTCGGGCCTGGCGTGAACCCGTTCGGGGACGAGACATTGCTCCGTTTGGCCGACGGCTGGCCCGGGGGCGGCTGCGAATCCTAGGCACCGGATGTTCCCCCGGGAGCAACCCGGGAGACCATCGTCTACGTCCGTCAGGCAGCGACGATCGTCTTGACTCGTTGCTGACCTCTTTCTTGTGATGATGGTTCGTGAGACGGTGGCACGCGGCGTTCGCACAGCGACACTCAGCGACCTGGTACTAGGGTTGGGTGTCGCTCAGGTAGGCGAAGGGGTTCGGAAGCAGTGAAGGCGGGAAAGCACAGCAGCAGGTCTGCCGCCAAGGCGGAACGCCGCGAGAAGCGCGACAAGCGACGTAACCGGAAGGTCGTCACCGCCACTGGGACGATGTTGCTGGTCGCCGCCGCCGTCGCGGGAGAGCCGACCGGGGTGGACCCGTCCCAGGCGGTCGCCGCCGCCGCGGGCGGCGGGCTGCACGGCATGACCGATCCCGACTCGGTGAGCGCGAGCGGCGAGGTCGGCGACGACGACCGCATCGGCGACGAGGTGCTCGCCAGCGCCGGCGACATCGACCGCCTGCGTCAGATGGGCCCGACCGGCGACCTGCCGAACGGCCCGCTGATGATCCCGAGCAACATGTACGAGGCCTACACCAAGGCCGCGCTGATGCTCGCCAACGAGCTCCCCACGTGCAAGCTCCACTGGTCGCTGCTCGCCAGCATCGGCCGCATCGAGTCCAACCACGCCCGCGGCGGGCAGGCCGACGCGGCGGGGAACACCGTCCCGCAGATCCTCGGCCCGGTGCTGAACGGCGGCGGCTTCGCGGCCATCCGCGACACCGACGGCGGCCGGCTGGACGGCGACGCCCGGTGGGACCGCGCGGTCGGCTCGATGCAGTTCATCCCGTCGACCTGGAGCGGCTACGCCTCGGACGGCAACGGCGACGGCGTCTCCAGCCCGCACAACATCTACGACGCGTCGGTGGCCGCCGGCAAGTACCTGTGCTCGGGCGGCATGGACCTGTCCGACGCGCGCGACCGCGCCACCGCGGTGTTCCGCTACAACCACTCGGACAGCTACGTCCGCACGGTCCTCATCTGGGCCGACGCCTACGCCAAGGGCACCAACCCGCTGCCGTCGACCCCGGTCGACCCTGGCCAGATCGCCGCGATGCGCCCGCCGGTGAACCAGAACCCGGGCAGCGGCGTGGGCCGGCCGGGCCCGAACAACCCGCCGGTCAACCGGCCGCCGTCGGACAACACGCCGCCGCGCCCGAAGCCGCCGTCGAGCTCGACGACGACCTCGCCGACGTGTGGCACCACGACGACGACCACCACGACCACGCCGCCGTCGTCGCCGCCGAGCACGACCACGACGAACCCGTGCCAGACGTCGTCCACCCCGCCGTCGTCTTCCTCGTCGGCGTCGGAGGGCTCGTCGTCGGTGACCCCGACGTCCGCGCCGCCGTCGTCCTCGCCGGCCGGCGAGGCGGGCACCTCGGTGGTGCCCACGACCTGAGCGCGGGCCCGGCGCAATAGGCTCCGGGCATGGCGCGACTGGCTGCGATCGACTGCGGGACGAACTCCATCCGGCTGCTGGTGGCCGACGTGACCGTTGGCGGTGACGGGTCCGCGGACGTGCGCGACGTCCATCGCGAGATGCGCATCGTCCGCCTCGGCGAGGGAGTCGACGCCACCGGGCGACTGAGTGCGGAGGCACTCGAGCGCACCCGCGCCGCTCTCGCCGACTACACGGCGATCTGCCGGCGCAAGGGTGCCGAGCGGGTCCGCATGGTCGCCACCTCCGCCACTCGCGACGCGGCGAACCGCGACGAGTTCTTCGGCATGACCCGAGACGTGCTGGGCGTCGAGGCGGAGGTGATCTCCGGCGACGAGGAGGCGCGGCTGAGCTTCACCGGCGCGGTCGGCGACCTCGATCCCGACGACGGCCCGTTCGTGGTCACCGACATCGGCGGCGGCTCGACCGAGGTGGTCGTCGGTACCTGGGACGGGGTGCGCGCGGACATCGTCGGCGCGCGTTCGGTCGACATCGGCTGCGTGCGGATCACCGAGCGCTGCCTGCGGTCCGACCCGCCCACGCCGGACGAGATCGCGGCGGCGCTCGCGCTTGCCGGCGACGTGCTCGGCGAGGCGTTCGAGACCGTCCCGGTGGACAAGGCCCACACCTGGGTCGGCGTCGCCGGCACCATCACCACGCTGTCGGCGGTCGACCAGGGGCTCGACGAGTACGACTCGGAGCGCACCCACCTGTCTCGACTGTCCGATGTGGACATCGACCGGACGGCGACCCGGCTGCTCGAGGCGACGCGCGAACAGCGCGCGGCGATCGGCTCGATGCACCCCGGCCGCGTCGACGTGATCGGCGGCGGCGCGTTGATCACGCAGGTGCTGGCGCAGCGGTTCGCCGCCGCCGCGGGCATCTCGGAGCTGCTCGTGAGCGAGCACGACATTCTCGACGGCATCGTGCTTTCCCTGCTCTGACCCGAAAACGCATATTTCTCGGCACCGCGGAATATGCCGCGGGATGTGCACGCGGGACATTTTCGGGAAAGTGCGCACAATGTGCATGATCGGCACTTCTTCGTAACGGCCGCGTGCGCTGTTCTTGTCGGTTCCGCCGTTAACTTCCCTCCACATTCCTTATACGGGAGGTGACAACGGCATGCGTAGACCGCGCTGGACGGCGGCGGTGATCCCCCTTTCGGTCGCGCTCGCCGTCGCCGGCTGTGGTGGCGGCGACGGGGAAGAGGGCGGCGGCGGTGGCGATCCACAGAAGAACGAGAACACCGAGATCTCCGTGTTCGGCACCGAACCCGAACGGCCGCTCGTGCCGGGCGACACCACGGAGTCGGGCGGCACCAAGATCCTCGACGCGCTGTTCACCGGGCTGATGGACTACGACCCGGTCTCCGGCGAGCCGCGCCTGGCCAACGCGGAGTCGTTCGAGCTCACCAAGCCGAACGAGTACACCGTCAAGCTCAATAAGGGCTGGACGTTCCACGACGGCACCCCGGTGCTGGCCAAGAACTACGTCGACGCCTGGAACTACACGGCCTACAGCCCCAACGGACAGCAGCTGTCGAGCTTCTTCCAGCAGATCGAGGGCTACGACCAGGTGTACACCGCCGACCCGGACCAGGACGGCCCGCGCAAGCCGCCGACGCCGCCGGGCAAGACCATGTCCGGCCTGAAGGTCGTCGACGACTACACGTTCACCATCACCTTTACCCAGCCACACGCGGTGTTCAAGACCAAGACCGGCTACAACGCGTACATGCCGCTGCCCGACGCGTTCTTCGCCGACAAGGAGAAGTACCTGGCGCACCCGATCGGCAACGGCGGCTTCGAGTTCGTCGACCGGGTCCCCGACCAGGAGCTGCGGATCAAGCGGTACGAGGACTACCAGGGCGAGGACAAGCCCAAGATCCGCCAGGTGAAGTTCCGCTTCATGGACGCCGACGCGGCCTACGTCGAGATCAAGGGCAACCAGCTCGACTTCCTCGACACGTTGCCCCCGCAGGCGATCGCCGGCAACGTCTGGCAGAACGACCTGCCCGGCCGCGCCGACGTGGCCGAGATACTCGCGAACCAGACGATGTCGTTCCCGCTGTACGACCAGAAGTACCAAAGCAAGGACTTCCGGCACGCGATCTCGCTGGCCATCGACCGCCAGGCGGTCATCGACGCGATCTACGAGGGCAACCGCAAGCCCGCCAACGGGTACGGCGTGCCGAAGCTCCCCGGCTGGGAGGAGGGCGCCTGCGGGAAGTGGTGCGAGTACGACCCGGAGGAGGCCAAGCGGCTCTTCGACCAGTCCGGCTGGGAGGGCGGCGTCGAGATCACCAGCAACGCCGACGGCGGCCACAAGGAGTGGGTCGAGGCGGTCTGCGGGCAGATCGAGAACGCACTCGGCATCGACTGCACGTTCGCGCCGGTGCAGGAGTTCGGCGAGGTCCGCGAGGCCATCAACGCGCAGACGATGGACCAGGTCTACCGGTCCGGCTGGCTCGCCGACTACGCGCTGGTGGAGAACTTCCTCAACCCGATCTACCGCACGGGCGGCTCGTCCAATGACAACGGCTACTCCAACCCCGAGGTGGACGCCAAGCTCGAGGCGGCCGACAGCGCGCCGACCGAGGAGGAGGCGTTCGCGCTCTACCACGAGGCCGAGGAGATGATCGCCGAGGACATGCCCGCGGTGCCGCTGTGGAACACGCCGTCGATCTACGCGTGGTCCGACCGGCTCACCGGCGTGCGGATGACCCCGAAGCGCGAGCTCGACCTGTCGGTGGTCGAGGTCAAGTAACCACTCATCCGGTGCCGGCCGGCTCGCGCCTCCCGCGGGCCGGCCGGTTCCGGTGACCCGAGGGAGCGCACACCATGGGCCGCTACGTGCTTCGGCGCCTGCTCCAGCTCATTCCGGTGTTCATCGGCACCACATTTCTGATCTACCTGCTCGTGTGGACGATCCCGGGCAACCCGTTCGCCGGCATGTGCGGCGAGCGGCCCTGTCCGGACTCGTTCATCGCGATGATGACCGACAAGTACAACCTCGACGACAGCGTGTTCGTCCAGTACGCCAAGTACCTGGGCAACCTGGTGACCGGGGACTTCGGCGAGACGTTCTCCGGCCTCGACGTCGGCGAGCTGATCGCCCTGCGCTACCCGGTCTCGGTCCGGCTCGCCCTGGTCGCGGTCGCGATCGAGGCGGTCATCGGGCTCATCGCCGGCATCGTCACCGGCCTGCGCGGGCGCGGGTTCCTCGACAACCTGGTGCTGGTCTCGACGCTGTTCCTGATCGCGATCCCGACGTTCGTCACCGGCTTCGTGATCCAGATCCTGCTCGGCTTCCAGTGGGAGATCATGACCCCGACCGTCTCCTCGGAGGCGACCTGGTCCGAGCTGCTCATCCCCGGCTTCGTGCTGGGCAGCCTGTCGATGGCGTACGTGTCCCGGCTGACGCGGACCTCGATCGCGGAGAACAAGCGGTCCGACTACATCCGCACCGCGCTCGCGAAGGGCCTGCCGCAGCGCCGGATCATCTGGGTCCACCTGCTGCGCAACTCGGCGATCCCGGTGGTCACGTTCCTCGGCACCGACATCGGCGCGCTGATGGGCGGGGCCATCGTCACCGAGGGGATCTTCGGCATCAACGGCATCGGGCGCCTCGTCTACGACGGGATCCTCGCCAAGGAGGGCGTCGTGGTGACCGGCGTGGTGGTGCTGCTGGTGCTGGTGTTCCTGCTCGTCAACCTGATCATCGACCTGCTCTACGCCGTACTCGACCCGAGGATTCGCTATGACTGACCCCTCCGCCGCGGTGGCCGGCGCGACCGCGACCCAGGACGCCCAGTCCTATGTGGTGGGTGCGGAGCACGCCGCGGACTCCGCCCAGCACGCGGGCGCCAAGCCCGGCAAGCCGCGCAGCCTCGCCTCGGACGCGTGGCGGGACCTGCGCCGCCGGCCGCTGTTCATCGTCGCCGGCTCGGTGATCCTGCTGCTGGTCGTCGTCGCGGTGTTCCCGGGCCTGTTCACCTCGGCCGACCCGGACCTCAAGGACCTGGCCCACACCCGGGAGAAACCGTCCGGGCAGGCGTGGTTCGGCTACGACCTGCAGGGCCGCGACGTCTACGCGCGGGTCGTGTACGGCACCCGCTGGTCGCTGCTGGTCGGCATCGGAGCGGCCGTGCTGACCGTGCTGATCGGCAGCGTGCTCGGCATCCTCGCCGGGTACGCGGGCGGCTGGGTCGACAACCTGCTGTCCCGGATCGGCGAGGTCTTCTTCGCCCTGCCGTTCGTGCTCGGCGCGATCGTCATCCTGACGATCTTCCGCAACGCCGGGGTGAGCGGGGCGGTGCCGATCGTCGGGGTCGTGGTGCTCTCGCTCGCCGTGCTGTCCTGGCCGGTGGCCATGCGGATCATGCGTTCCGCGGCCATCTCGGCGAAGCAGCAGGACTACGTCAAGGCCGCCCGGGCGCTCGGCGCGCGGCCCTCGCGGATCCTGTACCGGCACCTGCTGCCGAACTGCCTGGCGCCGGTGCTGGTGTACGCGACGATCGCGCTCGGCGCCTTCATCGGTGCCGAGGCGACGCTGTCGTTCCTCGGTATCGGCCTGCGCGACCCGGCCGTGTCATGGGGCGTGATGATCGCCGACTCCCGCAACTTCGTCCGGGTGGCGCCGCACATGCTGCTGTTCCCGGCGAGCTTCCTGACCGTGACCGTGCTCGCCTTCGTGATGCTCGGCGACGCCGTGCGCGAGGCCCTCGACCCGAAGCTGAGGTGACCCGATGAACGACCTCTCTGACACCGGTGAGCTGCCGGAGCCGCCGCTGCTGGAAGTAGACGACCTGTTCGTGGAGTTCCACACCCGCGACGGGGTGGCCCGGGTGCTCAACGGCGTCAGCTACACCGTCGACGCGGGGGAGACGCTGGCCGTGCTCGGCGAGTCCGGGTCCGGCAAGAGCGTCACCGCGCAGGCGATCATGGGAATCCTGGACGTGCCGCCGGCCGTGGTGACCGGCGGTGAGATCCGCTACCGCGGGGAGAACCTGCTCGCGGCCGACGACGAGCGGCGTACCGAGGTGCGGGCCGAGGGCATCGCGATGATCTTCCAGGACGCGCTGTCCGCGCTGAACCCCGTGTTCACCGTCGGCTTCCAGATCGCCGAGCAGCTGCGGATCCGGCTCGGCACGTCCCGCCGGGAGGCCCGCACCAGGGCGATCGAGCTGCTCGACCTGGTGCGCATCCCGAACGCGCGGCACCGGATCCGGCAGTACCCGCACGAGTTCTCCGGCGGCATGCGCCAGCGGGCGATGATCGCGATGTCGCTGGCGCTCGACCCGGAGGTGCTGATCGCCGACGAGCCGACCACCGCGCTCGACGTCACCGTGCAGGCCCAGATCATGGACCTGCTCGCCGAGATCCAGGCCGAGCGGCGCATGGGGCTCGTCCTCATCACCCACGACCTCGGCGTCGTCGCCGAGGTGGCGGACCGCATCGCCGTCATGTACGCCGGCCGGATCGTGGAGCACGCCGACGCGGTATCGCTCTACCGGCGCCCGGGTCACCCGTACACGTCGGCGTTGATGGAATCGTTGCCTCGCCTTGACCAAAAAGGAGCAGAGCTGAACACCATCAAGGGATTGCCGCCCAGTTTGCTCAGAATTCCCATCGGATGCCCCTTCCATCCGAGGTGCTCGATGGCGCAGGATCTGTGCCGCACGGACGTACCGGCGGGCCACCGGCTCGGATTCGGGCGGACGAGCGCCTGTCATTTTGCGGAGGAGCTGGTGCGCGGTGTCTGAGTCGCATGCCGGCGAGCCCGTCCTCGAAGTCCGTGACCTGGTCAAACACTTCCCGGTGCGGGTCGGCGTCCTGTTCAAGCACACGATCGGCCACGTCCGCGCGGTCGACGGGGTGTCCTTCGACCTGTACCGCGGCGAGACGCTCGGCGTGGTCGGCGAGTCCGGCTGCGGCAAGTCCACGCTGGCCCAGGTGCTGATGCGGCTCATGCCGCCGACCAGCGGCACCGCCCGCTTCGAGGGCCGCGACATCTTCGCGATGCGTGGCGCGGAGCTGCGCCGGCTGCGGCGCAGCATCCAGATCGTGCTGCAGGATCCGTACACGTCGCTGAACCCGCGGATGACGGTCGGCGACATCGTCGGCGAGCCGTTCGAAATTCACTCGGAAGTCGCACCGAAAGGTTCACGTTCGGCGAAGGTGCGCGAGCTGCTGGACGTGGTCGGGCTCAATCCCGAGCACATCAACCGCTACCCGCACCAGTTCTCCGGCGGACAGCGCCAGCGCATCGGCATCGCCCGCGCGCTCGCGCTGCGGCCGAAGGTGATCGTGTGCGACGAGCCGGTGTCCGCGCTCGACGTGTCCATCCAGGCCCAGGTGATGAACCTGCTGGGCGAGCTGCAGTCCGAGTTCGGGCTGTCCTATGTGTTCATCGCGCACGACCTGTCCGTGGTGCGCCACCTGTCCGATCGGGTGGCCGTCATGTATCTCGGCAAGATCGTCGAGGTGGGCACCGAGGAGGAGATCTACTCTCGACCCACGCATCCCTACACCCAGGCGTTGCTCTCCGCGGTCCCGGTGGCCGATCCCACCGTCCGCGGCCGGCGACAGGTGATCCGCCTGGAGGGTGACGTGCCGAGCCCGGTCGATCCACCGTCCGGGTGTCGGTTTCGCACCAGATGTTGGCTGGCGCAGGAGATCTGTGCCGAATCCGAACCGGAGCTGGCGACGCGCGGTGGGGGGCATCCCAGCGCGTGCCACTTCGCTGAGGAAAGATCAGTCGTGCCCTAACAAGGGGCAGTCGGGGCGGTAGTTCGAAATAGGAGGAATGCGTGAAACGCAAGACAGTGCTGGCACTGCTGGCCGTACCGGTGTTCGCCGGGATGACGGTCCTTGCCATGCCGAACGCCGTCGCGCAGCCGGAGCTCTCCGGCAAGACGGTCGAGTACAGCGTGCTCGCCCGGGATGGGGTAGCGGTCGCGAAGGCGGAGGCCGCAGTCAAGGCGGCTGGGGGCAAGGTAGAGCGCAGCAACGCGGCCGTCGGCCTGGTCACCGCGTCCGCTCCCGAGAACGGCTTCACGCAGCGCCTGGCGGCGTCGCCGGACGTGCTGCTCACCAGCAAGGTGCGGGTCGTCGGCGAGTCGCCGGACCGCCGCGCGGACAAGCGCGTCGCGAAGGAGAACAGCGAGCACGGCAAGTCGCGTGGGAGCAACCCGCGCGCCGCGGTCGGGATGGACCCGCTCGACGGCCAGCTCTGGGGCCTGTCGATGGTGCGGTCGAACCTGTCGCGGACCGTGCAGCCCGGTGACAAGCGCGTCAAGGTCGGCGTGCTCGACACCGGCGTGGACGGCAACCACCCCGACATCAAGCCGAACTTCGACGCGAAGCTGTCGCGCAACTTCACCCACGACATCCCGACCGACGAGCTCGGCCAGGTCGTCGACGGTCCGTGTGAGTTCCGCGGCTGTGTCGACCCGGCGAACTGGGACGACGGCGGGCACGGCACGCACGTGGCCGGCACCATCGCCGCGGCCGCCAACGGCTTCGGCGTCTCCGGCGTCGCGCCGAAGGTGTCGCTGGTGAACATCCGCGGTGGCCAGGACTCCGGCTTCTTCTTCCTGCAGCCGGTCGTCGACGCGATCACCTACTCCGGTGACGCCGGCCTCGACGTGGTCAACATGTCGTTCTTCGTGGACCCGTGGCTGTACAACTGCCAGAACAACCCGGCCGACTCCCCCGAGGAGCAGGCCCAGCAGCGCACGATCGTCACCGCGATGACCCGCGCGCTGAACTACGCGCACCGCAAGGGTGTCACCAACGTCGTCGCGCTGGGCAACCAGCACGAGGACAACGGCAACCCGCAGCCCGACTCGACCAGCCCGGACTTCCCGGTCGGCACCTCGAAGACGCGGACGATCGACAACGCGACGTGCAAGTCCCTGCCGATCGAGGGCCCGCACACCATCGGCGTGTCGGCGCTCGGCCCGTCGGGCGGCAAGGCCGACTACTCGAGCTACGGCCTCGAGCAGATCTCGGTGTCCGCGCCGGGTGGCTACTTCCGCGACTACTTCGGCACGCCGCTGTTCCGCACCAACGAGAACCTGATCCTCTCGACGTACCCGCGCAACGTGGGCGTCGCCGAGGGGACCATCGACGCCGACGGCAACGTCACGCCGGACGGCGAGGCGCTCGGGGTGCAGAGGGCCTGCAAGGCCAACGGTGAGTGCGGGTACTACCAGTTCCTGCAGGGCACCTCGATGGCCTCGCCGCACGCGGCGGGCGTGTCCTCGCTGATCGTCAGCGAGTACGGCAAGTACAGCGGCAACAACGCGTCGATGGACCCGGACAAGGTCCAGCGCGTGCTCGAGAACACCGCGTTCGCGACTCCGTGCCCGGAGCCGCGCACGGTCGACTACCTCGACGAGGGTCGCGACGACACCTTCACCGCGACCTGTGAGGGTGGCCAGCAGTTCAACGGCTTCTACGGCAACGGCATCGTGGACGCCTGGGCAGCGGTCACCCAGGGGCGTAGCTTCCTGAGGTAACCCACTGGAAGAAAGAAACGCCCCGGGCCTCGGCCCGGGGCGTTTCGTTTGTGCACACTGTGGACGGACCATGTGGACAGTCGACGGCGCGCTCGGAGCAGCGCCGGTGGGCAGTCGGCGGATGGGATTCCGACGATCGGCGGGTAGCTATCGAACCCGGACACAACGGAATATGGTGACTTATCGTGATGAGTACGCGACGCGCGATGACCACCGGGCCCTGGAGGTTCGCCGATGCCCCGCACCATGTACGACTCGGTGACGCCGAGCGCCATCCCGAGGTCGGCCAGGATGGTCGCCGGCTACCTGCCGCCGAGCCGATATGCCTGGTCGGCCGGCGAGTGGGCGATGTTCCCGCAGGCGCGCAAGGTGCGCATCGCGATCTTCGCGCGCGTCAACGACGGGCACGTGCTCGACGTCGAGCCGGGTGACGCCACGCCGGCGCAGGCACCCGGCTGGGTCGTCATGCGCCGCCGCGCCGGGGTGGACCCGAGCGTCTACTGCAACGCCAGCACGTGGCCGACGGTGCGCAGGGAGTTCCAGCGGCGGGGGATTCGCGAGCCGCACTACTGGATCGCCAAGTACGACAACGTGGCCCGGCTCATCCCAGGCGCCGTCGCCAAGCAGTACGCGGACCCGCCGACCCACGGCCGGGGCCACTTCGACCTGTCGATCGTCGCCGACCACTGGCCCGGCGTAGACCCGAAGGAGGACGTGATGACACCCCATCAGTACCGGGTACTCGTCGAGACGCAGAGGCGCGTGTCCCGAACGTACGCGGTCGTGGTCGAGAACCAGCGCCGCATCACGGCGGGGCAGGCCGCGCTGCTCGCCGCGATCAACGCCGACGACACCAGCCCGGAGGCGATGACGCGGATCATCGACGACTCGTGCGCCGAGCACATGCCCACGGCGGACGAGGTCGTCGCGGCGCAGCGTATGCTCCTCGCCGACGTGGTGCGCGAGGTCGTGTCCGAGGACCAGGCCGAGCTGATCGTCGCCAAGCTCAACGAGAAGCTCGGCGAGATCAGCACGGACGAGGACGCCGCCGTCGCCGAGGTCTCCGAGGGCTGATCGAAACGCTTGGCCCCTAACGACTTCATTTGGCTCCGCGATCGAATGTGCAAGTCGCACAAGGGAGTTCTGATGGACGAGTCGTACGAGGTCGTCCCGCTGCCGGCGCGCATCACCGGCCTGGTCGGCGACCGGTTGACCGTGCCCACCCACGTGACGCCCGCCGGCGGGCAGACGACACATCCCAGCGTGCTGTTCTTCCCCGACGGGTGGCACGGGTTCGAGTACTGGATGGCGCACACGCCCTACCCGGCGGGCAACGACGACCACGAGGACCCGAACATCGTGGTGAGCCACGACGGGATCACGTGGGTGGTGCCGCCGGGCCTGACCAACCCGATCGACGACCAGTCGGGCCAGCCCGCCTACAACTCCGACGTGGACCTCAAGCTCGGTCCCGGCGATGTGCTCTACCTGTTCTGGCGCACGTTCGACCCGAACGCGGTCGGCGGCGAGGAGCAGCTGTACTACTCGACCAGCGTGGACGGGGTCACCTGGGCCCCGAAGATCCGCTACTACCAGGCGAACATGGCCACGCTGCGGATGGTGTCGCCGACCCTGGTCCTCGATGACGATCACTGGGTGCTGTGGGCGGTCGACGCGGTCCCGTCGCCGAACCGGGTGGTGCGCCTGGTGAGCGCGACGCTCGACCCGGCCGGCGCGTGGACGGCCCCGGCGACGGTGTCGGTGGGCACTATGCAGCCCGGCAAGGAGCCGTGGCACCTGTACGTCACCCGCCAGGCCGGCCGGTACGTCGGACTGCTGAACGACTGCACCACTGGCTCCAGCGGCGCGGCGGGCGACCTGCTGTTCCTGTCGTCGGTGACCGGGACGAGCTTCGCGAACTCCGGCAAGACGGTGATCCCCCGGGTTCGGGCGGGCGAGCACGACCAGCTGTACCGAGCCGCGCTGGTGCCGGCGTACGAGGAGGGCGTGCTGGGCTTTCGTGTGTGGTACGCGGGCTGGCGCACGACCGGCCCGGTGTGGAACGTGTACCGCACGTGGATCGGCCCGCAGTCCCCGGCGGCCGGCGAGCTGCACCCACCGGCGTCGATCGCCCCGGGCGGGTTCGCCGCGATCCCGGTGACCTTCCCGGCGGGGACGTTCACCACGCCGCCCCACGTGGACGTGAGCACCGACAGCACCCGCCTCACGCTGGGGTCGCGAAACATCACGGCCACGGGGTTCGAGCTGTTGGCATCGAACTGGACCACAGCCGCGGTGAGCACCGCGGCCTGGCTCTACTGGGGCGCCACACCCCGCTGACCGCACCGGCGTAACCCGCACGGGTGAGAGGGCCTAACGCGCGCTCGGCGAACGCGACCTCATGGTGCAGCCCACAGGCGAATCAGCCGAGAAGGGAAGCCATCATGACGATGATCCGCAAGTACGCGAAGGCGATCGGCGCGGTGGCGATCACCGTGTTGTCGTTCATCTCCTCGGTTCTCACCGGCGGGATCACCCCGCAGGAGTGGGTGTTGGTGGCAGGGACGTTCGTGTCCGCGGTCGGCGTTGCCGTCGTGCCGGAGCTGCCGACCGGCGTCGGCGCCTGGGCCAAGACGATCGTCGCGGCGCTCGGCGGCGGGCTGACGGTGCTCGCCACCGCGGTCCTCGGCGGCCTGACGACCCAGGAGGTCATCCAGGTCGTCGTGGCGGCGCTCGCGCAGATCGGCGTGGTCGCCGTCGTGACGAACCAAGGTGACTACAAGGAGCTCGCGGCCGCCCAGAGCGTCGGCGTCAGCGGTTCGACGCCGACGTGACGAAATCGGCCAGATCCTTCGACTGTCGCACCCGCGACGGCTCGTGCACGTACATCATGTGGCCCGCCTCGTAGTACGCCGTCGAGATGTTCGCGCGCAGCTCCTCGGGGATGTTCAGGTGCGCCAGCACGTGCTCCGAGGCGAAGTACGGCGTCGCGCCGTCGAGGTAGCCCGACGCCACGTGCACCTTCAGGTGCGGGTTCGCGCGCATCGCGCTCGCGAGCTTGTCCGTGACCGTCACGTGGGCGTTCTCGAACTCCTTGTACGACCACTGCGTGTTGACCCCGACGCTGAGCACCTCGTACGGCAGGTCGTTCGGGTAGTCCAGCTCGGCTAGCAGGTAATGGTTCAGCGCCGCGGTGTACGCGCCGGAGATCGCGGTGAACGACGGGTCCTCGTCCATGTGCTCGCGGCCGTAGTCGGTCGTCCAGCCGGTGAACCGCGAGTCCAGCCGGCCGATCACCAACCGCTTGTCGCGCAACAGTTCCGTGAAGAACCGGACGTGCTCGACCCGCAGGTCCACCCGGTCCACGTAGTCCTCCGACAGCCCGGTGAGCGCCGCGAGCCGGGCCACCGCGGCCGAGCGCTCGTCGGCGGTGAGCCGGTCGCCCCGCGCCAGCGCCCACGGGAAGTCGCGCGCGGCGAACTCCTCGGCCTCGGCCAGCACCTCGGCGCGCGGCCGGTCGCCGTGCAGCCCGTGGTAGTGCCCGATCGCCGCGTAGGTCGGCAGGAACAGCGAGTAGGGCAGATCGTTGCCGACGTTGAAGTCCAGCGTCGCGAAGTCGAGCACGGCCGAGATCAGAATCAACCCGTTGAGGTACATGCCGTACCGGGTCTGCAGGTGGTGCGCGAGCCCGCCGGCGCGCGTGGTCCCGTATGACTCGCCGGCGAGGAACTTCGGCGACATCCACCGGCCGTTGCGCGAGGTCCACAGCCGGATCACCTCGCCGACGGACTCGATGTCGCCCTGGAAGCCGTGGTACTCGCCGGGCTTCTCGCCCTTCACGGCCCGCGAGTAGCCGGTGGACACCGGGTCGATGAACACGAGGTCGCTGTGCGCGAGCAGGGTCTCGGCGTTGTCGACGAGCTCGTAGGGCGGCGGCGTGAGCTCCCCGACGTCACCCGAGACGACGCGGCGCGGACCGAGCAGGCCGAGGTGCAGCCACACGCTGGAGGAGCCCGGCCCGCCATTGAACGCGAACGTCACCGGGCGCTTCGTCGGGTCGGCACCGTCCAGTGTGTACGCGGTGAGGAAGACCTCGGCCTTGGGCACGTGCCCGTCGAACGTGCCGTCGGTGATGATCTCCTTGCGCAGCACGATCCGGCCGGTTGTCGCGGTGTAGTTCAGCTTGCGACGGCGGACCGTGATCGAGTGCGGGCTGGTGACGAGGTCGTCGGTCGGCTCCGCCGGCTTCTCCTCGGTGGACTTCTTCTCGGACGCCTCGTCGGTCATGATCGGAACCCTACGTGGTGGGTTCGGCGGGGCGCCAAGCACAATTCCCACGTGTCCGACCTCGCCTCGCTGGACCTGCGGGTGACCGAGTGCCGTGCGTGCCCGCGGCTGGTCGCCTGGCGGGAGGAGGTGGCCCGGGTCAAGCGGGCCGCCTTCGCCGACCAGACCTACTGGGGCCGCCCGGTGCCCGGCTTCGGGCCGGCGGACGCGCCGCTCGCGATCGTCGGCCTGGCCCCGGCCGCGCACGGCGCCAACCGCACGGGCCGCATGTTCACCGGCGACCGCTCGGGGGACGTGCTCTACGCCGCCCTGCACGCGGTGGGCCTGGCCTCGCAGCCGACGTCCACCCACGCCGGCGACGGCCTGGAGCTCTACGGCGTGCGGATCACCGCACCGGTGCGCTGCGCCCCGCCGGCCAACAAGCCGACCCCGGCCGAGCGGGACAACTGCCGCCCGTGGCTCGCGGAGGAGCTGTCGCTGCTGCCGGTGCGCGCGATCGTCGTGCTGGGGGCGTTCGGCTGGCAGGCGCTGCTGCCGGTGCTGGCGGCGGCCGGCTGGTCGGTGCCGACCCCGCGCCCCCGCTTCGGTCACGGCGTGGAGGTCACGCTCGAGGGGCGGCATCAACCGGACCGTCCGCTGCACCTGCTGGGCTGTTACCACGTGAGCCAGCAGAACACCTTCACCGGCAAGCTGACCCCGGCGATGGTCGAGACGGTCCTGAGCCGCGCCAAGGAGCTGGCCGGCCTCGGATCTTGAGCGCACATCTCGCGCACAGGCGGCCGTGTCGACAGATATCGACTGGATAAAGAACCTTCACTTCCGTGATCCGTGCGGCATGCTGCCAGGGATGAGGAGCACCCGAGTTGCCGCACTGTGCGCGGTCGCGGCGTTGCTCCTGTTCGCGGTGTTGTCCGCGCGGGGGAAGTCGGCGGTGCCGGGCAGCCTGCGGGACGTGCCGCTCGAACGGGGGACCGGCGGCGGCACCACCTCCGGCGGCGTCACGCCCGACGAGAACGCGTTCAAGGTCGACATCGTCGACGAGCTCGAGCTGGTCCAGAAGTCCTTCCTCATCGTCGCGATGGTGTTGCTGCTCGTCGCGATCTCGCTGATCATCCAGCGCTGGCAGCGAATCCGCCGGCTGCCCCGGCTGGGCGTCGGCGTGCAGGAGGCCGAGGACGAGATCGGCGCGCTCGAGTCCACCATCCAGATGCGCCTGCGCCGCGCGGCGCAGCAGGCTCGCGCCGAGCTCGCCGGCCGCCAAGGCGGCCCGCCGGGTGACGCGGTCGTCGCCGCGTGGTTGCGGCTCGAGGAGGCCGCCGCGCAGGGCGGCGCCGGCCGCGAGCCGCACCAGACCGCGACCGAGTTCACCGCCGCCCTGCTCGCCCGGCACACCATGAGCGAGCCGGCCCTGGACGAGCTGCGCGAGCTCTACCAGCGCGCCCGCTTCGGCCCGCCAGGCCAGGTCGGCGAGGCCGACGCGGCCGCCGCACTCGCCGCCCTGGACCGGATCCTGTTCGCGCTCGCCCCGCGGGCCGGCGCCGAGACCGCGGACGCATGAGCGAGCTTGCGAGTGAATCGATGTCACAGGGCGACCGCGAGCGGCGGCACGGAGCTTGCGAGGGGGCGTCGTGAGCGGTGCTTGCGGAGCGAACCATCAGACACAGGGCGACCGCGAGCGGCGGCACCGAGCCTGCGAGGGGGCGTCGTGAGCGGAGCTTGCGGAGCGAACCATCAGACACAGGGCGACCGCGAGCGGCGGCACCGAGCCTGCGAGGGGGCGTCGTGAGCGCGCTCCGCGCCGCCGCGCTGGCCGTCCTCACCGCCGTCGTGGTCGGTGTGACGGCGACCTACGCCGTTGACGTGCCCTTCTGGTGGGCCGTGCTCGTCTCGATCCCACCGGCCGCCGCCGTGCTGGTCACCGCCATGTTCGTGGGCACTTTCGACCAGGACTGGACGCCCGAGCCGGATCTGCCCGCGGCCAGCGTCTGCCTGCACGCGAGCTCGCTCGCCGACCGGCTCGGCCAGGCCGCCACCGACCCCTACCGGTTCACCTCGCGCGTCCAGCCGCGGCTGCGCCGGCTCGCGCTCACCACCCTGCGCCGCGACCCCGAGACCGCCGACATCGAGGACCTGCACGACCCGCGGGCCCGCGAGCGACTCGGCGACGACCTGCACGGACTGCTCACCGCGTCCGGCGCCCGCCTGCCCAAGCCCGATGAGTTCGCCGCCATGCTGCGGCGCCTGGAGGAACCATGAGCTCACCGTCCACAGTGGACCAGCCGCTGACCCCGGACGCCATCCGGCAGGACACCGCCGCCGTGCTCGACTCGGTCGCCACCGCGGTCGTCGGCCGGCAGCGGTCGGTCCGGCTGGCGCTGGCCGCCGTGCTCGCCGGCGGGCACGTGCTGTTCGAGGACGTCCCCGGGCTCGGCAAGACGCTGCTGGCCCGCTCGCTCGCTCAGGCGCTGGGCCTGGAGTTCCGCCGCGTGCAGTGCACCCCGGACCTGCAGCCGGCCGACATCACCGGCTCGTTCATCTACGACCCCGGCGAGCGCGACTTCGGCTTCCGCCAGGGTCCGGTGTTCGCCGGTCTGCTGCTCGCCGACGAGATCAACCGCACGCCGCCGAAGACGCAGGCCGCGATGCTCGAGGCGATGCAGGAGCGCCAGGTCACCGTCGAGGGCCGCACCTTCCCGCTGCCTCGGCCGTTCCACGTGCTGGCCACCGCGAACCCGATCGAGTACGAGGGCACCTACCCGTTGCCCGAGGCCCAGCTCGACCGCTTCCTGCTCCGCCTCGACATCGGCTACCCGCCGCCCGAGGAGGAGGCCGAGGTGCTGCGCCGCCGCGTCGCCCGCCGCCAGGAGGAGGTCGTGCTCGACCCGGTGATCGACGCGTCGCGGCTCGCCGCGCTGCAGGCCGGCCTGGAGCGGGTCGACGTCGACGAGGACGTGCTGCGCTACTGCGTGGATCTCGCCAACGCCACCCGCGGCCACCGGTCGGTCGAGATCGGCGCCTCGCCGCGCGGCTCGCAGGCGCTGCTGCTGGTCTCGCGGGCCCTCGCGGTGCTCGCCGGGCGCGACTACGTGCTGCCCGAGGACGTGAAGGAGTGCGCCGTGCCGGCCCTCGCACACCGGCTCACCATGCGCGCGGAGACGTGGAGCTCGGGCGTGACCGGCGAGCAGGTGGTGGCCGAGCTGCTCGGCGCGGTGCCCGGTCCCGCGAGCACCCGCTCACGGCGGTGAGCACTCCCGAGCAGGCCGGGTCGGACCTCACGAGCGCGAGATCCGGGCTGGGCCACCGGGCGCGGCGCTGGTTCCTGGGCCGCCGGGCGGTGCGGACGATGGGCTGGCGGCGCACCGACGCGCTGACCCGGGCCGTGGCGTGCGGTGTCGGGCTGGCCGTCGCGGGTGTGGTGCTGCACCGGCTGGAGCTGCTGCTCGTCGGCGCGCCGCTGCTGGTCAGCGCGTTGCTGGTGACGCCGCCGCGCGGCCGGCCGAAGGTGCACGCGGTGCAGCTCGCGGACAACGTGGAGGCCGGGCGCGCCAACGACGTGACCGTGTCGATGGAGCCCGGCGAGGGCGCCGCGTTCGCGGCGGTGCGGATGCCGGTGCCGTCCCGGTCCGGCGTCGGGCCGGTGCACCTGCTGCCCGCGGTGCGCGGCCGGCTACACGCGAAGATCAGCTGGAGCGCCTGGGGCCAGGCCGACTACCTGCGCCCGGACTACCTGTTCGCCGGCCACGACGGGCTGTACGTGCTGGGCCCGGTCGTCGGGCGCACCGCGAGCCACACGGTCCTGCCACCGATCGAGCCGCTGCCAGCGGG
>NZ_JBOHGA010000119.1:0-18948 GCF_050699915.1 Actinophytocola sp.
GGCCGGCCGGGGCGCCATGGCGTCGGTCGCGCTGCCGGCCGCCGAGGTCGAGCCGCTGCTCGGCGACGGGCTGGCCGTCGCGGCGATCAACGGGCCGGCGTCCGTCGTACTCTCCGGCGAGCCGACCGAGCTCGACGAGCTGTGCGGTCGGCTGTCCGCACGTGGCGCGCGCGTCAAGCGGATCCCGGTGGACTACGCCTCGCACTCGCCACACGTGGAGCTGATCCGCGAGGATCTGCTCACCGCGCTCGCGGACATCTCCCCGCGGACCGCCCGGGTCCCGTTCCTGTCGACCGTCACCGGCGAGTGGCTGGCGGGCGGCGAGCTGGACGCGGAGTACTGGTACCGAAACCTCCGCCGGCCGGTCCGGTTCGAGCCCGCGGTGACGACGCTGCTCGCACAGCGGCACCGGTTCTTCGTCGAGTGTGGCTCGCACCCGGTGCTCACCATGGGGATCCGGGAGGCCATCGAGGCGGCCACCGAGGAGGCCGACGTCTCCGCGGTCGTGGCCGGCACCCTGCGCCGCGACGACGGCGACCTCACCCGGTTCCTCACCTCCGCGGCCGAGCTGTACGTGCGCGGCGCGAACGTCGACTGGACCGTGCCCGGTGGCCGGCGGGTCGACCTGCCGACCTACGCCTTCCAGCACATGCACCTCTGGCCCGAGCCGGTCGCGCCGGCACCCGCCGACCCGGTGGACGCCGAGTTCTGGAGCGCGGTGGACCGGTCCGACGTGACGACCCTGGCGTCCACACTGGACGTCGACGTCGAGGCCCTCGGGGCGCTGCTGCCCGCGCTGTCGGCCTGGCGCCGGACTCGCCGCGAACAGTCCGAGGTGGACAGTTGGCGGTACCGGTTCGAGTGGCGGCCGCTGCCCGCCGGCCCGGCCGGTCCGCTGCCCGGCACCTGGCTCGTCGTCGTCCCGGCCGCGCTCGAGGGTGACCCCTGGCTCGACTCGGTCGTCGGCGCGCTGCGCGGCGACACCGTCCGGATCGAGGTCGGCGAGACGAGCCGGACGCAGCTGGCGGAGCGGCTGGCGTACCTGGTCGCGGACGGCACGCGGTTCACCGGAGTGGTGTCGCTGCTGGCCGTGGACGACGCGGAGTCCGGTAACTTCACTGGAGTTCCCGTGGGACTGTCGATGACCATGGTGCTGCTCCAGGCGTTGGGGGACGCGGACGTCGACGCGCCGCTGTGGTGCGTGACCAGCGGTGCCGTGTCCGTGGACGACCACGACCCGGTGCGGGGTCCGGCACAGGGCGGCGTCTGGGGTTTCGGTCGGGTCGCTGCCATCGAGCACCCACGACGTTGGGGCGGTCTGGTCGACCTCCCGCCCTACCTCAACGAACGGGTCACCGGCCTGCTGCCGGGCGTGTTCACCAGCGGCGGCCGGGACCAGGTCGAGGACCAGGTCGCCGTCCGCGAGTCCGGTGTGCACGGCCGCAGGCTCGTGCCGCTGCGCGCGGCCGGTGCCGAGGTGCGCGTGTCGGGCACGGTGCTGGTCACCGGCGGCACGGGTGCCCTCGGCGGCCACGTGGCCCGGTTCCTGGCCCGGGCGGGCGCCGAGCATCTGGTGCTCGCGAGCCGGCGCGGCCCGGCGGCACCCGGCGCTGACGAGCTGGCCGACGAGCTGTCGGCGAGCGGTACCCGGGTCAGCGTGGTCGCGTGCGACGTGGCGGACCGCGACGCACTCGCCGAGCTGCTTGCCGACCTCCCCGCTGACCTTCCGCTGACCGGCGTCGTGCACATCGCCGGCGTCCTCGACGACGGCATGATCGACGGCCTGTCGCCGGAGCGGTTCACGGAGGTGTACCGCGCGAAGGTCACGGCCGCGCGCCACCTCGACGCGCTGACCCGAGACCTGGACCTGTCGTTGTTCGTGCTGTACGGCTCGGCCGCGGGCGCGCTGGGCAACCCGGGACAGGCCAACTACGCGGCGGCCAACGCCGAGCTCGACGCGATCGCCCACCGGCGCCGCGCGGTCGGGCTGCCGGCCACGTCCGTCTCGTGGGGACTGTGGGCCGGTGCGGGCCTGGCGCAGGACACGCTCGCCGCGGAACGGTCCGCGCGTGGCGGGGTGGCACCCATGGACCCCGGACCGGCGATCACGGCGCTGGCCCAGGTCGTCGCGAGCGGCGAGCCCGCGCCGATGGTGCAGGCGATGGACTGGCGGACCTTCGCGCCGGCCTTCCTGGCGGTGCGCCCGTCACCGGTGTTCGACGAGATTCCCGGTGTGCGGCAGGCGATGCGTGAGCTCGCCGTCCCCGCCGAGCCGGCCGGCGCGATGCGCGAGCGGCTGGCTTCGATGTCGGCGCCCGAGCGGAGCGCGACCGTGCTGCGGCTCGTGCGGGACACCGCCACCGCCGTGCTCGGGCACACCTCCGCCGATGCGGTCGAACCGCGGCGGGCGTTCACCGAGCTCGGGTTCGACTCGCTCAACGCGGTCGAGTTCGCCAACCGGATCGCGGCGTCGACCGGACTGAGGGTCAAGCAGGCCCTGGTCTTCGACCACCCGAACCCGCAGATGCTCGCCGACCACCTGCTCACGCAGCTGTTCGACGACCTGGACGCGGACATGGACGCGGACACGGACGCGACCACCTGTCCGGTCCCGGTCCCCGTCGACATCGGCCTGGGCGACGCCTCGGACGACGAGGTCTTCGAGTTCATCAGCGAACAGCTCGGCATTTCCTGAAGACGAGGCTTCTTGATGGGAGACGTGCGATGACCACCGAAGAGAAGCTGCGGTACTTCCTGAAGAAGGTCACCGCCGACCTGCACGCGACACGGCAACGGCTCGAGGCGGCCGAGTCCGGCCGCGACGAGGCGATCGCGGTGATCGGCATGGGCTGCCGGTTCCCCGGAGGTGTCGACACTCCGGCGGCGCTGTGGGAGCTGCTCGCCGAGGGCCGCGACGCGATCACCCCGCCACCCGAGGACCGGGGGTGGGACGCGCCGGTGTTCAACCCGGACGGCGGCACGACGCCGCGCCTGGGCGGGTTCCTCGCCGGTGCGGGCGAGTTCGACCCCACGTTCTTCGGCATCTCGCCGCGGGAGGCGGTCGCCACCGACCCGCAGCAGCGCCTGCTGCTGGAGGTCGCGTGGGAGGCACTGGAACGGGCCGGGCTCGACCCGGTCGCGTTGCGCGGCAGCCGGACCGGCGCGTTCATCGGCAGCAACGGCCTGGACTACGCCCAGCTCGCGGCGCACACGCCGGGCGCGGTGGACTACATGTACACCGCGAACTCCGCCAGCGCCCTGTCCGGCCGGGTGTCCTACATCCTCGGCCTGGAGGGACCCGCGGTCACTGTCGACACCGCGTGCTCGTCGTCGCTGGTGTCGCTGCACCTGGCGGCTCAGGCGCTGCGCCAGGGGGAGTGCGCGATCGCCCTCGCCGGTGGCGCCTCGGTGATGGCCACCCCGCACGTGTTCCTCGGCATGGGCCGGCAGGGCGGGCTCTCGCCCGACGGCCGCTGCCGGGCGTTCTCCTCGGCCGCGAACGGGACCAGCTGGGGCGAAGGAGTCGGGATCGTCGTACTGGAGCGGCTCTCCGACGCCCGCGAGCACGGCCACCCCGTGCTCGCGGTGATCCGGGGCAGCGCGGTCAACCAGGACGGCGCCTCCAACGGGTTCACCGCCCCCAACGGCCCGTCGCAGCAGCGAGTCATCCGTGCGGCGCTGGCGAGTGCCGGACTGTCCACATCGGACGTCGACGTCGTGGAGGCGCACGGGACCGCCACCTCGCTCGGCGACCCCATCGAGGCCGACGCCCTCCTGGCGACCTACGGCCGGGGCCGCGCCGGCGAACCGCTGTGGCTGGGCTCGATCAAGTCGAACCTCGCGCACACGCAGGCGGCCGCCGGCGTGGCGGGTGTGCTGAAGATGGTGCTCGCCCTCCAGCACGAGACGTTGCCGAAGACCCTCCATGTCGACGAGCCGACCTCCGCCGTGGACTGGGAGAGCGGGGCGGTGGCGCTGCTGACCGAGTCGCGGCCGTGGCTGGCGACCGGCCGGCCGCGCCGGGCCGGCGTGTCGTCGTTCGGCGTCAGCGGCACGAACGCCCACGTGATCATCGAGGAGGCACGGGCTCAGGATTCGTCACAGGAGTCGCCGGCCACTACGGCCGCCCCCGGGCTGCTGGCGTGGCCCGTCTCCGCCCGCACCGCCGAGTCCCTGCGCGACCAGGCGGCCAGGCTGCTGTCCCATGTGGACGGACGGTCGGACCTCGCCGCACTCGACGTCGCCCACACGCTCGCCACCACCCGCTCCGGACAGCAGCATCGCGCGGTCGTCCTGGGCGCCGACCGGGAGGAGCTGCTCGTCGGGCTCGCCGCCCTGGAGACCGGTGCACCGCGAGCGATGGCCGGCACCGCCCGGTCCGGCCACCTCGCCTTCCTGTGCGGCGGGCAGGGCACCCAGCGACTGGGCATGGGCGCGGAGCTGTACGCCGCGCACCCGGAGTTCGCGCGGGCGTGGGACGAGGTCACCGCGGAGCTTGACGCCCGCCTGGACCGGTCGCTGAACGGCGTCGTCTGGGGTGCCGACCAGGAGGTGCTGGACCGGACGCACTGGGCGCAGGCGGCGCTCTTCACCCTGGAGGTGGCGCTGTTCCGCCTGCTCGAGTCGTGGGGCGTGCGGCCGGACTACCTGCTCGGCCACTCGATCGGCGAGGTCGCCGCCGCGCACCTCGCCGGCGTGCTGACCCTCGCGGACGCGTGCGTGCTCGTCACGGCGCGGGGCCGGCTGATGCACGCGATGCGGAAGGGCGGCGCGATGCTCGCCGTCGAGGCGAGCGAGGACGAGGTCGCGCCACTGCTCACCGACGGCGTCAGCCTGGCGGCGGTCAACGGACCGCGGTCGGTCGTGGTCTCCGGTGACGAGGACGCCGTCGCCGCGATCGAGGCAGTGCTCAAAGCAGAGCACGCGGACCGCAAGACCTCCCGGCTGCGGGTGAGCCACGCCTTCCACTCGCACCACATGGAGCCCATGCTGGTCGACTTCGAGCGGATCGCGCGCGGCCTCGGCTACGCGCCGCCGCGGATCCCGGTCATCTCGAACCTGACCGGCGAGCCGGCGGGGGAGCGGCTGTGCGACCCCGCGTACTGGGCCGCCCAGGTCCGCGACACCGTGCGCTTCCACGACGGGCTGCGCTGGCTCGCCGACCGCGACGTGACCCACTTCGTCGAGCTCGGCCCGGACGGCGTGCTGACCGCCCTCGCGCGAAACGGCCTGGAAGACCGGCCGCCGGCCGTGTGCGTTCCCGTGCTGCGCAAGGACCGGCCCGAGCCGCGGACGCTGCTGACCGCCGTCGCCGAGCTGCACGCGCACGGCACGTCGCCGGACTGGGCCGCCGTACTGCCCGGCGGCCGCCTGGTCGACCTGCCCACCTACGCCTTCCGCGACGAGCGGTACTGGGTCGACGTCGCCGCGCTCGCCGGCGGCGTCCCGGGTGACCCGTCGTCCATGGGCCTCGGCGCGGCCCGTCACCCGATCCTCTCGGCGGTCGTGCCGCTGCCCGAGTCCGACGGCGTCGTACTCACCGGCCGGCTCTCGGCCGCGGCGCACCGGTGGCTCGCCGGCAACGACGTGCTGGGCAAGACGATCCTGCCGGCCACCGGCCTGCTCGAGCTCGCGCTGCGGGCGGGCGAGGAGGTGGGCTGCGGCGTGGTCGAGGAGCTGACCATGCCGGCCCCGCTCCTGCTGCCGGACGAGGGCGCGGTCCAGCTGCACGTGGCCGTCGACGCCGAGCGGGGTGGCGGCCGCGAGGTCCGCATCCGGTCCCGCGACGCCGCCGACCCCGACGCGCCGTGGACCCTGCACGCGGAAGGCGTGCTGCGAAAGGAGACCACCGAGCCCGAGGTGGACGCCGCCGAGTGGCCGCCGCCGCACGCGCAGGAGCTGGACGTGACCGACGCCTACGAGGTGCTGGCCGACGCCGGCTTCCGCTACGGCCCCGACAGCCGGGGCCTGCGTGCCGTGTGGACGCGTGGCGGGGAGGCCTTCGCCGAGGTGGCGCTGCCGGACCACGCCGACGCCGGGCGGTTCGGCCTGCATCCCGCCCTGATCGACGCCACGACACACCTGGCGATGCTCGTCAGCCTCCGCAAGGACCCCGCCGCGGGCATGGCCTTCCAGCCCACGCTGTTCTCCGACGTCGCGCTGCACGCCACGGGCGCCCGCGTGCTGCGCCTGCGGCTGTCGCACCCGACTCCCGACGTGCTCACCGTCGCCGCGTTCGACGAGGAGGGCCGTCCGGTCTTCTCGGTCGGCCGGCTGCTTGGCAAGCCCATCTCGGCCACCCAGCTGGTCGCCGCAGACGACGCGTTGCACCGGGTCGAGTGGCGGTCCATCCCGCAGCCCATCGCCACGGAGATCCCGGATCCGGTCGCGTGGGACGACGTGCCCGCCGACGGGCCCGCACCCGAGGTGGTCGTGCTCGAATGCGAGACACCCGCGAAACAGGTGGGCGCCGTGGCCGCCCGGACGGTGCTCTTCCGGGTGCTCGACGCCGTCCGGGAGGCCCTGGCCGACGAGCGGTTCGCGAGCTCGACGTTCGTCGTGGTCACCCGCAACGCGTTGGCCGTCACCGACGAGTCCGATGTGGACATCGCGCAGGCGCCCGTGTGGGGCCTGGTGCGAGCCGCGCAGGCGGAGCACCCGGGCCGGTTCGTGCTACTCGACCTGGACAAGCTCGACGAGCTGTCGTGGTTCCTGCCCTCGGCGGTCACCTCCGGCGAGCCGGAGCTGGCCGTGCGGGCGCTGGAGCTGCGGGTGCCCCGGCTGGTCCGCGCCGACGTGCCCGCGCCGGCCGCGACGCTCGACCCCGACGGCACCGTGCTGATCACGGGCGGCACCGGCGGCCTCGGCGCGCTGGTCGCCCGCCACCTGGTGACCGAGCACGGCGTACGGCACCTGCTGCTGGCCAGCCGGCGCGGCGAGCAGGCGCCGGACGCGGACTCGCTGCGCGCCGAGCTCGCCGGACTGGGCGCGGCCGTGACGATCGCGGCGTGCGACGTCGCCGACCGGGAGGCGCTGGCCGCGCTGCTGGCGTCGGTGCCCGACGGCCATCCGCTGACCGGGGTCGTGCACGCGGCGGGTGTCGCGGACCCCGGCGTGCTGACCGCGCTGCCGCGGGAGAAGTGGGAGCCCGTGCTGCGGGCCAAGGTCGACTCGGCCTGGCACCTGCACGAGCTCACCGCGGACCTGGACCTGGCGGCGTTCGTGCTGTTCTCCTCCGCCGGCGGGCTCACTCTCGCGGCCGGGCACGCGAACTACGCCGCCGCCAACGTGTTCCTCGACGGCCTCGCGCAGCGGCGCCGGGCCCGCGGGCTGGCCGCGACGTCCGTCGCCTACGGGCCGTGGGACGGCGCGGGCGCGGGCCGGTGGCTGACCGACGTGCAGCTGCAACGCATGCGCCGGCAGGGCGTGCTCCCACTGTCCGAACAGGACGGTCTGCGTTCGTTCGACGCGGCGCTGCGCTACGACGGCTCGCTGCTCGTCTCGCTGCGGTTGGACACGGGGGCGTTGCGCGACCGGACCGACTGGACGCCGGCCCTGCTGCGCGGCCTGGCCCCGGCGACCCGCACGCTCGTCCGGACGGCCGCGGGCGGCATGGACCCCGAGACGCTGCGCGAACGGCTCGACGGCCTCGGCGACCCGGCCGATCGCCGGCAGCTGCTCGGCGACCTGGTCGCCGACCTGCTCGCGGCCGTGCTGGGACACGAGTCGGGCTCGGCGATCGAGACCGACCGCAACTTCGGCGAGCTCGGTGTCGACTCGCTCACCGCGGCGGAGCTGCGCAACCACCTGGCCGACGTCACCGGGCTGCGGCTGCCGGCCACGCTCGTGTTCGACCACCCGAACACCGACGCGGTGGCCGTCTTCCTCGACGCGCAGCTCGTCCCGGACGAGCCGGCGCCGGCGCTCATCGACTCGCTCGACACAGACGACCTGGTGGAGCTGGCGTTCGCCAACGTCGGTGAGCGCCGTGACGACTGACCGGTCCGGGGACGGGCGACTCGTCGAGGCGCTGCGGGCGACGCTCAAGGAGAACGAGCGGCTGCGGGCACGGCTCGCGGACCTCGACGCGGCCCGGGAGCCGGTGGCGCTAGTCGGGATGGCGTGCCGGCTGCCTGGTGGGGTGCGCTCGCCCGAGGACCTGTGGCGGCTCGTCCACGACGGCATCGACGCGATCACCGAGTTCCCCGCGGACCGGTCCTGGGACGTCGACCGGATCTACGACCCGGAGCCCGGCCGACCGGGCAAGACCTACAGCCGGCACGGCGGGTTCCTCGACGGCGCCGGCGACTTCGACGCGGACCTGTTCCGGCTGTCCGAGGTCGAGGCCGAGTTCATGGACCCGCAGCAGCGGCTGCTGCTGGAGCTCTCCTGGGAGGCGCTGGAACGGGCCGGCATCGACCCGACGTCGCTGCGGGGCAGCGCGACCGGGGTCTACGCCGGGATCATGCACCACGACTACGCCATCGCCCAGAAGATCCCCGTCACCTACGGCGGCAGCATGATCGGCGGTGGCGTGTCGTACGCGCTCGGCGCCGAGGGTCCGTGCGTCGTGCTGGACACGGCGTGCTCGTCGTCGCTCGTGGCCATGCACCTGGCCGCGCAGGCGCTGCGGGCGGGCGAGTGCGAGCTGGCGCTCGCCGGCGGGGTGAGCGTGATGGCGTTCCCCGAGCTGTTCCGCACCTCGTCGATCGATGAGGTGCTCGCCGCCGACGGGCGTTGCCGGTCGTTCGCCGACGGCGCGAGCGGCACCGTGCTGGGGGAGGGCGCCGGGATCCTCGTACTGGAACGGCTGTCCGACGCGCGCCGCCTGGACCATCCGGTGCTGGCGGTGCTGCGCGGGAGCGCGGTGAACCAGGACGGCGCGAGCGCCGGGCAGCGCTCGCCGAACGGCCCTGCGCAGCAACGGCTGATCGCGCGGGCGCTCGACGTCGCCGGACTGTCCCCTTCGGACATCGACGCGGTCGAGGGCCACGGCACCGGCACCGCGCTGGGCGACCGCATCGAGGCGCAGGCCCTGCTGGCCACCTATGGGCAGGGCCGCGAGCGACCGCTGCTGCTCGGCTCGCTGAAGTCGAACATCGGCAACGCGCAGACCGCCTCCGGGGTCGCCGGCGTGATCAAGATGGTGATGGCGATGCGGCACGGAACCGTCCCGCCGACCCTGCACGTGGACAAGCCGGTGACCGCCGTCGACTGGTCGGCCGGCGACGTCGCGCTGCCGACCCGGCCCACGCCCTGGCCCGAAACCGACCGGCCGCACCGGTTCGCGGTGTCCGGCTTCAGTGCCTGCGGCACGAACGCCCACGTCGTGCTGGAGCAGGCGCCGCCCGCGGCGCCCGCCCCGCCCGCGCGCGAACACCCACTCGTCCCGTGGCTCCTGAGCGCCCGGACGCCGGCCGCGCTGCGAGCCCAGGCGGCTCGCCTGCTGTCCTTCGTGGACGGATCGGCGGAGGCTCCGCTGGACGTGGCGTACTCGCTGGCGACGGGCCGGGCCAAGCTCGAACACCGCGCGGTGGTGCTGGGCACCGACCTCGCGGCTCTCGCCGAAGGACTCACCGCGGTGGCCGACGGCGACGGCGGCCTGCGCGGCGAGGTTCGGCGTGGCCCGCGGCTCACGTTCCGCTTCGCCGACGCCTGGACACCGGAACCCGCGGTGGCACAACGGATCGGCGCGCTGTTCCCGACCTTCCGCGAGGCCTACGAGGCCGCTGGGGAGTTCGAGGTGGCGCTGGATCGACTGCTGCGTTCCTGGGGTGTGCGGCCGGCCATGCCGGTCGCCGACGGCACGGGGCTGACGGTCGAACTGGGCCCGGACCTGGCCACTCCGGAGGGCCTGACAACGGAGATCGCCAGGCTGTTCGTCGCGGGTGTCCCGGTCGACTGGACCGCCTACTTCGCGGACTCGGGTGCGCGCCGGGTCGACCTGCCCACCTACGCGTTCCAGCACCGCCGGTACTGGCTGGCGCCCCGGATCGCCGCCAGCCAGTCCGTCGCTGAGTCTCCAAATGCGGAGGTCACCAGGTGACGGGAAGCTCGCCGATCCCGCCGCCGAGCTGGTTGGTGGCCGCGAGGTTGATCTCCGATAGCGGGATCTCGAGGCGCAGGCCGGGCAGCCGGGCCAACAGCGCGCGGTAGACCTCGGTCAGCTCGATGCGCGCCAGCGGGGCGCCGACGCAGTACCAGCTGCCGTGGCTGAACGCGGGATGCGGGTTCGGGGAGCGGGTGACGTCGAACCGGTCGGGGTCGGTGAACACGCGGTCGTCGTAGCTCGCCGAGTAGTGGTCGCACAGGACGAGGTCGCCCGCGCGGATGGTGACGCCGGCGATGTCGATGTCCTCCCGGGCGTAGCGGGGCAGCAGCGACTCGCCGGTCTTGCCCATCCGCAGCACCTCCTCCACCGCGGTGCGGAGCAGGTCCGGGTCCGCGGCCACGAGGTCGCGCTGAACCGGGTCGTTCGCGAGCAGCGCGATCCCCACGCTCATGTTGTGCGGCGTGACGAGGTAGGAGAAGCTGACCGTCGCGATCATCGCGATCACCTCGTGGTCGTCGCGTTCGGACTCGCACAGTGCCGTGATGAGGTCGTCGGCCGGCAGCGCCCGCTTGGTGGCGACGACGTCGGCCAGGAAACCGAACAGCGGGAACCCTTCGGCGCCGTCCGCCGCCTCGCTGCCGACCGTGGTCGGGGCGGCGAGCAACGCCATGAACGTCTCCCGGTCGGCCATGCCGAGCAGGTCGCACAGCACATGGAACGACACCGGCACGGTGAGTTGGGCGTGCAGGTCCGCCGGCGGTCCTTCGTGGACGATCGCGTCGAGCGCCGCACCGACCCGCTCCGCGACGCGCGGCCGCAGCGCGGCCATCCGGCGCGCGGAGAAGTGCGGGGTGAGCATCTCGCGCATCCGGTTGTGGATCCGCTTCGCGGTGGCATGGTCGCGTTGCACGGTCATGTCCAGCAGCGGGCTGTCCAGGTAGCGCGGCATCGTGTCCGGGTCCGGGTGCGCCTTGGTGATCCGGTCGTCCAGCAGCAGCTGCTTGAGCTCCGCGTGCCGGGTCACCAGCCAGGCCTCGTCGCCCGCCGGGGTCCGCACCCGGCAGACCGGCGCGGTCTCCTGGAGGCCGCGCATCATGTCGCTCAGCCGGCCGACGTGCGGGCAGGCGGAGCCGAGAGCGGGCAGGTCCGGTGTGGTCGTCATGGGGTGTCTCCCGGGCGGCTCGGAAACGGTTACCAGGTCACCGGCAGCTCGACGATCCCCGCGCCGAGCTGGCTGGTGATCGCGTGCAGCCGGTCGGCGGCCACGGCGAGGCGGATCTCCGGCAGCCGGGCGAACAGGCCGGTGAATACCTCGGTCATCTCCACCCGGGCGAGCGGCGCGCCGATGCAGTGCGTGATGCCGCGGCTGAAGGCGAGATGCGGGTTCGGCGCGCGAGTGATGTCGAACCGCTCCGGCTCGTCGAACACGCGCTCGTCGAAGCCGGCGGTGTAGTGGTCGCACAGCACGAGGTCGCCCGCGCGGATATTCACGCCGCCGATCTCGATGTCCGCGCTGGCGTAGCGCGGCACGAACGACTCACCGATCTTGCCCATGCGCAGCACTTCGTCGATGGCGTGGCGCATCAGTTCGGGGTCGGTGACGAGCAGGTGGCGCTGCACCGGGTTGAGTGCGAACAACGCGATGCCGGCGCTGATGTTGTTGGGCGTCACCTGGTAGGAGATGCTGATCATCGCGATGAGCGCGGCGACGTCCTCGTCCTCGACGCCGGCCTCGCAGAGGCTGGAGATCAGGCCCTCGTCCGGGTGCGTGCGCTTGTGGGCGGCGAGCTCGGTCAGGTGGGCGAACAGCGGTGGCTTGCCCGGTCCGAGGCTCGGGTCGCCGACCTGTCCGGCATCGCGCAGCAGACCCAGGTAGGTGTCGCGGTCGGGGATCTCCAGCAGGTCGCAGAGCACCAGGAACGACAGCGGCAGCGACATCCGCGCGTGGATGTCCAGCGGCGGACCGGCGTCGGTGATCACGTCGATCAGGTCGCCGACCCGCTCGGCGATGCGCGGGCGCAGGGCCTCCATCCGGCGGGCGGAGAAGTGCGGGGTCAACGTGTTGCGCATCATCAGGTGCGCCTGGCGTTCCTGTTCCGGGTCCTGGTTCGACACGAGCAGGTCCAGCAGCGGGTTGTCCAGGTACCGCGACATGTTCGCCGGGTCGGTGTGGGTGCGGCCGAGCCGCTTGTCCATGAGCAGCTGCTTGAGCTCCGCGTACCGGGTGACCAGCCACGCCTCGTCCCCGGTGTGGGTGGCGACCCGGCAGATCGGTCCCTGCCGCTGCAGCTCGCGCATCAGCGGGTTGAGCCGGCCCAGCGCCGGCCGGACCGAGGAGAGCGCCGGTAGGTCGTCGGTCGTGGTCATCGGGTTCGCCTCCGTGCGCGTGGTCCGGGGTTCCGCGCCCATGGTCGGGCGGCGCGGACTAGCAGAACGACGGGTCCGGGCCTGGGCATCGTGAGCGGAGGCGTGGGCTGGTGTCCGCCGGAGGGAGCGTGTGCAGTGAGCGAGCTTGCGAGCGAACCGATGTCACAGGGCGACCGCGAGCGGCTCGACCGAGCCTGCGAGGGGGAGTCGTGAGTCGAGCCGAGTTCGCACCCGGAGCGGAGGACACCCGGGTGGCCGTGGTGGGGATCGCGTGCCGGTTCCCGTCGGCACCGGACCCGGCGGCGTTCTGGCGGCTGCTGCGCGACGGGGTCGACGCGGTCGGCGAGGTTCCCGGCGACCGGTGGACCGCGGGCGAGGGCGCGGACCGGTGGGGCGCGTTCGTCGACGGCGTCGAGGAGTTCGACGCGGAGTTCTTCGGCATCTCCCCGCGCGAGGCCCGCGCGATGGACCCGCAGCAGCGGCTCGCGCTGGAGCTCGGCTGGGAGGCGCTGGAGGACGGCGGCGTCCGGCCGGGGGATATGCGGGACTCGGCGACCGGTGTCTTCATCGGTGTCACCGCGGGCGACTACGCGGCGCTGACCGGGGCCTCGGTCGGCCACCACTCGATGACCGGGCTCAGCCGAGCCGTGATCGCGAACCGGCTGTCGTACTTCCTCGGCCTGCGCGGGCCGAGCCTGGTGGTCGACACCGCGCAGTCGTCCTCGCTGGTGGCCGTGCACCTGGCCTGCGAGAGCCTGCGGCGCGGCGAGTCCGAGGTGGCGCTCGCCGGCGGCGTGCACCTCAACCTCGCCCCGGGCAGCGCCGCCGCGATGGAGCGGTTCGGCGGGCTGTCCCCGGACGGTCGCTGCTACACGTTCGACGAGCGTGCCAACGGGTTCGTCCGCGGCGAGGGCGGCGCGCTGGTCCTGCTCAAGCCGTTGGCCCGCGCTCGGGCGGACGGCGACGAGATCTACTGCCTGATCGAGGGCACCGCCGTCGGCAACGACGGCGCGAGCGACGGGTTGACCGTCCCGGACCCGGACGCGCAGCGGGCCGTGATCGAGGCGGCGTGCCGGCGCGGCGGAGTCGATCCGTCAACGGTGCGATACGTCGAGCTGCACGGCACCGGCACCCCGGTCGGCGACCCGGTCGAGGCGGCGGCACTCGCCGCGGCCTACCGCCGCGAGCCCGGCGCACCACTGCTCACCGGTTCGGTGAAGACGAACCTCGGTCACCTGGAGGCCGCCGCCGGGGTGGCCGGCCTGGTCAAGGTGGCACTGGCGGCACGGCACGGGCAACTGCCGCCGAGCCTGAACTTCCGGCGGGCCCACCCGGACATCCCGCTGGCCGACTGGTCCATCGACGTCGTCCGCGCGGTCGAACCGTGGTCCGGCGGCCACGCCGGGGTGTCGTCGTTCGGGGTCGGTGGCACCAACTGCCACGTCGTGGTCTCCCGCGTGCCGGCACCCGCTGAGCCGGCCGCGGTCGACACCGGTGAGCCGATCGCATGGCCCTTGTCTGGCCGGACCGACGACGCGCTGCGGGCGCAGGCGGACCGGCTGCACTCCTTTGTGGACGACAAACCTGGGGTCGCCCTCCGCGACGTGGCGCACTCGCTGGCGACCGCGCGCACCGGGTTCGACCGGCGCGGCGTGGTGCTCGGCACGGACCGTGCGGAGCTGCTGGCGGGGCTGCGCGCGTTGGCCGCGGGCGAGCCGGCCGCGAACGTGGTCACCGGGTCGGCCGCGCCGGGGTCCGGGGTCGTGTTCGTGTTTCCCGGCCAGGGTTCCCAGTGGACCGGGATGGCGGGCGAGCTGCTCGAGTCGTCCGAGGCGTTCGCGCGGCGAATCGACGAGTGCGCGCGGGCCTTGGCGCCGCACGTGGACTGGTCGTTGCGCGCCGTGCTGCGTGGCGAGCCGGACGCCGCGTCGCTGGAGCGGGTGGACGTCGTGCAGCCGGCGTTGTGGGCGGTCATGGTGTCGCTCGCCGCCGTGTGGATGGACCACGGGGTGGCGCCGGCGGCCGTGCTCGGGCAGTCCCAGGGTGAGGTGGCGGCGGCGTGTGTCGCGGGTGCACTGTCCCTGGCGGACGGTGCGCGGGTGGTCGCGGTCCGTTCGCGGCTCATCCAGGAGCACCTGTCCGGCCGCGGTGGCCTGGCGTCGGTCGCGCTGCCGGCGGACGAGGTGGCCGAGCGGTTGCGGGACCTCGACCCCGCCGGCGAGCTGTCGATCGGTGCGGTCAACGGCCCGGCCGCGGTCGTCGTGTCGGGCCCGGCCGAGCGGATCGACGAGCTCGTGGCGGCGTGGGAGGAGGCCCGCCGGGTCCCCGTCGACTACGCCTCGCACTCCGCCGACGTCACCCTCATCGAGGAGCCGCTGACCGAGGCGCTCGCCGGCCTCCGGCCGCGGGCCGCGGCCGTGCCGTTCTACTCGACCGTCACCGGGGACGTCGTCGACACCACGACGCTCGACGGCCGCTACTGGTACCGCAACCTCCGCGAGACCGTCCTACTGGAACAGACACTCGCCGCGGCCGCCGGGCGCGGGCTGGACACGTTCGTCGAAACCAGCCCGCACCCGGTGCTGGCCGGCGCGATCCAGGACTGCGTCCAGCACGCCGGGCTCGACCCGGTGGTCGTGGGCACGTTGCGCCGCGACGAGGGTGGGCTGCGCCGGTTCCTTACCTCGCTCGCCGGCCTGCACGTCCGGGGCGGCGAGGTCGACTGGTCGCCGCGGTCACCCGGCGCGCGACCGGTGCGCCTGCCCACGTACGCGTTCCAGCGACAGCGCCACTGGCTCGACGTCGCCGTCCCACCTCCCGTGGAGGAACCTGCCGCCGCACCGCCGGAGGTGTCCAGCGACACCGGGCAACGGCTCGACGTGGCGCGGCTGGTGTGTGCCGAGACCGCCGCCGTGCTGGGCACGACTCCGGACCACGTCGACGTCGCGGCGCCGTTCAAGCAGCAGGGCTTCGACTCGACGATGGCCGTGGAGCTGGTGGTGCGGCTCAACTCCGCGACCGGTCAGCGGCTGTCGAGCACCGCGCTGTTCTCGTACCCGACTCCGGAGCTGCTGGCCGACCACCTGGTGTCGGCGCTCGTGGGCGTCGTCCGGGACGAGACCGTGCCAGCCGACCCGGGCGAGCCGATCGCGATCGTCGGCATGGGGTGCCGCTTTCCCGGCGGTGTCGCCTCTCCCGAGGACCTGTGGCGGCTGCTCGCCGACGAGGTCGACGCGGTGGGCGAGCTGCCGACCGACCGCGGCTGGCAGCTCGACGGCCATCGGGGCGGGTTCCTGTACGACGCGGGCGACTTCGACGCCCCGTTCTTCGGCATCTCGCCGCGGGAAGCGGTCGCGATGAACCCGCAGCAGCGCCTCGTGCTGGAGGTGTCGTGGGAGGCGCTGGAGCGGACGGGGATCGTCCCGCGAGCGCTGCACGGCAGTCGGACCGGGGTGTTCGTCGGCGCGATGGCGCAGGACTACGGACCCCGGCTGCACGAGGCGTCGGGGGAGACCGAGGGGTTCGCGCTGGTCGGCGGCACGCCGAGCGTGCTGTCCGGCCGACTGTCCTACGCACTCGGCCTGGAGGGCCCGGCGGTCACCGTCGACACGGCGTGCTCGTCGTCGCTCGTGGCGTTGCACCTGGCGGCGCAGGCGCTGCGGTCGGGGGAGTGTTCGCTGGCGCTGGCGGGCGGCGTGACCGTGATGTCCGAGCCGGGCATCTTCGTGGAGTTCGCGAAGCTGGGCGGGCTCGCACCGGACGGGTGGTGCAAGTCGTTCGCGGAGTCGGCCGACGGCACGGGGTGGTCCGAAGGCGTCGGCATGCTCGTGTTGGAGCGGCTGTCGGATGCCGAACGCAACGGGCACCACGTGCTCGCGGTGGTGCGTGGCTCGGCGGTCAACTCCGACGGCGCCTCCAACGGCCTGACCGCACCGAACGGCGCCGCGCAGCAGCGGGTGATCCGCCAGGCGCTGTCGGTCGCCGGACTGTCCACTGCGGACGTCGATGTTGTGGAGGCGCATGGCACCGGGACTCGGTTGGGTGACCCGATCGAGGCCGAGGCGTTGCTGGCGACCTACGGCCAGGATCGTTCGGCGCCGTTGCTGTTGGGGTCGGTGAAGTCCAACATCGGGCACACCCAGGCCGCCGCCGGTGTCGCGGGCGTGATCAAGATGGTGGAGGCGATGCGGCACGGTTCCGTGCCTCGCTCACTCCACGCCGATGCTCGTTCGTCCCATGTGGACTGGTCGGCCGGTTCCGTGGAGCTGGTGGCTGATCGGGCGATATGGCCGGATGTCGAGCGCGCGCGGCGGGCCGCCGTGTCGTCCTTCGGGATCAGTGGCACCAACGCGCACGTCATCCTCGAACAAGGACCGGCCGCCGAGGACGCCCCCACCGAGGCTGCCGGTCCTTCCACGTTGGTGCTGTCCGGCGCGACACCGGACGCGCTCCGAGACCAGGCGGCGCGGCTGGCGACTCATCTGGAGACGCGGCCGCTCGCCCTCGCGGACGTGGCGTACTCGCTCGCGACCTCACGGTCGTCGTTCGCGCACGGGGCGGTGCTGGTCGCCGACACCGCGGAGACGGCGATCGCGCGTCTTCGCGCACTCGAGGTCGACGACGCGCACGCCGCGGTGCCCGGCGGTACGGGGTTCTTGTTCGCCGGTCAGGGTTCGCAACGTCTTGGGATGGGCCGTGGGCTGTGCGAGCGGTTCCCGGTGTTCGCCGAGGCGTTCGACGCGGTCCTCGCCGAGTTGGTGCCCGGTCTGCGAGAGGTGATGTGGGGTGAGGATGCCGATGGGTTGAACCAGACCGGGTGGGCCCAGCCTGCCTTGTTCGCGTTCGAGGTGGCGCTGTTCCGGCTGGTCGAGTCCTGGGGTGTCAGGCCGGACTACCTGGTCGGGCATTCCATCGGCGAGATCGCCGCCGCACACGTGGCCGGTGTGCTTTCCCTTGCCGACGCCTGCGCGCTCGTGTCCGCACGAGCCCGACTGATGCAGGCTCTCCCCCCGGGCGGCGCGATGGTTTCTCTGCGCGCCACCGAGGACGAGGTTCTTCCGCTGTTGACCGAGCAGGTCGGCATCGCCGCCATCAACGGACCAACTTCGGTCGTCATCGCCGGTGCCGAGGCCGAGGTGCTCGCGATCGCTGAGCGGTTCGAAACCACCAAGCGGCTGCGTGTCTCGCATGCGTTCCACTCGCCGCTGATGGACCCGATGCTCGACGACTTCCGCGAAGTGGTCCACGGCCTGACCTTCCACGAGCCGACGATCCCGATGCCGTCCCCTGTGGACGATCCCGAGTACTGGGTGCGACACGTCCGCGACACCGTCCGCTTCGCCGACCATCTCCAGCGGCTGCACGACGACGGCGTCACCCGCTTCGTCGAGATCGGGCCGGACAGCACGCTCACCGCCATCGCGCAGGAGACCCACGACGGCGTCTTCGTTCCCCTGCAACGCAGGAACCACGACGAGCACACCGCGATCACCACCGCGGTCGGCCGGCTCCACGTGGCCGGCGTCGAGCTGGACTGGGCCGCACTGCTCCCCGGGGCGCACCGGGTCGACCTGCCCACCTATGCCTTCCAGCACCAGCGGTACTGGGCGAAGTCCGTACGCGAAACGATCCCCGTCGGCGGTCACCCCCTGCTCGGCGCACCGGTCGAGCTCGCCGACTCGCCCGGCGGGGTCGTGTTCAGCAGCAGGCTCTCCCCGCACACGCAGCCCTGGCTCGCCGGTCACGTCGTCCACGGCACCGTGCTGCTGCCCGGCACCGCGCTCCTGGAGCTGGTGCGGCACGCGGCGGAGACGGTCGGCTGCGACCACGTCGCCGAGCTGGCCCTGACCACCCCGCTCCCACTGTCCGCCGACGGCTGCCAGCTCCAGGTGACGGCCGGCCAGCCGGCCGAGGACGGACAGCGCGCGGTCACCGTCTACGCCCGGCCGGACGATGGGTCGGACCAGCCGTGGACCCGGCACGCCACCGCGATCGCGTCGGCCGGCGGCGGGCGGCCCGAACCATTCGTGGGCGCATGGCCGCCGCCCGGCGCCGAGCCCGTGCCGCTCGACGGCTTCTACGACGACCTCGTGCACCGCGGCTTCGACTACGGACCCACGTTCCAGGGCCTGCACGCCGTGTGGCGACGCGGCGAGGAGGTCTTCGTCGAGGCGGACCTCGTCGCGGACGAGCACGACGACCGCTTCGGCCTGCACCCCGCGTTGCTCGACGCGGTCCTGCACGCGACCACGTTCGCCGACGTCAACGGTCTCCCGTTCGCCTGGCAGGGCGTGACGCTGCACCGTCCCGGCGTGCCTGCGGTCCGCGCCCGACTCGCGCGCACCGCACCTGACACGGTCTCGATCACGGTCTTCGACGGCACCGGCGACCCGGTCGCCACCGTCCACTCGCTGACGATGCGCACGGCCCCCGTAGCGGCGCCCACCACCGACTCGCTGTTCGCCCTCGACTGGGTGCCGGTGGCGCCCGTCGCCGGCGGGCCGGAGCCGGGCGTCTTCGCGGTGCCGGCC
>NZ_JBOHGA010000120.1:0-18655 GCF_050699915.1 Actinophytocola sp.
GCCCAGCTCCGACGCGAGCCGCGGCCGCTCCTCGACGGCGACCCGCGCGGCGGCGACCAGCTCGCCCGGCGCCACCCCGGCGAGCCGGCGGCCGAACTGGCCGAGTGTGACCCGCTCGATGACCGCCTGTGTCAGCGGCCGCAGTGCGAGCGCGTCGCCGGCGGTGAGCAGGTGGATCGTCGAGCGCATGACGGGAAGCCGGACGAGCGCGCGCCGTTCCAGCAGGTCGCCCACCGCGGTCGGGTCGAGCCCCGCGAGCCGGGTCCAGAGTCCGACGTACCAGGAGTGCGGGGTCTGCGCCTGCAGTCCGGCGAGCCGCGAGACGGCGTCGGTCACCGGCAGGTCGGCACGTTCGAGCAACAGCTGCCGGGCCAGGGTTGCCCGGTTCACCGCCCGCCGCGTGAGCACGGGGCGAGACTAGCCAGTTCATCTTGCGTTCACCTGAATGTGTTTGCGTAGTCACGAACCGTCCACCATCGATGTGGAAAGCGTGGTCGATCGCGATGACCGGGACGCTGGAAACTTTGGCCGGTGTTGAGCTGGCGAGGCAGATGGCAGCGCTGAAGCACCGGCTCGGTGCCGAGTACGACCGGGGCACCGTCGACATTCTCGTCGACGCGGAGTGCGCCAGATTCGCCGGCGCCCGTGTCCTGACCTTCGTCCCCATCCTCGTCGAGAGATCGGTTCGCGCGCGGCTCGCCCACTGACGGGCCACGCTTGCCTCGCTCGTCCCCGTGTCGAGAATGGGTTCGGGGCTCCGACTTGGTGCCGGGAGGCGCCGGAGCCCGGCGCCGCGATCGAAGGACTGAGATGAGCGAGCTTGTGAGCGAGACGACGACGCGGGGCGATCTCGCCCAGCGAGTGCGAGAACTTCTCGACGGCATGGTCGAGTCCGGTGCGGAGAACGGCGTGCAGGCGGCCGTCTACCGGCGCGGCGAGCTGGTCGTGGACGTCGCGGCCGGATCGGCCGATCCGGAGCGGGGCCGCCCGGTCACCCCGGACACGGTGTTCTACGCGGCCTCGACGGCGAAAGGCGTCGCCGCGACGGTCGTGCACGTGCTGGCCGAGCAAGGCGTGCTGGACTACGACACGCGGATCGCCGAGCTGTGGCCGGAGTTCGGCGCGCACGGCAAGGACCGGGCCACCGTGGCGCACGCGCTGACCCACAGCGCGGGCGTGCCGGCGCTGCCGAAGGACCTCACCGCGCGGACGTTCACCGACTGGGACGCCATGTGCGAGATCATCGCCGGCCTCGAGCCGCGGTGGGCGCCGGGGGAGCGGACCGGCTACCACCCGATCACGTTCGGCTTCCTGCTCGGGGAGATCGTGCGGCGGGCCACCGGCCGGCCGATCTCCCAGGTGCTCGCCGAGGAGGTCGCCGGGCCGCTGGGTGTCGCGGACGAGCTGTACTTCGGCGTGCCCGCGGCGGCGCACGGCCGGCTGGCCAGGTTCACCGACGACCCCGCCGGCACGGCGATGTTCGCGGCGATGGTGCCGGACCTGCCGCTGTTCCAGGCCGGCCCGCCGGCGCTCGCCCCGAGCGCGACGCTCGCCAACGACACCGCGCTGCTGTCCGCCGACGCCCCGGCGTGGGGCGTACTGTCCGCCCGTGCGGTGGCTCGCATGTACGCCGCACTGCTCGACGAGGTCGATGGCGTCCGCCTCGTCTCGCCTGAACGACTCGCGGCGATGACGACGGTCGCGACGAGCGGCACCGACGAGATGACTGGTGCCCCGGCCCGCTACGGCCTCGGCTACACGGTCGGCACGATCGGCCAGAATCCGGTCGAACCGACGGTTTTCGGCATGGTGGGCGTCGGCGGCAGCGCGGCGTATGCGGACACCGCGTCCGGAATCACCGTGGCGGTGACCAAGAACCGCTTCAACCCCGTCGAGATCGACGCCTACGAACGGGTGCGTGCCCTGGCCGTCGCCGAGCTCACCTGACGCCATTCCGGTCCGCACGGAAAAGACGAAGGGCCCGACCGGAATTCCGGGCGGGCCCTTCGTCTCGGGTCAGCTCTTCTTCGTCCGGGGGCGGCGCTTGGCCGCGCCGTTGCCGGCCTTCGCCGTGGCGTCCTTCTGAGCCTGCCGGTAGGACTCCGCGACGTGGGCGGGAATCCGGCCACGAGCGGCCAGCTCGATGCCGTTCGCCTGTGCCCATTCCCGAATCTGGGTCGCGTCGTTGTTCGCCCCGCCGGACCGGCCGACGCCGGAGCCGCGCCGAACACGCCCGCCCGTGCGGCGGCCCGAATTGACGTACTCCGCGAACGTGTCGCGGAGTCGATCGGCGTTGCCGTCTGTGAGGTCGATCTCGTACATCACGCCGTCCAGCCCGAACTGAACGGTGGAGACGCTGTCCGACGTCGTCCCGTCCAGGTCGTCGACCAGCTGAACAAGAACCTTCTGAGCCATTGCGGAGCACCTTCTGATACGTGGGTGTGAACGCATACTTTTTGATTCACCGCAAACAGTATCAACAATTTCGATCTGGACCAAGTGGACAGTCGAATGTGGTCGGCGGGGCAACGTCCGGACGGCAAGTTGCAGCGCCGCAACCGACGACGTGGCCTGGGATGATCTCTCACCGAACCCACGGAGTGCGGTCGTGCCACTCCCCGGAACCATTTCGGGTGCTGTTCGCCCGATCGTTCCGGACGGTTGCCCGAAAGTGCAGGGTTCGTGACGAACGGGTCACGCCGGAAACCGGGAGCGTAGCCGGGCCCATCCCACGCCCATGCGAACCATCATTGCGAAGCTGCTGCTGTTATCCATCGTGGCGATCGGCGTGCTCGGTATCGGGCCCGGGGTCGCCGGTGCGTGCGCCTGCGGCGCCGTACTCGCCGACGAGCGGCTCCAGGCCGTCCAGGAGACCGCTCTGGTCGAGCTGACCGGCCGTACCGAGGCCGTGACGCTCAACATCGCCACCCAAGCCCAGACCGAGGCGACCGAGGCGGCCTTCCTCATGCCGGTGCCCGCTCGCGCGCGGTTCGAGCTCGCCGACGCGGCGGTGTTCGCCGAGCTCGACGCGATCACCCGGCCGCGCGTCGAGTACCGCGAGGTCGAGGTCGAGGACGGCGAGTCGGGCGGCGGCGCGCCCGACGGCGCGTCGTCGGTGACCGTCACCGACCACACCGAGGTCGGCCCGTTCGAGGTCGCCCAGCTCACCGGCTCCGACTCGACCGCGGTCACCACGTGGTTGGGCGAACACGACTTCGAGCTCCCCGACGACCTCGCGGGCGCGCTCACGCCCTACCTCGCCGAGGGCTGGCTCGTCGTCGCCGTCCGGCTGACTCCCGACGACGCGGCCGCGAACTTCGCCCAGGGCCTGCCGTCGATGCGGCTCACGTTCGACACCGACACTCCGGTGTACCCGATGCGCCTGTCCGCCACGGCCGAGTACGAGCAACCGCTGCGTCTCTACGTGCTCGCCGACCAACAGATGGACGCCGCCAACCCCGCGCCGGAAGGCGCCGAGCCGGAACTGACCTACGCGGGCCGGGTACGGCCGGGCGACCTGGACGACTACCCGGTGCTCGCCCGCACGATCGACGAGCCGCGGTTCCTCACCCGCTACGACGCGACGTTCCAGCCCAGCCTGATCACCGGCGACATCCGGCTGACGCCCGCCGCGGCGGACAAGCCGTACCGCGCCGTAGTCGTGGAGAACCGTTACGTCACCGTGCCTTCGACCGAGAGCATCGTGTTGTGGACCGTCGTCGTCGCCGTCGTGCTGGCCCTGTTGGTGGTCCTGGCCCTGCGGCGGGGCATGTACCGTCCATAGTGGACCGAAATGCACCTTGACACGCTCCCGAACGTCTGTTCGAATAGCCGGGTTTTGTCCGCACGCAGCCGATCCGGCGCGGAAGGAGCGAGTGGTGACCGCGACCGATGTCGCACGGGACGTACTCGTCGGGGTGACCGTTCGCTCGCGGAGCGCGTGGCTCAGGTGGACGCTCGCCGGTCTGGCGGTGGCCACGCTCGTCGGGACCGCGCTCCTCGATCCGGTGCCGGTCGCCGCCGCGCTGGTGACCGGCTTCCTCAACACCGCGGGCGGCGGCGGGGCGGTGGTCACGTTCCTGGCGCTGACGGCGTCGGGTGTGCCGGCTCTCACCGCGCACGCCACGACCCAGCTCGTCACGCCGGCCTCGTTCCTCGGCGGGCTGCGCCTGGTGCGCCGGCATCCGCCGGGCCGGGGCCCGCTGGTGGCCGGCTGCGCGGGCACGCTCGCCGGTGTGGCGGTGCTGACGGTCACGCCGCCGAACACGTTCCAGGCCGTCGCGCCGTGGTGTCTGCTGCCGGCCGCGGGTCTGGTGCTGGCGCAGGAGCCGGTGCGCCGCCGCGTCGCCCGAGCCGGTCGCACTCTCGGCCCGGCGACCACGGCGGCGGCCACGTTCGGCTGCGGGGTGTACGCGGGGCTGATCGGGGTGGGCACCGGCACGCTCGCGCTGGCCGTGCTCGGTCTGGCGCCGCGGTTCGCCGGCATGGCGCTGCGCGACCTGATGCGCACGCGCAACGTGCTGTTGCTGGGCATGGCCGTGTTGGTGAGCGTGGCGTTCGCGGTCACCGGCCTGGTGGACTGGCGGCTGGTGGCGCTGCTGGCCGTGCCCGCCGCGGTGGGCGGCTGGCTGGGCACCCGGCTCGTCGGTCGTCTACCGGTGCCGGTGCTGCAGGCCTTGGTGGTGACCACCGCCCTCGGCGGCAGCGCGTGGATGTTGCTGCGGTGAAGGGCGGTGGCCGGCGTGGTGGTCGGCGCGGGTCAGGCGGCCCGGCGCGAGGGGCGCACGAGCTCGCGGCGCTCGCGTTCGGTGGTGCCGCCGAAGACGCCGTGGTCGAGCCCGTTGTCCACGGCGTAGTTCAGGCACCGCGTCCGCACCGGGCAGCGGGCGCAGACGGCCTTCGCCTCGTCGAGCTGGCGGGCGCCGGGGCCGATCTCGGAAACGGGAAAGAAGAGCTCGGGATCCTCGTCCCGGCAAGCGGCACGGTGCCGCCAGTCGGTGGTCGTGTTCATGGGGTTGTGCCGCCTCCCAACACGGCGTGGGGCCGCCCGCGCGCGAGCGGGCCCGTGAGTAGTCGCTGTCGTGGGTGTGTGCCCCGTCTCGAGGCACGAAGAGATGCCGAGTCGGCTCGGCCATCGTACGTACACAACGCGAAGGGGCGCTTCCGATATTCCACGCACGAGAAAGCCGCCCCGGTTGCCCGGAGCGGCCTCGTCTCTCGTCGTGTCAGCTGCCGATGACCGACAGCTCCCACAGCGAGTAACCCCACGGCGTGCCGCGCTGGGTGCCGTGCACGCGCACGTACCGCGCGGTCGCCGACACCGCGACGTCGTCGGTGCCGCCGTCCCCGGTGGTCGTCGCGTACGCGGTCTGCCAGGTCGTGTCGTCCGCCGAGGTCTGGATCTCGTAGGCCCGCCCGTAGGCCGCCTCCCAGCTCAGCCGGACCCGTTCGATCCGACGGGTCTCGCCGAGGTCCACGGTGATCCACTGTGGATCGGAGAACGCGGAGCTCCACCGGGTCCCGGGGTTCCCGTCGACCGCGTTCGCGCCGGCGTGCGGACTGCCGGACTCCACACTGGACACCGTGACCGGTCGCCCGCGGGCCAGCTCCCTGCCGGGACCACCGGAGTCACGACGGACGCGGATATCGCGGTAGGAGATGTCCATGCCGTCGCCGTCGTTCTGCACACCGACGTGGCCCAGCGCGATGGCCCGGGCGCTCGTGTAGTCGTTGATCTGCACGCCGTTGAGCCAGACCTCGACGCGCTGGCCGTGCACGCCGATCTCGTAGCTGTTCCAGCTGCCCGGCGGGTTCAGCGCCTGCTGGCGCAGCGCGGTGTCGGGCGCCTGGAAGCTGTAGACGCTGCCGGTGGTACGGCTCGGGTCGGCGTCGCTGGCGTCGATCTGGATCTCGTGTCCGGCGTCGACCGGGCGCCACGGATCCCCTTGCGGGTCCGGGAAACCGATGAACACGCCGCCGTTGTCGTCGCCGGGCATCAGCCAGTCGACCTTCAGCGAGTAGTCGCCGAACTGCTCGACCGGGTACCACAGCAGGCCCATGCCGCCGAAGGACGTGAGCGTTCCGTCGGTGAGTGTGAACCCGCCGGGCCCGGCCTGCCGCCACCGGTCAAGGCTCGCCTGCGTCCCGTCGAACAGCCGCGTGTAGCCGGTCTCCGGCCGGCAGTCCGCGGCCACCGCCCGGCTCGCCACCCGGATGCCGCCGAGCAGCATGCGGGTGAAGCGCGGATCCGAGTACGACTCCGTGGTGTGGCCGAGTCCGGTGTACCAGGCGCGGCCGGCGCCCACGTCGTGGCACCAGGTGATCGGGTGGTCGCCGTTCATGCTGCCGCCGCTGTAGGACGACTCGTCGAGGCTCGCCAGCACCTTGACCGCGGCGCGCGGGTTGGTGCGGTAGTTGTACCACTCGTCGAAGCGGCTCCAGACCGCCGGCAGATGCGAGGTGGACGCGTTCGCCCGGTCCTCGATGACGACGGAAGCCTGCTGCTGGTTGGGATGCGAGGCGAACCAGGCGCCGACCAGCTGGCCGTACCACGGCCAGTCGTACTCGGTGTCGGCGGCGGCGTGCACGCCGACGTACCCGCCGCCGCCGGTGACGTAGGACTCGAACGCCGCCTGCTGGGCCGCGTCGAGCACGTTGCCGGTGGTGGACAGCCACACGACTGCCTGGTACCGGGCGAGGTTCTGCGTGGTGAAGGCGGCCGCGTCCTCCGTCGCGTCGACGGCGAAGCCGTTGTCCGCGCCGAGCTGTCGGATCGCCGCGATGCCGGCCGGGATGGAGTCGTGCCGGAACCCGGCGGTCTTGGAGAACACCAGGATCCTCGTCAGTGGCGCGGCCGCGGCCGTCGGCATCGTGGCCGGCAGGTTGAGCGCGCCGGCCGTGATGCCCAGGACGCCGATGCCGCGCAGCACGGCTCTTCGGTTGAGGTCGTGAGTCATGGCAGGGCCCTTCAGCCGGAGAGGGTGAACGTGTCGATGTCGAAAAGCGCGCCCGCGCCGCCGGTGAACACCAGGAACAGCGGACCGCTCGCCGAGCCGGTCAGCGTCGTCGAGACGTTCTGGAAGGTCTCCCAGCCGCCGGTGACCGGCACCGTGACGGACCCCAGCAGCGGCCCGGTGGCCGAGCCGGACCGCACCTGGATGGTGCCGCCCGCGCCGGCCGACGAGATCCGCGCGCTGAACGACCGGGCGCCCGCGGTGTTCACGCCGGCGTAGCCGGCCCAGTCGCCGTTGTCGAGGTAGCCCAACGTGTTCCCGCCACTCGCGCCGGCGTGCGGGGCGACCTGCACGCCGGAGTGGGACGAGAAGGACTCGCCCTCGATGGCGGGCACCGCGACGCCGCCGGTCTCGAGGGTGAACGAGTCCACATCGAACAGGTTGCCCTGGCCGGTGACTCCCTTGAACACCAGGAAGAGCTTCGTCGAGGCCGACGGCGCGTTCGACAGGTTCGTCGAGACCGTGGTGAACGTGTCCCAGCTGCCCGTCGGCGTCACCGCGACGCTGCCGAGCAGCGTGCCGGTCGCCGACCCGGCGCGCACCTCGATCGTCCCGCCTGGGCCGGCCGAGGACACCCGGGCGTCGAACGAGGTGGCGTTGCCCAGCGCGTAGGGCTCGAAGGAGATCCAGTCGCCGTTGTCGGTGTAGCCGACCGTCCGACCACCCTCCGCGGCGCCGTGGTTGGCGAGCTCGATCCCTTGCTGGGTGCCGAAGTGCTCGCCCTGCCGGTGTCGCGGCTGCAGGAGGTGCACGCTGTGCGAGGTCAGGCCGCCCCCGTCGGTGTACTCCGCGTCGAACACGCCGTAGACGTTGGCCGCCGGGTCGTGCTCGCCGTCGACCGGCACCGGGATCGAGCCGGTGCAGCCGTTGCGCGAGGTGATCTGGTGGCGGTGGTCGTCGTGGCCGAGCAGGTAGGTGACCTTCACCCGGGCGCAGTCGATCGTGCCGTCCTCCGGGTCGGTCACGGTGACCTGGAAGGGAACCGTGTCACCGAAGGAGAACAGCTGCCCGTTTGCCGGGGTCGCCAGGTTCACCGTCGGCGCCGTGTTGCCGGCGCTGATCTGCACGTCCGCCGAGCCGGTCAGCCCCTCCGGGTCGGCGACCGTGAGGGTCGCGGTGTAGTCGCCGGCCGCGGTGTAGGTGTGGCTGGGGTTGGCGGCGGTGGACGTACCGCCGTCGCCGAAGGTCCACCGGTAGGTCAGGGCGCCGCCCTCCGGGTCGGAGCTGCCCGCGGAGGAGAAGTCGACGCTCAGCGGGGTCGGCCCCGACGTCGGGGTGGCGGCCGCCTGTGCGACCGGGTTGCGGTTGGTGTTGGCGAGGTACTCGATGCGCCACAGCCCCTGGTTGTTCGCGCCGGTGCCGTAGTCGAGCACGTAGAGCGCACCGTCCGGGCCGAACGCCATGTCCATCACCTGGGTGCCGGTCCACGGGAACGCGCCGATGTCGCCGACGCCGCCGCTGCCGGTCACCTCGATCGCCTTGATCCACTTGCGGCCGTACTCGCCGGCGAAGTACCGCCCGTCCAGTGACGCCGGGAACTTCACCGGCGAGCTGAGGTTGGGGTCGTAGCGGTAGACCGGTCCCCCCATCGGCGACTCCGAGCCGCCGCCGAACTCCGGCGGGGTGCCCGCGTCGCCGCCGTAGCGGATCCAGGACGGTTTCGCCGGCGGCAACGTGGTCTGGCCGGTGTTGCGGAAGGAGTTGTTGGTTGGTCCGCCCGTGCAGTTGTACTTGGCTGCCGACGGTCCACTTGGGAACGTGTACTCGTTGTAGGTCTCGGTCGTCGTGTTCGTGCCTGTGCAGTAGGGCCAGCCGTAGTTGCCCGGACCGGTGATCCGGTCGAACTCGACCTGGCCGCCCGGCCCGCGGTTCGGGTTCGTGCCGCCGGCGTCCGGGCCGTAGTCGCCGAGGTAGACGATCCCGGTCGGCTTGTCCACGCTCATCCGGAACGGGTTGCGGAAGCCCATCGCGTAGATCTCCGGCCGGGTGTTCGCCGTGCCGGGCGGGAACAGGTTGCCCGCTGGGACGGTGTAGGTGCCGTCGGCCTGCGGGTGGATGCGCAGCACCTTGCCGCGCAGGTCGTTGGTGTTGCCCGAGGAGCGCTGCGCGTCGAACTGCGGGTTGCGGTTGGTGCGCTCGTCGATCGGGGTGTAGCTGTCGGACTGGAACGGGTTGGTGTCGTCGCCGGTCGAAAGGTACAGGTTGCCGGCCGCGTCGAAGTCGATGTCGCCGCCGACGTGGCAGCACTGGCCGCGGTCGCCGGCCACCCGCAGCACGATCTTCTCGCTGGCCAGGTCCAGGGTGTCGTCGGTCCGCAGCACGAACCGGGACAGGTACAGCTCGCCCTTCCAGCGGTCCCACTCCGCCTGGTTGCCCTCGGTCGGCGCGTCACCATCCGGTGTGGACAGTCGGGGCGAGTAGTAGAGATAGACGAACCGGTTGCTGGCGAAGTTCGGATCCGCCGCGACGCCCTGCAGACCCTCCTCGTCGTGGGTGTAGACGTTCAGCCGGCCGGCGACCTTGGTGTTGCCGGCCGCGTCGGTGACCCGGACCGTGCCGTCCCGGGCGGTGTGCACCACCGATCTGTTCGGCAGCACCGCGAGCGACATCGCCTCTCCGAGCTCGCCGCCGCCACTCGCGAGCGACACCTGCTGGTAGTCCTCGGGCGGGATGACCGAACCGGCCTGGGCGACCGGGGTCGACACCGCCATGGCGCCCACCAGAACAGTGGTGACCAGTAGGGCGCGGCGCCGCGCTTTCTTGATCGTCATGGTCGTGCTCCTCGCGTGATTCAGTTGTCGCCGAAATCGCGCAGCACGAAGCGCCGACGATTCATCGGATCACTCGCGATGCGCCGCGTCTGGATCGAGTCGAGCAGGGATGTCTTGCAGGGTTACGTCAGATCTTTCTCGTTCCCGACATCTGGTGTCAAGATTTTTCATCCATCCTGTTCAAGATTTTCTTTGCCGTGCCGGCTGAGGGTTTCCTGAAGAAGGTCACGGTTCGGTGGTCGCGGCGTTCGGCGGCCGCCCATGATCGGCTCATGGGCGAAGTCAATGAACGGAGCGCGGTGCGCCGGCTCTACGACCGGTTCGGCTTCGGTGCCACACCGGAGGACCTGGACCAGTCCTTCGCCGGGGCGCTGGACCGGCTGCTCACCGCGCCGCCGGGTGGCGACGCGCCGGCGCCGCCCGACCTGCCGCCGCCACCGCGACCGGAGAAGAAGGGCAAGGGCGACGAGGTCGACAAGGGCGACCCGGAGGTCCGGGAGGCCAAGAAGGCCGCCAACCGTGCGCGTGCCGCACAGCAGAAGGAGCTCGCCGCGTGGTGGCTCGACCGGATGGTGGCCGTCGACGTCGCCACGACGGAACGGGTGACCTGGTTCTGGCACGGCCACTTCGCGACCAGCTCGCAGAAGGTCAAGGTGGCGGCGCTGATGCAGCGCCAGAACGAGACCTTCCGCCGGCTCGGCCAGGGCAGCTTCACCGACCTCGCCCGGGAGCTGATCGTCGACCCGGCGATGATCGTCTGGCTGGACGGCAACGACAACAAGGCCGGCGCCGCCAACGAGAACCTCGCGCGCGAGTTCATGGAGCTGTTCGCCCTCGGCGTCGGCAACTACACCGAGGACGACGTGCGCGAGGCGGCCCGGGCGCTCACCGGCTGGACGGTCGACAAGGAGACCGGTGAGGCCAAGCTGGTGCCCAAGCGGCGCGACGACAAGCCGGCGACGATCTTCGGCAAGGAGGCCGCGTACACTGCGGAGTCCTTTGTGGACCTACTGCTGAGCCGCGAGGAGTCGGCGGCCTTCGTGGTCGGCCGGATGTGGTACCGGCTCGTTTCGCCGACCCCGCCCGACGACGATGCCCGCGCGCGGCTCCTCGCCGCGTACGGCCCGAAGCGGGACATCCGCGCAACGCTGCGGGCGATCGCCGAGGAACCCGCCTTCCGCGACGAGGCCACCACGCTCGTGAAGCAGCCGGTCGAGTGGCTCGTCGGGCTGCTGCGCGCGCTGCGCCTGCGACCCTCCGCGCTGGACGAGAAGGTGCTCGGGAAGGTCTACAAGGGACTGATGGGGCTCGGCCAGGTGCCCTTCCGGCCGCCGAGCGTGGGCGGCTGGCCGTCCGGCGCGTCGTGGCTGACCACCGCGGCCGGCATCACCCGGCTCAGGCTCGCCGAGGCGATCATGAAGCAGGCGAACCTGGACTCGTTGGCACAGAGCAAGGACCGGGTGGAGGGCGTGCGCGAGCTGCTCGTCGTCGACTCCTGGTCGGACCGTACCCGCGCGGCGCTCGGCGAGGTCGCCGCGGACCCAGCCAAGGTGGCCGCCCTGGCGGCGTGCGCACCGGAATACGTGGTGAGCGGATGAACGACCACCTCAACCCCTTGACGCGTCGCCGTTTCCTGACCTGGACCGGGGTCGTCGCGGCCGGCGCGCTGGCCGCCGGCGCCACCCAGGTCGACTGGGACAGCCTGATGTCCGCGGCCGCCGACGAGCCGCTCGACCCGGAGGCCGGGGTGCTCGTCGTCGTCACGCTCTACGGCGGCAACGACGGCCTGAACACGGTCGTGCCGGCGGGCGACAGCGCCTATCAGGACGCCCGTCCGGAGCTCGCCTACCAGTCCGACGAGGTGCTCGACGTCGGCGAGGGCCTGGGGCTCAACCCGGGCATGAAGGGCCTGAAAGGCCTGTGGGACGACGAGAAGCTCGCGATCGTGCGCGGCGTCGGCTACCCGAACCCCGACCACAGCCACTTCCGGTCGATGGGGATCTGGCAGACCGGCTCGCCGGAGTCCTCGGTCCCGACCGGGTGGCTCGGCCGTTGGCTGGACGTCACCGACGGCAACCCGCTGCACGCGCTGGCCATCGATCCGGTGCTGCCGCCGCTGTTCGCCGGCGAGAAGACGGCCGCGGCGTCGTTGCCGGCCGGTGGCCTGGTGCTGCCGAAAGGTGACCTGGGCACGGCGTTCGCCGCGCTCGGCAAGCCCGAGTCGGGGGAGGAGCGGTGGCGGGCGGCCGCGGCCCGCTCGATCGCCGACCTGCACAGCGCGGCGAAGGTGCTCGGCGGGGCCGCGAAGGGTCCGGGGAACACCGAGGGTGAGCAGGACGAGGAGCGCGACAAGGGCGCGTCGGCCGGCGGCGCGGGCGGGCTCGCGGCGCAGCTCGACGTGGTGGCGCGGCTGATCGAGGCCGGCGTGCCGACCCGGGCGTACTCGGTGTCGCTTGGCGGTTTCGACACCCACGCCGACGAGCGGGACACCCAGGAGCGGCTGCTCACTGAGCTGGACAGCGCGCTGACGCCGTTCGCCGAGCGGCTGCGGGGCAGCGACCGTGGCAAGCAGGCCGTGGTGCTCGTGTACTCGGAGTTCGGCCGCCGCGTCCGCGGGAACGGCAGCGACGGCACCGACCACGGCACCGCGGGGCCGATGTTCGTGCTGGGCGACCGGGTGTCCGGCGGCTTCTACGGCGAGCAGCCGAGCCTGACCGACCTGGACGACGACGACCTGAAGTCGACGACCGATTTCCGCGACGTCTACGCCTCGATGCTGTCCGACGTGCTGGGCACCGACCCCGGCGAGGTCCTCGACGGCCACCAGGGCCGGGTGGCGGGACTGCTCGCCACCTGAGCCGAGCGGACCCGCCGTCCTATCTGGACTCCTCAGGGCAGGATCAGCTCGAAGGCCGCGCCGGGCCGGCCGTCCGGCCGGGTGAGGCAGCGCAGGCCGCCGCCGTGGGCCCGGGCGATGCCGCGGGCGATGGCGAGCCCCAGCCCCGCGCCGCCCGATGTGGCGGTGTCGCGTTCGCGGGCGTCGTCCAGCCGGACCAGCCGGTCGAAGATCCGCTCCCGGTCCGCGTCCGGCACTCCCGGGCCGGTGTCGGTCACCAGCAGCCGCGCCGGGCCCGCGCGAGCGACCGAGATCGTCAGCGTGCCGGTCGAGCCCATCGCGCGGCGGGCGTTGTCGACCAGGTTCGCGAGCACCTGCGTGAGCCGGTCCGCGTCGCCGGTCACCCACACCTGCGTGCCGGTCACCTCGGCGGCGATCTCCGGCGCGATCAACCGCACCCGCTCCAGCTGCGCCGACGCCAGTGCCCGCAGGTCGACCGGCTCGGTGCGCAGCGTCAGCCCGGCGTCGATGCGGGCCAGGTCCAGCAGGTCGTCGACGAGGTGGCTCGCCCGCTCCGACTCGCGAACCAGCAACACCGCCAACCGCTCCCGCCGCCGCGGGTCGCTCTCGGCGACGACGGCCTCCGCGGCGGCGCGTACTCCCGCGATCGGCGTGCGCAGCTCGTGCGCCGCGTCCGCCACGAACCGCCGGGTGCGCTCCTCGGACATCCGGGCCGTCCGCTCCGCACCCTCCAGCGCGTCCAGCATCTCGTCGAACGCGGTCGCCGCGCGGCCGAGCTCGGTGTCCGGGCGGGACGGTCGCAGCCGCCCGCCCCGCCGGCCGCCGGCGATCGTGCGCGCCAGCCCGGTCATCGCGTCCACAGGGGACAGTGCCACCCGCATGCCGACGGCCAGGCCGAGCGCGGTGAGCGCGAGCGCGGCCACCCCGGCGATGACGAGCACCCGCTGCAGCGTCCGCTGTGCACCCGACAGCTGCGAGGTGTCGGCGCTGACCACGATCCGGGCGCCGTCCAGCCGCGCCGAACCGCTCAGCCGTGCCCGTGCCTGGCGCAGCTCGCCGCCGGGTTTCACCGGCTGCGCGCCGAGCTCCTCGCCGGACGGCAGCCGCAGCGACACCCGCAGCCCCGGCGCGTCGACCCGGCGGACCAGCGTGGCCGGCGCGACGTCCTGGCGGGCCAGTTGCTTGGCGAGCTGGACCCGGCCGGCGAGCAGTGCGTTGAGGTTCCGCTCGGCCTGCGCGGTGAACACGGCGTTCACGGTGAGCCCGGCGGCCACGAGGACCACGCCGAGCACCCCGAGCGCGGTGAGCGTGACGCGGCGGCGCAGCGAGCCGGTGCGCGTGCCGGTGGGTGTCGTGCTGGGCGTCGTCATGCCGGCTCGTCCCGCAGCACGTACCCGCGCCCGCGCACGGTGTGCAGCTGTCGCGGGCCGTGCTCCTCGAGCTTGCGGCGCAGCGCGCTGATGTGAACCTCGACCAGGTTGGCCGCGTAGTCGTCGTAGCCCCACACCGCGGTGAGCAGCTGTGCCTTGCCGACCACCCGGTCGCGGCGGCGGGCGAGGAAGACGAGCAGCCGCAGCTCGGTCGCGGTCAGCTCGATCGGCGCGCCGCCGCGGTGCACCACGCCCGCCTCCGCGTCGATCACCAGGTCGCCGACCTCGATCACCGGCTGCACGCGGCCGAGGCGGCGCAGCACGGCCTCCACCCGTGCGACGAGCTCGGCCAGCACGAACGGCTTGACCACGTAGTCGTCGGCGCCGCCGCCGAACCCGCGCAGCCGGTCGTCGACCGCGTCCCGCGCGGTGAGCAGCACGACGCCGACCGCCGAGTGCCGGCGGATCAGCTCCAGCAGGGCGAACCCGTCGCGGCCGGGCAGCATCACGTCCAGCACGACCAGATCGGGCCGGAACGTCGCCAGCTGCTGCTCGAGGTCGTCGCCGTCCGGCCGGCCCAGCACGGTGTACCCGGCCTCCGCGAGCGCCGACTCCACCGAGAGCCGGATTGCCTCGGAGTCCTCGACGATCACCACTCGCGCCGCGTCCACCCGATCATTCTCCCCACCCTCCGACCTGCGGGTGTCACTCGGGTGGAGTACCCGCGTCGCCGACGAATTGTCTGGGTAGAAATAGGCGTGATCCAATTGGAACTCCGGTGCGCGAGGTGAACAGGTCTCGCAATTCATTCGGCGTTCTCACCATGCGTAGCAATTTCGGTGCCGTCCACCTGGGACTGACTACTGATCGTGAATATCTCGCTGACCTGCGCCTTCGCTATCATGTGGGGAACCGCGAGAGGCAGGGGACGCCGTGGTGTTGGGAATCTCGAGCTTGGCCGGAATGCTCGCCGACTGGCGGGACACACCGTTGTGGGTGGTCGGGTCGGCCGCCCTGCTCGTGCTCGGCGTCGTGATGTTCTCCACCGCGCGGCGGGCGTTGCGCCGGGCGTCCGAGCGGATCGACACGATCTTCACCGAGGAACTCCGCGAAACTCCGTCCGCCGCCGTACACAGCCTTGCCGACCACCGCGAACCCCTCGTCGAACGTCGTGTCTCCGGGGCGGTGCCTCCTCGCCGTTGAGCCAGGCGGCCCGCCGGGCGCTACCGTTGGACGGAGCCATCCGTCGGGGTCGTCCGGTGAGGAGTCGCGATGGACCTCAAGCATCGCTCACGGTCTCTTGTAGAGGGTCCGGCACGGGCCGGGGCCCGGGCGCAGCTCAAGGGCATGGGCTACGACGCGGAGGCGCTGGCCAAGCCGTTCGTCGGCGTCGCGCACTGCTGGACCGAGACCATGCCGTGCAACTTCACCCACCGCATGCTCGCTTCGTCCATTAAGGACGGTGTGCGAGCGGCGGGCGGTACGCCGATGGAGATCAACACCATCGCCATCTCCGATGGCATCACCATGGGCACGCCCGGGATGCGGACCTCGCTGGTCTCCCGCGAGGTCATCGCGGACTCGATCGAGCTCGTCGCGCGCGGGCACTGCTTCGACGCGCTCGTCGCGGTCGCGAGCTGCGACAAGACGATCCCGGCCGCCGTGATGGCGATGGCCAGGGTCGACGTCCCGAGCGTGCTGCTCTACGGCGGGTCCATTCGGCCGGGGTGCTGGCGCGACCGGGACGTGACCGTGCAGGAGGTCTTCGAGGGGATCGGCGCACACTCCGCCGGCCGGCTCACCGACGCCGAGCTGCTCGAGCTGGAGGAGGCCGCCTCGCCCGGGATCGGCGCGTGCGGCGGGCAGTTCACCGCCAACACGATGGCGATGGTGTTCGAGGTGATGGGCATCAGCCCGCTGGGCTCGGCCATGGTGCCCGCCCAGGACGAACGCAAGGCCGGTGTCGCGGAGTCCGCCGGCCGCCTCGCGATGGACGTGCTGACAACCGATGTCCGGCCGCACGACGTGATCACCCGCGCGTCCATCCGCAACGCGATGGTCGCCGTGGCCGCGTCCGGCGGGTCCACGAACGCCGTGCTGCACCTGCTGGCGATCGCCGCGGAGATGGGTGTGGACGTCACGATCGACGACATGGACGAGATCAGCGCGAAGACCCCGCTGATCTGCGATCTCAAGCCGGGCGGCCGGTTCGTCGCCACCGACCTGTACGCGGCGGGCGGCGTGCCGCTGCTCGTGCGGCGGCTGCTGGAGGGCGGGCTGCTCGACCCGGACGCGCCGACCGTCACCGGCGCCACCCTCGGCGAGGCGGCGAGTGACGCGCCGGAAGCCCCGGGCCAGGAGGTCGTCCTGCCCCTGGACCGTCCGCTGAAGCCGACCGGCGGGCTCGCGATCCTGCGCGGCAACCTCGCGCCGGACGGGTCGGTGGTGAAACTGTCCGGCCACGAGCGACTGTGGCACCGCGGGCCGGCACGCGTGTTCGAGGGCGAGGAGGCGGCGATGGCCGCGGTCCTCGCGGGACACGTCCGGGCCGGCGACGTGGTGGTGATCCGCGGCGAGGGACCGGCCGGCGGGCCGGGCATGCGCGAGATGCTCGCGGTGACCGGAGCGCTGCAGGGTGCCGGCCTCGGCCCGGAGGTCGCGCTGATCACCGACGGTCGGTTCAGCGGCGCCACCCGCGGGTTCATGGCCGGCCACGTCGCGCCGGAGGCCGCGCGCGGCGGCCCGATCGCGGCCGTCGAGGACGGCGACGTCGTCACCATCGACGTGACCGCCCGGCGAATCGACGTGGACCTGCCCGCGGACGAGATCGCGGCCCGGGCCACCCGGTGGCGTGCGGGGCCTAATCCGCACCGAACCGGGGTACTCGCCAAGTACGAGGCACAGGTGGGCAGCGCCAGCACCGGCGCGACCACCAACCCCGCGTTACCCGGCGGCCAACGGCCGTCGTGACGAGAAGCCGTTGGAACCACAACAGAACAAGGAGGCGCCGTGCTCGCCATCATCGCCGCGGTCATCTTCGGACTGGCCCTGATACTCGACCTCGCCAACGCTTCGCTCGGCGACACGATCACCGGCGGCACGCTGCTCGTCGCCGGCCTGTTGTGCGTCGCGCTGCACATGGCGGGCGTCGGCGCCAACGTGCGCGGCCGGCCCGTCTCCTGGCGTCGCCGCCGCTGAGGTTTAGACCTGCTCGCAGGCGGGAATTCGGTTTTCGTCGAAGTTCCCGTGAGTCGAAGTCACGACCTCGACTCTCCCCGAAGGAGTCCCCGTTGATCGTTCTTGGCGTGGTGTTACTCATCATCGGATTCATCGCGGGTATCTCGATCCTGTGGACGATCGGCCTCGTTCTGGTCGTCGTGGGCGCGATTCTCGCGATCCTGGGCGGCACCGGCCGTCGCGTCGGCGGGCGTCCGCACTGGTACTGACACATGACCTACTGATCCACATTGGATCGACCGCGCGGCCGGTCTCGACCTCACGGGTCGAGGCCGGCCGCTTCTCGTAGTGCCTCGGCCAGCCGGGCCGCCGGTTCGGTCAGCGGTCCCGGCAGGCGCGCCAGGATGATCCGGCGCCGTTCCTTCGGTCCGCCGTGCACCGACAGCACCCGAACGCCGGGCGGAGCGGCCGGGGCGAGCGACGGCGGAATCGTGGTGATCCCGCAGCCGGCGGCGACCAGGCTCAGCTTGGCGAGCCAGTCCCGGGCGGTGTGCGCGATCTCCGGCCGCTCGTCCAGACCCGGCCAGGCACCCATCAGCTTCTCCTCGCCCGACGACGGGCTCGCCACCCACCGCTGCCCGCGCAGTTCCGCCACGTCCACCGACTCGCGGCCGGCGAAGGCATGGGTCGCGGGCACCGCGATGCGCAGGCTGCGTTCGCCGAGCGTGCGCAGCACCAGCGCCGGCGACTCCCCGTCGGGCGGCCGAAACGGCGGCGCCGAGGCGAGCACCGCGAGGTCCACCGTGCCGGCGCGCAGCGAACGGACGAGCGCCGGCGTCGTGGCCTCCCGGGTCCGCACGGTGATGCCGGGCCGCGTGCGGCGCAACGCGGCCACCGCCCGCGGCACCAGCACCGCGCCCGCGCTGGGGAACCAGCCCAGCCGCACCGTGCCGGCCTCGACCGGGAGGCCGGCCAGCTCGCGCGCGGTCGCGTCGACCTCGTCGAGCACGGTCGCCGCCCGGCGCAGCACGACGTGCCCGGCCGCGGTCAGCCGGACACCTTCTCGTCGGCGCTCCACAAGGGACGCGCCGGCCGCCCGCTCGAGCCCGGCCAGCTGCCGGGACACCGCCGACTGCGTGTAGCCCAGCGCGGTCGCCGCCGCGGTGAACGTGCCCCGCTCGGCCACCTCCCGGAAGACCCGCAGGGCGACCAGCGACACGTCGGAGAAGTCCATGACGTTCACGCATACCACGTGTGCGCAACTCTCGTTGGCCGCATGGACCGTCGGCTCCTAGCGTGGCTGTCATGACAGCCGCACGCATCGCACTGGTCACCGGCGCCAACCAAGGCCTCGGGTACGCGCTCGTCGAGGAGCTGGCCGCCCGCCTGGACCCGGCCGACCTCGTCCTGCTCACCGGCCGCGACCCCGGCCGGGTCGCCGACGCCGCCGCCGGCGCGACCCGGGCC
>NZ_JBOHGA010000121.1:0-18598 GCF_050699915.1 Actinophytocola sp.
GGACCTGACGGCCCGGTTGCGCGCCGCCGGGCTGGCCGTGACGACCCCGGCCGCGGCGGTGGTCTCGGTGCCGGCGCCCTCGCCTGAGGCGGCGGTGCGCTGGGCAGACGACTGCCGGGCGGCCGGCGTGTGGGTCGGGTGCTTCCGGCCGCCGTCGGTGCCGGACCAGGCGTCCCGGCTGCGGTTGACGGCCCGGGCCGACCTCACGGAGGCGGACCTCGACCGGGCCGTCGAGGTGATCACCCGGTGCGCGCCGCCCGGGGCCGCCGCATCGTGATGTGCTCGATGCCGACGTCGTCGTACGGCTCGCCGTCGGGCTCGAAGCCGAACCGGACGTAGAAGTCCTGCGCGTAGGTCTGCGCGCCCAGCACGACGTCCGCGTCGCCGACCCGCTCCAGCGCCGCCGCCATCAGCAGCCCGCCGAGACCCCGCCCGCGCGCGGCCTTGGTCGTGCAAACGCGGCCGATCCGCCAGCCGCCGCCCGGTTCGCGCAGCAGCCGCAGGTAGGCCTCCGGCTCGCCCGTCGGCGGCCCCCACAGATGGATCGTGTCGGGCAGCAGGTCGCGGCCGTCCAGCTCGGAGTAGGCGCACTCCTGCTCGACCACGAACACGTCCACGCGCAGCCTGAGCAGCGCGTACAGCCGGTCGGCCGGCAGCTCGTCGCCGGCGGCGAAAGTCAGCTCCACATCCGACTGGATATCAGATGTGCTCGGCGAGGACGTCGGCGTAGGCGGCGACCCGCGTGTAGACGCCCGGCTTGCCCGGCGCCGCGCAGCCCTCGCCCCACGACGTGATGCCGACGAGCCGGCCGTCGACGACCAGCGGGCCGCCCGAGTCGCCCTGGCACGTGTCGACGCCGCCCGCGGCCACACCCGCGCAGGCCATCGCCGCGGCCTTGAACGACGGGTAGGACCGCACGCAGTCGGCGTCGCCGATGAACGGCACCTCGGCCTTGAGCAGGAACCGCGACGCCTGGCCGTCCGCGGCCACCCGGCCCCACCCCAGGATCGTGCCGACCACGCCCGGCGCGTAGAGGTCCGCGTCGTCCGCCTCAGCCGGGTCGATGGTCTGGTACGGCAGCTGCCGCTCGAGCGTGAGCACCGCGACGTCGGCGCCGGACCGGACGTCGGTGAAGTCCGGGTGCACCCAGATCTCGTTCACCGCGCTGGTCGTGCCCGCGTCGCTCTCCTTGTCCTCGCGGCCCGCGACGACCACGACGTCGGCCGGCTTTCGGCCGACCGCACAGTGGGCGGCCGTGACCACCTTGTCGTCGTCGACCAGCGTGCCGCCGCAGTACTGGAAGCCGTCGGCCGTGGTCAGGAACACCGTGTAGCTGTGGTCGGCGATGCTCGCCCGCTTGCCGCCGACGATCTGCTGGTCGGCACCCGCCTGGCCGAGCCCGACCACGACGGCCCCCGTGACGATCATGCCCGCGGCGAGCAACAGCCGCGTGACCCGGGAGGTAGCCCCCATGTCATCTCCTCACACTGGTCGACACTGCATCGGCACTGCCCAAGCAGGCTGTCCCGGGGGCCGTGGGCACGGCAACTTGACCATGTAGCTGAACCGGGTGAAATCGGCAGTCGGGCATGCTGGAGGGGTGGGTTCGTCGCGCCTCGTGCCGCTCGTGCTCGTGCTGGCCATCGCGGCCTGCACGGCCGGTGAGCCACCCACGCCCACGCCGCGGTCCGCACCCACCACGACCAGCACGGCCGGCGGCTCGACCCGCGCCTCGCCTCCGCCCGTCGCCCCGTCGTGGGTCGTCGGCGCCGAGCCGTTGCCGCTGCGTCCCGACGGCTTCGGCCAGGTGCGGCCGACCCCGCGGCCGCTCGTGGACCGCCGGCTGCCGACCGTCGACCGCCTGCCGACCCGGCGCGGCGACCGCTACCGGGCGACCGTGCGCAAGGTGCCGGTCGACGTGCTCGCGCGCAGCACCTGGCACGGCGGGTGCCCGGTGGCGGTGGCCGAGCTGCGGTATCTCACGATGTCGTTCCGCGGCTTCGACGGCCGGGCGCACACCGGGGAGATGATCGTCAACCGGACGTTCGCGGACGAGGTGACGCGGGCGTTCCGGGTGCTGTACGACGCGCGGTTCCCGCTCGAGGAGATGCGCGTGGTCGACCGGCCCGAGCTGGACGCGCCGCCGACCGGGGACGGCAACAACACCACGGCGTTCGTGTGCCGCGACGCCGTCGGGCTGCGGCGCTGGTCGGCGCACGCGCTGGGGCTCGCGGTCGACGTCAACCCGTTCCACAACCCGTACCGGCGCGGCGACCTCGTGCTGCCCGAGCTCGCGTCATCCTATCTGGACCGCGCGCGGGGCCGCCCCGGCATGATCGCGCCCGGCGACGTGGTGGTCCGCGCGTTCGCCGCGATCGGCTGGCGGTGGGGCGGCGAGTGGTCGGCTCCCGTCGACCTACAACACTTCTCCGCCACCGGCGACTAGCCCCCGCAGCACGACCTCCAAGCCGCGGCGGTACTCCTCGTCCGCGTCCAGCCGCGCGGCCTCGGCGGCCGTCTCGGACAGTAGCGGGTAGTCCACATCGGACAGTCGGGCCATCGCCGCGGCGCCGGCGCCCGACAGCGGGGCGTAGTACTCGTTCTGCAGCACGCCGAGCAGGAAGCTGATCACCGTGCGCTGCGCGACCACCCGTTGCCGGCCGCGGAAGCCGGCCTCGGTCAGTACCGCCAGCATCGCCTCGATCAGACGGGTCGACGAGGGCGCGGCGTGCCGGTGCCGGACCAGCAGCGGCACCGTCGCCGGGTGCGCGCGCACCGCGTCGCGCAGCCGGGCCAGCAGGGTCGCGACCTGCTCGCGCCAGTCTCCCGCGGGCGGCGACACGTCGATCCCCGCGAGGACGTGCTCCACGACCAGAGTCTCGAGTTCGTCGCGGTCGGACACGTAGCGGTACAGCGACATCGTGGCCATGCCCAGGTCCTTGGCCACCGTGCGCATGGTGAGCGCGCCGAGCCCGTCGCGGTCGATCACCGCCAGCGTCGCGGTGGCGAGCCGCGCGGGAGTCAGCGAGCGGGGCCGGGGCACGGCTTGACAGCGTACAAGCTACGCGGATACTCGTAGATGTACGCCGTACGCCTACATCGAGGAGCCGTGACATGCGGAAGCTGACGACCATCGCGGGCACGACGGTGCCCTTACCCGACCCCGAACGTCTCGTGCACCTGCAGTTCCGGCGGTTCGCCGGCTGCCCGGTCTGCAACCTCCACCTGCGTTCGGTCGCGGCGCGCCACGACGAGATCCGCGCGGCCGGCATCCGCGAGGTCGTCGTGTTTCACTCCCCTGCCGACGAGCTCCGCGAGCACGCCGGCGACCTCCCGTTCGACGTGGTCGCCGACCCGGACAAGGACCTCTACCGCGAGTTCGGTGTCGAGTCCGCCCCGCGGGCGCTGCTGAGCCCACGTGCCTGGCCGACGATCGTCCGGGCGGTGCTGGTGGCGCTGCCCGCCGTGCTGCGCAAGGAGAAGCCTCCGCCACGCGGCCGGCCCGTGGGTGGACGGCTCGGCCTGCCCGGCGACTTCCTCATCGCCCCGGACAGCCGGGTCGTGGCGAGCAAGATCGGCAGCCACGCCGGCGACCAGTGGTCGGTGAACGAGCTGCTCTCCCTGGTGCCGTCGAACGTCTAGTCGCCGTTCCCGTTGGAGTCGTCGCGAGTGGACTGACCGCCGCCGAAGCGGTTGAAGACCTTGCCGGCCGCGCCGGAGACCGCCTCGCCCACGTCGCTCAGCACCTGGGCCAGCGGGTCGGTCGAGTTCGACCACGAGTCCTTGTAGGACCGTCCGGCGGCGCGGACGTCGTCCATCATGGACGACGACGGCGTGTCGTCGGCGCGGCGCAGGTAGTCGCCGGCCAGGATCGCGCGGTACTCCTCCGACGCGGCCCAGCGCTGCAGCTGCGCGGCCCGCACGACTGCGAACGGGTGGCTCATCCCCTCGACCGTCATCAGCTTGAGGATGCTGTCGCGGATGTCGTCGACTTCCTCGTACTCCTTGGCCTGGTTCATGAACTCGGGGATGTCGATGTCCGACATCGACGTGCCGCCGGCCATGTACACGTGCTGGCGCAGCGCCGCGGCCGGGTCCTGGCTGACCAGCAGGCCCGCACGGTCCGCGGTCAGCTCCGCCTTGCGGAACCACTCCAGCAGCGCCGCGATCACCGCGCGCAGCCCGAGCGCGCCGATCGGCACCCACTGGACTGTGGCCTGCAGGCGCAGCAGCCGCATCAGCAGCGTGCGCAACACGTTGTGGCCGGACAGGATGTGCCCGGTCTCGTGGCCGACCACGCAGCGCAGGCTGTCCAGGTCGAGCGACTCGACGATGCCGGTGGTGAGCACGATGAACGGCTTGTCGATGCCGATCGCGTAGCCGTTGGCCCGCGGGTCGCGGGCGATGTACAGCTCCGGCATCGTGTCCAGGTCGAGCGACTCGGCGGCGTCGACGCGCAGCTGGTTGATCTTGGGGTACTGCTTCTCGCCGACTCGGATCGCGGACGCTACGGCGTAGAGCCGCTCCGCGCGCTCGTTCCACATGCCGGCCACGGCCTTGAGCACCGACGCGATGCCGGGCACCGCACGCAGCGTCGCCATCGCGCCCCGGTCGGCCGGGTGCTCGTAGGCCCGCGGGCTGATCCCCGGGAACCGCACCCGCGTCGAGCTCCGTTCGACCTCGTTCTCGGACATCGCGCCTCTCCCCTCGGTCTCCGTCCAGCCTATGCCCGCGTCGACCTCGGCGTGGCCGATCCGCCGCGACTAGGGTGGTGGGCGCCCGAAACGATCACTCTCCCGGGAGATGACGATGAGCCTCGAGCGTCCCGTTGCGCCCGACCCCTACGAGCTCCTGCCGGCCGTCGGCTCGTTCACGGTGACATCGACCGACGTCAGCGGCGGCGAGCAGCTGCCGGCGAGCGCGGTGCACGACAGCGCGGGCGGCCAGAACGTCTCGCCGCAGCTGTCCTGGTCGGGCTTTCCCGAGGGCACCCGCAGCTTCGTGGTCACCTGCTTCGACCCGGACGCGCCGATCCCCGGCGGCTTCTGGCACTGGATCGCGGTGAACCTGCCGGCCTCGACGACCGAGCTGGCCGCGGGCGCGGGTGCCGACGACGCGAGCCTGCCCGGCGACGGCTTCCACGTGCGCAACGACATGTCGGCCCCCGCGTTCGCCGGCGCCGCACCACCCCAGGGCGACCAGCCGCACCGGTACTACTTCGTTGTGCACGCGGTGGACGTGGACGCCCTCGAGGTCGACGAGAACGCCTCGGCCGCGGTGGTGAGCTTCAACCTGGCCTTCCACACGCTCGCCCGTGCGATCATTACGCCGACCTTTCGGCACTGAGGTCGGGGAACACCGACCGGCCCCGGCGATGTTGGATGGTCACGTGACGCACTTCGACTTGGTCATCATCGGCACCGGCTCCGGCAACTCCATCCTCGACGAGCGGTTCGCCGGCTGGCGGGTCGCGATCGTCGAGCGGGGCGTGTTCGGCGGCACCTGCCTGAACGTCGGCTGCATCCCGACCAAGATGTTCGTGCACACCGCCGACCTCGCGGCCACCCCGGCGGCGTCGGCGAAGCTCGGCGTGGACTCCGAGCTGCGCGAGGTGCGCTGGACCGACATCCGGGACCGGATCTTCGGCCGCATCGACCCGATCGCCGCCGGCGGGGGCGAGTACCGGCGCACGCACGAGGACAACGCGAACGTCACGGTCTACGACGGGACCGCCCGGTTCACCGGCCCGCGCACGCTGGCGGTCTCCGGCGTCACCGAAGAGGTCGCCGAGGAGATCACCGCCGACCGGATCGTGCTCGCCAACGGCGGCCGGCCGATCGTGCCGCCGGAGCTCGGGGACCTGGAGCTCGGCACCGACATCCACACCAGCGACACGATCATGCGCCTGGACGAGCTGCCCCGGCGCATGGTGATCGTCGGCACCGGGTTCGTCGCCGCCGAGTTCGCGCACGTGTTCTCCGCGTTCGGCGTGGACGTCACGATCATCGGCCGCTCCGGGGTGCTGCTGCGGCACGAGGACGCGGACGTCAGCCGGCGGTTCACCGAGCTGGCCGGCCAGCGATGGGACCTGCGGATGAACCGCACGCTGCTGAGCGCGTCCCGGGTGGCCGGCGGCATCCGGGTGGAGCTCGCCGCCGTTGACGGCCCGGAGTCGATCGAGACCGATGTCGTGCTGGTGGCGATCGGCCGCACGCCGAACTCGGACACGCTCGACCTGCCGAACGCCGGCATCGAGGTGACGTCCGACGGGCACGTGGTGGTGGACGCGACCCAGCGCACGACGGCCGACGGCGTGTGGGCACTGGGCGACATCAGCTCGCCATACGAGCTGAAGCACGTGGCGAACCACGAGTCGCGGATCGTGCAGCACAACCTGCTGAACCCGGACGCGCCGATCGAGGCGGACCACCGGTTCGTGCCGCACGCGGTGTTCAGCTCGCCGCAGGTGGCCTCGGTCGGGCTGACCGAGCAGGAGGCCGAGTCCCGCGGCGTGCGGTACGTGACGTCCACACAGGACTACGCCGGGATCGCCTACGGCTGGGCGATGGAGGACACCACGGGCTTCGCGAAGCTGCTCGCCGACCCGTCGTCGGGGCAGCTGCTGGGCGCTCACATCATCGGCCCGCAGGCGTCCACGCTGATCCAGCCGCTCATCCAGGCGATGAGCTTCGGCCTCGACGCCCGGACCATGGCCCGCGGCCAGTACTGGATCCACCCGGCGATGCCGGAGCTGATCGAGAACGCGCTACTGAACCTGCCGCTTGTGTAGGGCGGCGAGTGCCAAAACGGTGACCACCCCGGCCACCAGCGACACACCGTGCAGGTCGGCGTCGAGCGCCAGCACCGTCGCCAAGCCCGAGGACGCGCCGAGCCCGGCCACCACGGGCACGTGGGGCAGCACGAGGGCGGCGACGGTGACCATCGCCAGGGCGCCCCAGATCCCCCCGACACCCAAGCCGCTCAGCGCGGCGACGTAGCAGCCCACCACTGTCACGGTCCACCGGCTCGCGTTCGGTGGGTCGGACAGCGACCAGCCCACCACCCCGCCGGCGAGCCCGCAGACGGCGATCGAGTAGCCGCCGCCGGGCTCGTGCCAGGCGTACGCGGCGACCTGGCCGGCCACCGTGCCCACCGCGAACAGGATCGCCCAGCGCCACCGGCCGAGCTGCCGTTCGGCGACCGCGCCGACCAGCGCCAGCGTGACCAGGTTCGTAACCACGTGGTACCAGCCCAGCGTCTGGACGAGCAACGGCGTCAGCAGTCGCCACCACTCACCGGCCGGCAGCCCGCCGGGGTCGCGTTGCAACGTCGGCACCGCGGCGGGCACCGCGTACTGCACCACCGCCGCCACGACGGCGACGCCGACCGCGCCGGCGGTGAGGACCGGGACTCGCATGTCTAGAAGGATGTTCGGCCGGCTCCTCGGTTGCCTCACCAGCTGGTGCGCAGGATCGGCAGGCCGGGTGGGGCGCCGTCCTCGATGAGGCGGGTCACGGCGGTCGTGTCCAGGTGCGTGTCGACCAGGTCGGCCAGCAGGTCCAGCTGGGCGTCGCGGAGCGCGGCGACCCGCGTGTCGGCGGCCGGCTCGAAGCCCTCGCGGCCGGCGCGGTCGGCCGCCCAGCGCAGCAGCTCCCGGCGGAAGCCGTCGTTGTCGAGCAGGCCGTGCCAGTGCGTCGCGGCGATCGGGCCGGCCAGGACGCCCTCGGCCGGGGCGATCAGCTGCGGCAGGTCGCCGCGCCGGGTGACCCGGCCGTGGTGGATCTCGTAGCCGGTCACCGGCTCGCCCAGCGCCACGCCGGCCGGGCGGGCCAAGGTCTTCGCCCGGTCGAACTCGACGTCCAGGTCGAGCAGGCCGAGGCCGGGCACCGACCCCGCGCCCGACTCGACCTCGTCGTCGATGCGGCGGGCGAGCATCTGGAAACCACCGCACACGGCCAGCAGCGGCCGGCCGGCGCGGACGTGGCGCACCACCGCGTCGGCCAGGCCCTGCCGGCGCAGCCAGGCCAGATCGTCCACTGTGGACTTCGTACCGGGCAGCACGACGAGGTCGGCGTCGGCGAGCCGCGACGGATCCGTGACGAACCGGACGGCGACTCCCGGCTCGCAGGCCAGCGCCTCCACGTCGGTGGCGTTCGAGATCCGCGGCAGTCGCACCACCGCCACCCGCAGCCACTGCTCCCCCGCCGGCGGGGACGGCCGGCCCAGCATGCCGTCCGCCGCGTAGGACAGCGAGTCCTCCGCCTCGAGCCACAGGTCCGGCCGCCACGGGAGCACGCCGAGCACGGGCCGGCCGGTCAGCTCGGTCAGCCGGGTGAGGCCGGGCGCCAGCAGCTCGAGCGAGCCGCGGAACTTGTTGACCACGAAGCCGGCGACGAGCGCCTGGTCCGCCGGGTCGAGCACGGCGAGCGTGCCGAACAGGTGCGCGAGCACCCCGCCTCGGTCGATGTCGCCGACGACGAGCAGCGGCAGCCCCGCCGCCCGAGCCAGGCCGAGGTTCGCGATGTCGCCGGCGCGCAGATTGATCTCCGCGGGTGAGCCGGCGCCCTCGCACACCACGACGTCGAACTCCGACCGCAGTCCGTCCAATGTGGACAGCACGGTGTCGAGCAGGTCGAACCGCCGGTAGGACGACGCGTCCGCCACCCCGACCGGCCGGCCGAGCACGACGACCTGCGAGCTGCGGTCCGAGCCGGGCTTGAGCAGCACCGGGTTGAACCGCACGCTCGGCTCCAGCCCGCAGGCCGCGGCCTGCATCGCCTGCGCCCGGCCGATCTCGCCGCCGTCTGGCGTGACGGCGGAGTTGTTCGACATGTTCTGCGCCTTGAACGGCGCCACCGCCGCGCCACGGCGCGCGAGCCAGCGGCACAGCCCGGCCACCAGCACGCTCTTGCCGGCGTCCGAGGACGTGCCGGCGACCAACAACGCACCGCCCATCTCCCGCTCCCTCCGCCGTGCCGTCTGCCATCATCGCGGTCATGCCCGCGCCCACGATCACCGCCGTACTGGTGCACAGCCCGTTCCTCGGGCCGGCCAGCCTGCGCCCGCTCGCCGACGCGCTCGCCGCGCACGGCCACCCGGCGGTGCTGCTGGACCTGCGGCCGAGCGTGGTGTCCGCGCCGGTGCACCAGGTACTGGTCGGCTCGTTCGCCGACGCGATGAGCGAGGAGGAGTTGACCGGGCCGGTGGTGCTGATCGGGCACAGCGGGGCCGGCCCGCTGCTGCCGGCGTTCGCGGACGCGCTCGAGGACACGGTGACCGGCCTGGTGTTCGTCGACGCCGGGCTGCCCACTCCCGGCCGCAGCTGGCGCGACACGGTGCCCGCGGAGCTGTACCCGCGGCTGAAGGCGGCGTCGCGGGAGGGGCAGCTGCCGCGCTGGCATCGCTGGTTCTCGCCGGACCCGCTCGAGCTGGTCGACGACGAGGAGCTGCGGGCCGAGATCGCGGACGAGGCGCCCGCGGTGCCGGTGGCGTTCCTCAAGGAGCCGCGGCCGGACGTCGAGTGGTCCGGGCCCGCGGGCTACGTCGCGCTGTCGTCGGCCTACGAGGCGGACGTCGACGCGGCGTCCGGGCTCGGTTGGCCGGTACGCCGCCTCGACTCCCACCACCTGGCGCCGGCCACCGATCCCGACCCGGTCGCGGTGGCCGTGCTCGAGGTGCTGGCGGAGCTGCTCAGGGCAGCGTGAGGATCTCGGCGCCGTCGTCGGTGACCACGAGGGTGTGCTCGAACTGGGCGGTCCAGCTCTTGTCCTTGGTGGTGACCGTCCAGCCGTCGTCCCAGATGTCGTAGTCGATGCCGCCGAGGGTGATCATCGGCTCGATCGTGAAGGTCATGCCCTTCTCGATGAGGGTTTCGACGCTGGGCTCCTCGTAGTGCAGGATGACCAGCCCGCTGTGGAACGACCGGGCGATGCCGTGCCCGGTGAAGTCGCGGACGACGCCGTAGTCGAACCGCTTGGCGTACGCCTCGATGACGCGACCGATCACGTTCAGCCGCCGGCCGGGGCGGACGGCCTTGATGGCGCGCATGGTCGCCTCGTGGGTCCGCTCGACGAGCAGCCGGACCTCGTCGTCGACCTCGCCGGCCAGGAAGGTGGCGTTGGTGTCGCCGTGGACGCCGCCGATGAACGCGGTGACGTCGATGTTGACGATGTCGCCGTCCTGGATCTCGGTGGTGTCCGGGATGCCGTGGCAGATCACCTCGTTGAGGGACGTGCAGCACGACTTGGGGAACCGCCGGTAGCCCAGCGTGGACGGGTAGGCGCCGTGGTCGAGGAGGAACTCGTGCACCACGGCGTCGACGTCGTCGGTGACGGCGCCGGGCTTGACGGCCTTGCCGCCCTCCTGGAGCGCCTGCGCGGCGATCCTGCCGGCGACCCGCATGGCCTCGATCGTCTCGTCGGTCTGCGCCCAGGGCTCGGTGTTGCGCTGCGGCGCGGGCTTGTCCACGTACTCGGGCCGTGCGATCGAGGACGGAACCTGCCGCCGCGGCGACTGGACGCCGGGCTTGAGTGGAGCACGTACGGACATGGCCCCACCCTACGATGCCCTCCCCGACCCGCGTGACGAACGGCCGAACCGGCGCCGCCGCACGGGGTTGCGCGCCTGCGCGGGTCAGCGCAACGCGGTCAGGAAACGGGTCGCGGCCTCCACCGCCCGGGTGGACGCGCCCGCGTCGGTCAGCAGGATCGCGAAGGCGAGGTCGCCGCGGAAGGCCACGTACCAGGCGTGCGCGTGCCGGCCGTCGCCGAACTGCGCGGTGCCCGTCTTGCCCCGGACGTCCGGGAAGCTCGCCAGCGCCGGCGTCCGCCGGGTGACCTCCTGCATCATCGAGCGCATCGCGGTCAGGACCTGCGGGTCGACCGGCTCCGGGTCCGCCACGTCCGACTCCGTGCTGGAACCGGCCAGCAGCTTCGGGGTCGGCATCTCGCCCGCCGCCACCGTGGCCGCGACCAGCGCCATGCCGAAGGGGCTCGCCACCACCCTGCCCTGGCCGAACCCGTCCTCCGCACGCTCCACGACGTCCGTCGCGGGCGGCACCGAGCCGGTGACCGTCGTCGCGCCGCGCATCACGAAGTCGGCGCCCAGCCCAAGGCGGCGGGCGGTGTCGGTCAACGCCGACGGCTCCAGCTCGGTCGCGAGCTTCGCGAACGTCGTGTTGCAGGAGAACGCGAAAGCGCTGTGCAGCGGGATCGTGCCCTTGTCGAACCGGTTGTGGTTCGGCACCACCCGGCCGTCGATCGTCACCGTGCTCGGGCAGCCGACGCGCGCGGTCGGCTGCGTCTTGCCCGCCTCGATGCCCGCGATCGCGGTCACGATCTTGAACGTCGACCCGGGCGGGTAGCGCCCGGTCAGCGCCAGCGCGCCCTGCGCGTCCGCCGGCGCGTTCTGCGCCACGGCCAGCAGCTCGCCCGTCGACGCCTGCATCGCCACCAGCATCGACGGGGTCTTCACGGCCGCCAGGGCCGACTGTGCGGCGTTCTGTGCCTTGACGCTCAGCGTGACGCGCGCCGCCTCCGCGGGCTCGGCCGCCTTCGAGAACAGCTCCGACACCTCGGCGCCCGACACGTCCGTCGTGATCACCCGCCAGCCGGCCTTGCCGATCAGCTCGTCCTCGACCAGCTTGCGGACGCCCGGGAGCAGCGCGGGCGCCAGCAACTTGTCGTCCGGGAGCAGGCGCGGGGACGCGGTGAACCGCACCCCGGGCAGGTCGTAGATCCGCGGCTTCACCCGCTCGTAGTCCGTCGACCGGAGCGCGAGCACCTGGTATGGCTGACCCTCCGGCACCTTGCTCGCACCGTCCAAGATGGACTTCTGGGTGATCGTCCGGTCGTACCCGCCCACCGCGTCCGCGAGCGAGCCGGCCACCGCCTCCGCGTCCCCGGCCTTCGCCGGTTCGAACAGCACCGAGACGACCCGTTCGGGCGACATCACCGGGACGCCCTCGCGGTCCAGCACGGGCGCGAGGTCGGGCTGCTGGTTCTGCAGGGCGATCGACTGCTGCTCGCCGAGCTCGGGGTGCACGGCCGTGGTGGACCAGTGCACCTTCCACGCGTCGTCCTCGCCGCGCAGCTCCAGCCGGCCCTCGTACTCCCACCGGCGGTCGTTCCCGAAGTCCCACGTGACGTCGAAGTCCGCCTTCGCCGTGGTCTCGCTGGTCTCGACCGCGCCCAGCTGCGCGGACACCTTCCGCGGCGCGAGGTCGGCGCGCAGGCTCGACAGCAGCTTCTTCGCCGAGTCCGGCGAGTCGGTCAGGTTCGCCGCCGCCCCGTTGTCACCCCGCGCGAAGGCGCCCAGGTAGTCCGCCGCGATGTCCTCGGCCGTCGGCCCGGAGTCGCCGAACACCCCGCAACCGGCGACGGGCAGCACGAGCAGGACCGCGGCGAGGACACCGGCCGCACGGCGATGGGAGACGCGCACGTCGGAGAGTATGGCCGACTCTCACGAAGCGGTTAAAACAACACGGTGGCGTACTGCCCGACCCGGCGGAAGCCGATCCGGCGGTAGGCCGACTGCGCCACCGCGTTGTAGGCGTTGACGTACAGGCTCGCGGTGCGCCCGAGCCCCCGGACGAGCCGGTTGACCACGGCCGCCGTCCCCGCAGTGCCCATGCCGTGCCCGCGACGGTCGGGGTGCACCCACACGCCCTGGATCTGGCCGACCGCGTTGGACAGCGCGCCGATCTCCGCCTTGAACACCACCTCGCCGCCCTCGAAGCGGGCGAACGCGCGGCCGGCCGCGATCAGCTCGGCGACCCGGGCGCGGTAGCTCACCCCGCCGTCGCCGGCCCGCGGGTCGACGCCGACCTCCTCGATGAACATGGCGACGGCCGCCGGCAGATAGCGGTCGAGCTCGTCCGGTCGCACGGGCCGAACCTGCTGGTCGGCCCGGATGCGCGCGGGGTTGGACGTCGACATCAGCGGCTGGTCGTCGCGCACCTCGCGCGCCGGCCCCCAGTCGAGCTCCAACTCCGACCACAGGCCAAGGACCTGCTCCGCCGGGCCGACGACCGACGAGCACATCCGCCGCCGGCGCAGCGCCCGGTCGGCGAACGCACGCAGCGCGGACCGGTTGCCCTGCAACGGGATCAGGTTCGAGCCGGCGAAGCAGAGGGAGTCCAGCCGGCCATTGCGGAACCCGCGCGGCTCGCAACCCCACAGCTCGCCGCCCAGCCGCCACGGGTCCATGCCGAGGGTCTCGATGCGCGAGGCGACCATGCAGGACGCGACCGGGTCCGCCGTGAGCATCGCGCGCACAGCCATCCGGTCCCGCTCGTCGAGCAGCCGCGCTCCAGCAAGCCGCAACACATCGCCAAGCGTGCCAGATGACCGGCGTCCGGGACAGCAGAGACCCGCCGACGCTAACCCGCATCAGAAATTCGCCCGATGGTGTCGATTCGGGCCGGCCTGCCCCGACGTGTCAGTGCGAAACCCGAACGGAAGGAGGCCGCCATGCGTTTCCTGGTCCTGGCCACGGCGGAGGGCGTCCCGCCCACCGCGGCCGCGCTGTGGCGGTACAACGAGGAGCTGGCGCGTGCCGGCGTGCTGCTCGCCGCGGACGTACCGGCCTCGAGCGCGCGGGGCGCCCGGGTGCGGTTCGCCGGTGGACGGGCCACGTTCGAGGAGTGCGAGGTCCCCGATCCGGCGAGCGGCTACTGGCTGATCGAGGTGGCGTCGCGGCGCGAGGCGCTGGCGTGGGTGCGCCGCTGCCCGTGCGATGGCGAGATCGAGATCCGCCGGGTGCTCGAGCCGGCCGACGCGGTGAGCCCGGAGCACGAGGACTACCTGCGCGCGCAGATCGCCTACCGGGTCCCCAGCCGATGAGTTTTCGCGCGGGGTGAAGTCTGTATCCACGAGACCCACCCACGAGCGCGGGAGACACACGATGCGGAAGCTGACCTACCTCATGAACGTGTCGCTGGACGGCTACATCGCCGCGGCGGGCGACGACATCGCGTGGAGCGTGCCGAGCGACGAGCTGCACCAGTGGTTCAACGACCAGACGCGCGAGTCCGGCGGCTCCCTGTACGGGCGCAAGCTGTGGGAGGTGATGAGCGCCTACTGGCCGACCGGCGACGAGCAGCCCGGCGCCACGCCGATAGAGATCGAGTACGCGCGGCTCTGGCGGGAGAAGCCGAAGGTGGTGTTCTCCTCGACGGTGGAGAAGGTCGACTGGAACACCCGCCTGGTGCGGGGCGACGCGGTCGCGGAGATCGCCCGGCTCAAGGCCGAGGACGGCGCCCCACTCGACATCGGCGGCGCGACGCTGGCCGGGGCGGCCATGCGGGCCGGGCTGATCGACGAGTACCTGCTGATGACCGCGCCGGTGCTGGTCGGCGGCGGCACGCCGTTCTTCTCGGCCTTGGACAGCTGGGTGAACCTGCGCCTGACCGAGACACGCCGGTTCCCGGACGACATCGTGCTGCTTCGTTATGAAGTAAAGCATTGACTTATATAAGTCGGTGCTGTTAGATTTCCCTCATGATCGACATTACTGCTGAGCTGGAAGTCATCCACCGTGAGGTCGTCAAGCGGCCGGGCGAGGACGGCGAGGTCGTCGGCGCGCTGCTGCGCCGGACGTACCCCGCCGCCTCCCCCGAGGACGTGTGGGAGGCGGTGACCGACCCGGACCGGGTGAAACGCTGGTTCATGCCGCTGAGCGGCGACCTGCGCGTCGGCGGGACCTTTCAGCTGGAGGGCAACGCCGGAGGCGAGATCCTCCGGTGCGAGCCGCCCAAGCTGCTCGAGCTGACCTTCGGCGGCCCGACGAGCCTGGTCGCGATCCGGCTGACGGCGCAGGGCGACGACACGGTGCTGGAGCTCGACCACACCGTGCCGATCGCGATGGCCGGCAGCGGCGCGGGCGCGCTCTTCGTGGGCCCCGGGTGGGACGGCGGGCTGCTCGCGCTGGGCCTGTACCTGCGCGGCGAGGTCAGCGACGACCCGGTCGCGGCGGCGAGCTCACCGGAGGGCCTGGCGTTCGCGGAGGGCGCCGTGCACGTGTGGAAGGGCGTGGTCGAGAGCTCGGGCACAGCCAACGCGGACGAGATCGAGGCGGCCCTCGGGATGGCACTCGCCCAGTTCGCCCCCGACACGGCCGAGCAGCACTGAGTCAGGAGACGGTCACCACGGGCTCGCCGGAGGCGGACTCGTCCGCCTCCTCGGCGATGCGCATGGCCTCCTCGATCAGCGTCTCCACGATCTGGTGTTCCGGGACGGTCTTGATGACCTTGCCATTCACGAAGATCTGGCCCTTGCCGTTGCCCGATGCCACCCCGAGGTCGGCCTCGCGGGCCTCGCCCGGGCCGTTCACCACGCAGCCCATCACCGCGACGCGAAGCGGCACCTCCATGCCCTCCAGCCCCGCGGTGACCTCGTCGGCCAGCTTGTAGACGTCCACCTGAGCCCGCCCGCACGACGGGCACGAGACGATCTCCAGCTTGCGCGGCCGCAGGTTCAGCGACTGCAGGATCTGCGCGCCGACCTTGACCTCCTCGACCGGCGGCGCGGACAGCGACACGCGGATGGTGTCGCCGATCCCCTGCCGCAGCAGCGCGCCGAACGCCACCGCCGACTTGATCGTGCCCTGGAACGCCGGCCCCGCCTCGGTGACGCCGAGGTGCAGCGGGTAGTCGCACTGCTCGGCGAGCAGCTCGTAGGCCCGCACCATGACCACCGGGTCGTTGTGCTTCACCGAGATCTTGATGTCGTGGAAGTCGTGCTCGGCGAACAGGGACGCCTCCCACAGCGCCGACTCCGCCAGCGCCTCGGGCGTCGCCTTGCCGTACTTCTTCAGCAGCCGCGGGTCCAGCGAGCCGGCGTTGACGCCGATGCGGATCGGCGTCCCGTGGTCGCGCGCGGCGGCCGCGATCTCGGCGACCTTGTCGTCGAACTTCTTGATGTTGCCGGGGTTCACCCGCACCGCCGCGCAGCCGGCCTCGATGGCCGCGAACACGTAGCGCGGCTGGAAGTGGATGTCCGCGATCACCGGGATCTGCGACTTGGCCGCGATGGCCGGCAGCGCCTCGGCGTCGTCCTGGGACGGACAGGCCACCCGCACGATGTCGCACCCGGCCGCGGTGAGCTCGGCGATCTGCTGCAAGGTCGCGTTCACATCGGCGGTGAGCGTGGTGGTCATCGACTGCACCGAGACCGGGTGCTCACTGCCGACGCCGACCTTGCCGACCATCAGCTGCCTGGTTCTCCGCCGCTCCGCCAGCACGGGCGGCGGAGTCGCGGGCATGCCCAGCATGATGCCTTCGGTCATGCTTTCAGCCTACTGAGGTATTCGGATCGGGTTCACGATGTCCGCTGTGACGGTCAACAAGGTGACGGCGCCGAAGATGACTACGACAACCAAGGTCACGGCGGACAACTTGGAGTAGTCGGCCGGACCCGCGGCCGGCTTGCCGCGCAGCGACCTCAGCCAGTCCCGGACCTTCTCGTAGAACAGGACCGCGATGTGCCCGCCGTCCAGCGGCAGCAGCGGGAGCAGGTTGAACACGCCGACGAAGAAGTTCAGCGTGGCGAGCAGCAGCAGGAACATCTCCCACAGCCCACGCTCCACCGCGTCGCCGCCGATGATGCTGGCGCCGACCACGCTGACCGGCGTCTCCGGGTCCCGCTCGGCGCCGCCGATCGCCTCGACGACCTTCGGGATCTTCTCCGGGAAGGCCAGCAGCCCGTTCCACACGCCGACGAACATCTCGCCGGTGAAGCTCGTCGCGCCGCCGAAGCCGTCGAGCGCGCCGTAGGTGTTCACGGCCGGCGGCAGGGCCACCGAGACGCCGATCGCGCCGACATCGCCCTGGGCTGTCGACACCTGGGCCACGTCGACGGTCAGCGTGACCGTCTCGGTCCCCCGCTTGACCACGAACTCGGCCGGCCCGGACAGCTTCTCGACCTTGGCGACCATGTCCTGCCAGGTCGGCGTCGGGGTGCCGTCGATGGACTGAACCAGGTCGCCCGGGCGCAGACCGGCGTCCTTGGCCGGCGCGGCGGCGTCCGGCGCACACTTGGACTGCGCCGTGGTGGTCTTGTCCACCACGCAGTCGTTGACGGTCCCGACCTCGGGCTTGACCGTGTTGACGTCGAAGCTCAGGTTCGGCAGGCCCATCGTGATGGCCATCAGGTACAGGATGATGAACCCGAGAATGAAGTGGGTGACCGAGCCGGCGACCATCACCACGAAGCGCTTCCACGTGGCGAAGCGCCACATCGCGCGCGGCGCCTCCTGCGGGGTCACCTCGTCGAGCGCGGTCATGCCGGCGATGTCGCAGAACCCGCCGGCCGGGATCGCCTTCAGGCCGTACTCGGTATCGCCCTTGCGGAACGACCAGAGCGTGGGGCCGAAGCCGATGAAGTACCGGCGCACACGCATCCCGAACATCTTGGCCGCGCCCATGTGGCCGGCCTCGTGCAGCGCGACGGAGATGCAGATTCCCAGCGCGAACAGGATGATCCCCAGGATCCACGCGAGCACGTTGTCAGTCCTCTCCCCGCCCGGTGGCCCCGAGCTCTGCCGTTGCACCTAGGCGCTGCCTGGCCTGGGCACGCGCCCAGCGCTCCGCGGCAAGCACCTCCTCGACCCCGGACGGTTCGCCGTGCCAGCCGTCCGCGGCGTCGAGCACTTGGTGCACAGTCTCCACGATGTCCGTGAAGGCCGTGTTTCCTTCGGTGAAGGCGGTGACCGCCTCCTCGTTCGCCGCGTTGTAGATCGCCGGCAGGCAGCCGCCCGCCTCGCCGGCCTGCCGGGCGAGCCGCACGGCCGGGAAGTTGTCGTCGTCCAGCGGCTCGAACGTCCAGGCCGACGCCGTGTCCCAGGTGTTCGGCCGGGCCGCGCCGGGCACCCGGTCCGGCCAGCCCAGGGCCAGCGAGATAGGCAGCCGCATGTCCGGCGGGCTGGCCTGGGCCAGCGTGGAGCCGTCGGTGAAGGTGACCATCGAGTGGATCACCGACTGCGGGTGCACGACCACGTCGATCCGCTCGTAGGGAACGTCGAACAGCAGGTGCGCCTCGATCAGCTCCAGGCCCTTGTTGACCAGGGTGGCCGAGTTGATCGTGACGACCGGGCCCATGTCCCAGGTCGGGTGGGCCATCGCGTCGGCGACCGTGACGTCGGTCAGGTCCGCGCTTCGCCGGCCGCGAAACGGCCCGCCCGACGCGGTCAGCACCAGCCGGTCGACCTCGCGGGTCTGCCCGCCACGCAGGCACTGGGCGATGGCCGAGTGCTCGGAGTCGACCGGCACGATCTGGCCCGGCTTCGCCGCCCGCAGCACGAGCGGGCCGCCGGCGATGAGCGACTCCTTGTTCGCGAGGGCGAGCGTGGCGCCGGTTGCGAGCGCACGCAGCGTCGGCTCGAGCCCGAGGGAGCCGGTGACGGCGTTGAGCACGATGTCGGCCGGCGTCGTGTCGATCAGCTCGGCGACCGCGTCCGGGCCGGCGAGGATGCGCGGCATCGGGAAGCCGCCGTGTTCGTAGCCCCGTCGCTTGGCCTCGGCGTAGAGGGCGAGCTGGACGTCCTCGGCCGCGGTCGAGCGGGAGACGGCCACCGCGCGGGCGCCCGTGGCCAGGGCCTGGGC
>NZ_JBOHGA010000122.1:0-18471 GCF_050699915.1 Actinophytocola sp.
GTACGAGCGGACCGGCGGCCAGGCGTACGGCTCGGTGTATCCGGGGCCGATCGGCGCGATCCTCACCCCGCAGCTGGGCGGCGGGTCCGGCGATGCGGAAACCGACGCGCTGCTGCGCTCGCTGCCCTTTGCGTCCTCGCTGTGCGGTGCGTGCTACGAGGTGTGCCCGGTGCGGATCGACATCCCGGAGGTGCTGGTTCACCTGCGCGGCAAGGCGGTCGAGGCGAAGGGCCCGTACACGCCGGAGGCGGTGGCGATGGCGGCTGCGTCGTGGGTCATGTCCGGGGCCGGCCGGTTCCGCATCGCGCAGCGGCTGCTGTCGTTGCTCCGACTGGTCGCCCGGCGCGGGCGGATCAAGCGGCTGCCGTGGCCGGGGTCGCGCTGGACGGACTCGCGCGACGTGCCGGCGCCGCCCGCGGAGTCGTTCTCGGCGTGGTGGAGTCGGACCCGTGGCTGACTCCCGGGAGGTCGTGCTCGGCCGGATTCGCCAGGCGCTGTCGGACAGGCCGCGACCGCCCGCGGTGCAACGCGACTACGCCCGGACACGCGACGTCGGCGACGTGGTGGAGCTGTTCGCGCGGCGGGTCGCCGACTACCGCGCGGTGGTCCATCGGGTGCGCGAGTCGGCACTGCCGTTGCGCATCGAGGAGTCGTTGCGTGCACGGGATGCACGCGCCATGGTCGCGCCCGCGGACCTGCCGGGCTGGTGGCGGGTGGGGGAGGTGGTGTGGTCGCTGGACGCGCCGGCGCACCCGCTGCCGCGCGCGACGCTGGACCGGTCGGACGGCGTGCTGACCGGCTGCGCGGTGGCGATCGCCGAGACGGGCACGATCGTGCTCGACGCGGGCGAGGCGCAGGGCCGGCGCGCGCTGACCCTGCTGCCGGACTACCACCTGTGCGTGGTCCACGAGTCGCAGCTCGCGGGCACCGTGCCCGAGGCGCTGGCCCGCCTGGACCCGGTGCGCCCGCTGACGTTCATCAGCGGCCCCTCCGCGACGAGCGACATCGAGCTGGACCGCGTGGAGGGCGTGCACGGCCCGCGCAACCTGGAAGTCCTCCTGGTGCGCTGACGCCCGTGACATGCACGGCCCCGTAAGCGAATGGAGATGATCAATCGATTGAGGTCGTCGGTGGCGCCGGTCTAACATGAGCCGGCGTCGGGGCGGGCTTTACGGGTGGGGACATGTCCGTTTCCTACATCTCTGGCAATGTCGGGCTGGCCGAGCTGACCGAGCGCGTCTACCGCGCGATCGTGCAGGACGGGCACCGGGATCCGCGGGCGCTCGGCGACAGCGTCGGGATCGGGCCGGGCGCGCTCTCCGGCGTCATCGAGGAGCTCACCGAGCTCGGGCTGGTGCAGGTCGACGCCGGCGTGCTCGAGCCGCTGCCGCCCCGACTGCCCTTGCAGGCGCTCGCCGACCGGTACGTGCGGGCCGCCGCCGAGGCACGGGAGGCCTCCGAGGCGCTCGCCCAGGTCTGGGCGCGCCAGGCCCCGACGCCGGACTACCTGGAGGTCCTCACCACCACCGACCGCGTCATGGCCGAGACCACACGGCTGCACACCGAGGCCGAGCACGAGGTGCTGGCGCTGTCGATCGGCCCGAGCGGGAACAGCGCGCCGCCGCCGACCCGGCAGGCGGGGGCGGCCGAGGCGCTGCGCCGCGGGGTCGCCTACCGCGTGGTGTACGGCGCGCAGATCCTTCGCCGGGACGAGGTGATGGCGCTGGTGCGGGAGTCGGTCGAGGCAGGCGAGTCCGCGCGGGTCTTCCCCGACGTGCCGTGCAACCTCTCGATCGCGGACGGCAGGCGCGCGATCCTCGTCGCCCCGATGCCCGGGCCCGAGCGGCTGCACGGGCTGATGTTCTTCGACGGCGGCTTCCTGGACTCGCTGATCGGGATGGTCGAGACGTACTGGACGCTCGGCGTGCCGATCACGGCCGGCCGCCGCGCGGTCGGGAAGGCCGGGGAGGGGCCGACGAAGGACACCCGGCGGCTGCTGTCACTGCTCGGCGCCGGCCTCACCGACGGCGCGATCGCCCGCGAGCTGTGCGTGAGCGAGCGGACCGTCACCCGGCGGATCATGGCGCTGCAGGAGTCGCTCGCCGCGCGCAGCCGGTTCCAGCTCGGCGTGCAGGCGGCCCGCCGCGGCTGGCTGTGACACCAGCCGCGACGGGCCGTCGAAGGGGTGGAGATCAGGCCGCCGGGCGGTTCTTCGCGTCCGGGCGGACCAGGTTGGGCAGTTTCTTCTCGAACTTCTCGGCCAGCACCAGCGACGGCTGGACCGGGAACGGCGCCGTGGCCTTCGCGGCGAGCTGACGACCGAAGACCGCCGCCCGCAGGCGCTGGTTCGGTGTGCCGTGGTGGCCGGGGCTGTCGAACGAGCAGTCGCCGACCTCGTAGAAGGCCTGCTCGGCACGGTGCAGCTGCACCGCGTTGAACCCGAGCCCACGCTTGTGGGCGACTTGGTAGGTGCCGAACGTGTCAGCCATCAGCTCGGTGCGGCGGGTGGCCTCCGGCCCGGTCAGCGGGCTGTCGAACAGGTTCTGCTCGTACTGGACGTGGTGGGCCATCTCGTGGCCGACCACGGCCTGCGCGCCGGTCGTGCCCAGGCCGAGCACGTCCATCGCCTCGGTCAGGCCCTCGCCGAACACCATCTTGTCCGGAATGCCCTCGAAGATCGGGTCGGTCTCGCCCTCCGCGCTGAACGCGAACGCGTTGAGCGTGAAGATCGGGTTCGCCCCGCCGTCCAGGCCCGGCGTGGAGTTGAGCAGCGCCTGTACCTCGGTCGCGACCTCCGCGGCCTCGGCCTCGGAGACCCCGAACAGGACGCCGATGATGCGGGTGACGCGGGCGTGGTCGGCGAGCATGTCGCTCTGCATGGCCAGCGACTTCACGTCGAACAGGTTGACGTCCCAGAACCGCTGGGCGTTGGTGAAGGCCTTGGTGATCGGACCCTTGTAGCCCGCCGGCAGGCCGTAGTCCGCGGTGTTGCGCGGCGTGCCGAAGAACAGCGCGTCATAGGTCGCATAGTCGAGCACGCCGAGCAGGGCCAGAACGAACAGCGTGTCCGGGGGGACGGGGGCGAGCAGGTCGTCGATGTAGTTGCGGAACGCCGTCGGCCCGCACTCGTACTGCGACGGGTCGATGGCGTCGGCCACCCGCTCGGTGCTGGTCTGCTCGACGTCCAGCTTCGCCCGGAAGGCGGCGAGCCGGTCCTGCCAGTCGCTCGGCAGGTGCGCGGTGATCGCGTCGAGCTGGGCCTGACCCGCGGTGCCGAGCCGGTGTGCCGACAGGCTCAGGGGAGCGGCGAAACCCTCGGCTGCCGGGGTGGCCGGTGCCGCGGTCGCGGCGGTGGCCTGACCCGGCACCAACGCGACGGTGACCGCGGCCACGACCGCGACCACTAAGGGGATTCTCGGTCTCATACAACGTGCCCTTCGTCATGTGGCGTACTCATGCGGACGCCTCGCGCGCCCAGTATTTGCTCCGGCTCGCGGCGCGGACAGCGATCGGCGTGGCCGACCTCCGCCATGGCGGAGATCCGCCACCAGGCACTCGGCGGGCACGCGCACTGATCGGATCAATCTCCGTCAGCTACCTGCAGTGCTCTGGATTCCGTCGTGCTGATCAGATATACATCGGATGTCTGGTCGTTCGTCGAGGTTAGGGGGACGCATGCCGCGCATCGTCGGCCTGGACGTGCTGGACATCCGGTTCCCCACGTCCCGGGAGCTCGACGGCTCGGATGCGATGAACCCGGACCCGGACTACTCGGCCGCCTATGTCGTGCTGCGCACCGACGACGGGCCTTTCGGCTACGGCTTCGCGTTCACGATCGGGCGCGGCAACGACGTGCAGGCAGCCGCGATCCGGGCGCTCGGCAGCATGGTCGTGGGCCGGCCGGTGCCGGACACGGCGGGTGCGCTCGCGGCGTTGTCCCGGGATCTCGTCGGCGACTCGCAGCTGCGCTGGCTCGGGCCGGAGAAGGGCGTGGCGCACATGGCGATCGGCGCGGTGGTCAACGCCGCGTGGGACCTCGCCGCCCGGCGCGCGGACAGTCCACTGTGGAGCTTCCTGGCGGCGATGTCGCCCGAGGAGATCGTCGGGCTGGTGGACTTCCGGTACCTGACCGACGCGCTCACCGAGGCCGAGGCGCTGGCGATCCTGCGGGCCGCCGCGCCCGGGCGGGCTTCGCGTGCCGCGCACCTGCGGGCCGCGGGGTACCGGGCGTACAGCACGAGCGCCGGCTGGCTCGGCTACTCCGACGAGAAGCTGGTGCGGCTGGCGAAGCAGGCGGTCGCGGACGGCTTCGACATGATCAAGCTGAAGGTGGGCGCCGCGATCGACGACGACGTGCGCCGGCTGCGGCTGGTTCGTTCGGCGGTGGGCCCGGAGGTGCGGATCGCCGTGGACGCGAACCAGCGGTGGGACGTCGGCCCGGCGATCGAGTGGATGCGCGCGCTCGCGCCGTACGACCCGTACTGGATCGAGGAGCCGACCTCGCCGGACGACGTGCTGGGCCACCGAGCGATCGCCGAGGCGGTGGCGCCGATCCGGGTGGCGACCGGCGAGCACGTGCAGAACCGGGTGGTGTTCAAGCAGCTGCTGGCCGCCGGGGCGCTGTCGGTGCTGCAGCTGGACGCGGCGCGGGTCGGCGGGGTCAACGAGAACGTGGCGATCCTGTTGCTGGCGGCCAAGTTCGGGGTGCCGGTGTGCCCACACGCGGGCGGGGTCGGGCTGTGCGAGCTGGTGCGGCACCTGGCGATGTTCGACTACGTGGCGGTGTCCGGCACCGACGACGGCCGGGTCATCGAGTGGGTGGACCACCTGCACGAGCACTTCACCGACCCGGCCGTGGTGCGCGGCGGGCGGTACCTCGCGCCGACGCGGCCGGGCTTCTCGGCACGCATCCGTGATGAGAGCCTGGAGCGGTACGCCTTTCCCGACGGTCCGGAGTGGAGGCTCACGTGACGGACTTCGACGACCTGCGTGCCATCGTGACCGGTGGTGCGTCCGGCATCGGCCTGGCCACCGCCGACCTGCTCGCCTCGCGGGGTGCGCGGGTCGCCGTGCTCGACCTGAACCCCGACGTGCCCGCGCCGCTGCACGGGGTGCGCTGCGACGTGTCCGACGACGACTCGGTGACGGCGGCGGTCGCGTCGGCGGTGTCGTCGCTCGGCGGTCTCGACGTGCTGGTGAACAACGCGGGCATCGGCGCGCAGGGCGACGTGACGGCCAACTCCTCCGACGAGTGGCATCGGGTACTGGACGTGAACGTCGTCGGCATGGCGCGCGTGACAAGTGCCGCGCTGCCGGCCCTGCGGGACTCTTTGGTGGCGTCGGTGGTGAACACGTGCTCGATCGCGGCGACGCAGGGGTTGCCGAACCGGGTGCTGTACTCGGCGAGCAAGGGTGCGGTGCTGTCGTTCACCCTGGCGATGGCGACCGACCACCTCGACGACGGGATCCGGGTCAACTGTGTGTGCCCCGGCACGGCGGACACGCCGTGGGTGGGCCGCCTGCTGGCCGCGGCCGCCGACCCGGCCGCGGAGCGCGCGGCGCTGGCCGCCCGCCAGCCGATGGGCCGCCTGGTCACGGCTGCGGAGGTCGCCCAGGCGATCGCCTATCTGGCAAGCCCCCTGTCCTCCTCGACGACCGGTACGGCGTTGCCCGTGGATGGCGGCATGTACGGCCTGCGCCCACGCCCCAAGGCCTGACATGCCACTCGCACCGCCCACTTGTCCACACCCCCGTCCCGCGACTCGGTTTCCGTCAGACCTCGTCCGTAGACTGGAATGCGGGGGGCCCCCGCGAGCCCAGAGCACGATCGCGAGCTGTCCACAGGCGACGCTCGTCGGCCTGGAAGTGTCAGACCCCAGGCGTAGACTGGAAATTGGGGGCCGGAGGCCACCGCCGGCCCCGAACCAGCGCCACGCGGCTAGTCGGCCGACCCGAGCGTGTTGCGCAGCCACTGCTCCACCCCGGCCACGTGCACCGTCGCCCACGAACGAGCCAGCTCGGGCTCTCGAGCGGCGATCGCATCGTAGATGGCGCGGTGCTGTTCCCGCGTCTTCGCCACCGCGCCCTCCTGGGTCAGACCGCGCCAGATGCGGGCCCTCGTCGTGGGGCCGGAGAGGCTGTCGATCAGCGAGCACAGCACCGGGTTGCCCGACCCCACTGCGATCCGGCGATGAAACTCCAGGTCGTTTGCCACCAGCGCCTCGACGGTCGGCGACTCGTCGAGGCCCTCCAGGAGGGCGGCTAGCTCAGCGATGTCCGAATCGGTCATTCGCAGCGCGGCCATCGCGGTCGCGGCCGGCTCCATGATCCGGCGCACCTCGAGGAAGTCCAGCACCGTGTCGTCGCGGTGGAAGTCCACCACGAACGTCATCGCGTCGAGGAGGAGCTTCGGCTCCAGGCTGGTGACGTACGTACCATCACCCTGGCGCACGTCCAGCACCCTGATCAGGCACAACGCCTTGACCGCCTCCCGCAGCGAGCTGCGCGACAGGCCCAGTCGGGACGCGAGGTCCGCCTCCTTCGGCAGCCGGTCGCCGGGCGCCAGCTCGCCGGAGATGATCATGCCCTTGATCTTGTCGATCGCTTCGTCGGTGACCGGCATGGCTCGACCCTTCAGGCAGACCTCGGATGTTTCCCTCGCCAGAGTGCCACGAACGGAGACCCGATGCGGGTAGCTCTGCACACTCGGCTCAGGCCGGGCAAGGAACGCGAGTACGAGCGCGTCCACGCCGTGATCCCCCCGGAGCTGGACATCGCCCTGCGCGAGGCCGGCGTGTCCGCGTGGCGCATCTGGCGCGACGGCCTCGACCTCTTCCACCTCGTCGAGGTCGCCGACTACGCCGGCATGCGCCGGGCCCTGCGCGACCACCCCGCCAACGTGGCATGGCAGGCCCGCATGGCCGAGCTGCTCGACGTCGAGGACGACTACTCCGGCACCGACACCGGTCTCGACCTCGTCTGGGAGCTGCCGTGAAGCTCGGCCTCGGCTGCGCTCAGCTGGGCAACCTCTACCGCGCGATGTCCGACGACACCGCTCGGGCGATCGTCGACACCGCCTGGGCGCGCGGCATCCGCTACTTCGACACCGCCCCGCACTACGGCCTCGGCCTGTCCGAACGCCGGCTCGGCGCGGCGCTCGCGGGCCGGACGCGGGACGCGTACGTCGTCTCCACCAAGGTCGGCCGGCTGCTCGTCGAACACCCGGGCAGGGAAGGGGAGCGGGACACCGAAGGCTTCGACGTCCCTCGAACACACAAGCGTCGCCGCGACTACAGCCGCGACGGCGTGCTCCGCTCGCTCGAGTCGAGCCTGGCGCGGCTCGGCCTGGACCGCGTCGACATCGCCTTCGTGCACGATCCGGAGGACCACGTCGACGAGGCCCTGACGGGCGCACTGCCCGCGCTCGCCGAGCTGCGTGACCAGGGCGTACTGCGAGGCATCGGGCTCGGCATGAACTTCGACTCGATGCTCGCCGAGTTCGTCCGTCGCGCCGATGTGGACGTCGTGATGATCGCCGGCCGGTACACGCTGCTCGAGCAGCCGGCCCTGGACGAGCTGCTGCCGCTGTGCGAGGAGCGTGGCGTGCGGGTGATGGCGGCCGGCGTGTTCAACTCCGGCATCCTCGCCTCGCGCACGCCCGGCGACACCTACGACTACGCGGCCGCGCCCCCAGAGCTCGTGGCCCGCGCCCGGCGGATCGCGGAGATCTGCGAGCGGCACGGCGTCGAGCTGCCGCGGGCGGCGATCGCGTTGCCGGCCGCGCACCCGGCCGTCGAGAGCGTCGTGCTCGGTGCCAGCTCGCCGGCGCAGGTCGACGTGAACGCCGACCGCGCGGCGGCCGCGGTGCCGGTGGCGCTGTGGGCGGACCTGGTCGCCGAGGGCCTGCTGCGCGCCGACGCGCCGATCCGGCAGGAGGCCTCGTGATCGACTCGCACCACCACCTGTGGGATCCGGCGCGCCGGGAGTACCCCTGGCTGGCCGGCGCCGCCCTGGACCCGATCCGTCGTCCGTACACAGTGGACGACTTGCGCCGGGTGTCCGACGCGGACGCCACGCTGCTCGTGCAGACGGTGTCCACAATGGAGGAGACCGCGGAGTTCCTCGCCACCGCGGCGGCGAGCGACGAGCTGGTCGCGGGCGTCGTCGGCTGGGTCGACCTGACCGCGCCCGACGTCGCCGACCGGCTCGCCGCGCTGCCGCACCGCGAGCTGCTCGTCGGCATCCGCCACCAGGCCGAGAACGAGCCCGACCCGAACTGGCTGCTGCGCGACGATGTCGTGCGCGGCCTGCGGGCGGTGGCCGCCGCCGGCCTCACCTACGACCTGCTCGTGAACCCGGCCCAGTACGCCTCGGCCGCCGACGTCGCCGACCGGCTCCCGGACGCCCGGCTGGTGCTCGACCACGCCGGCAAGCCCCCGATCGCCGCCCGCGAGCTCGACGGCTGGGCCCGTGCGATCACCGAGTTCGCCCGGCGCCCCAACGTGTTCTGCAAGCTGTCCGGACTCGTCACCGAGGCGGACTGGACGTCGTGGCGGGACGAGGACCTCGCCCCGTACGCCGACCACGTGCTCGCGACCTTCGGCCCGGCGCGCGTCATGTTCGGCTCGGACTGGCCGGTCTGCGAGCTCGCCGCGACCTACGACCAGGTGGTCGAGGCCGCGGCGACGCTCACGGCGAACCTCTCGGCGGCCGAGCGGCACGATGTCTGGGAGGGCACCGCTCGCCGGGCCTACCGGATCGCTCAGCAGCCGTCCGCCAGCAGCTGAAGGACGGTCACGACGAACAGCCAGAACCTCACGCGGCGCTTCATGGCATCTCCTCGGATGGGTCAGTTCGGGTACGGTGGCTCGGCCGAGTCGCCTTCGGTTGTAGCAGCGAGAAAGCGGGCGCGCACCATCCGGTCGCGGACCTCCCCGTCAGGACGTTGCCGGCCCAAGTCGCCCTGTGGTGCACTGGATCGCGTGAACTTCAACGAGGAAGTCGACTGGCCCTCGGTGTTCCGGGGATTCATCAAACGGGACAGCCTCGCCGACCCGCGCAACAGGCGGCGGAAGACGTTCACGTCGACGATGCTCTTCGTCGAAGCCGGATTTCGTGAGTTGGACGATCAGGTCACGGGCCGCAGCCCGGTCCGCAAGGACGGGCTCGCCTGGGCAAGGATCACCCGCGAGATCATCGTCCGCCGCGCGCGGCGGCTGCTCGCGGAGCTGCCGCCGGATGCCCGCCGCGGGGTCCGGATCGGCGAGGGCGGCTTCAAGGACCGGTGGCCGGGACTGGGCGGCATGTCGGACTTCTTCATGTGCATGGTCCGCTACGCCTGCACCGATCCCCGGTGGCGGCGGATGCTCGACAGCGGACCGAAACGAGCGCTGGAGGCGTTGCCCGCGGTGCGCCGCGGGGACCTGTCCCTCGCCGAGCTGATCACCCGGATCGCGACCCAGGACCTAAAGCTGTGGGTGCGCCTCGCGCGCTGCTGGCTGTTCCCGTTGTTGCTGACGATGGACAAGAACTGGAAATCCGTCGGGCACGCGGCGTACGGCGAACTGCTCGACAGTTACGCACAGCGCTGGGTGCCCGTTTACGAGAACGGGCTCAGCCAGTTCAAGGTGACGTTGCGCTCGGATTTCGACGCGGTGGAGCTGAGCCACACGGTTTCCGCGCATCTCACCGGGTTCGCGATCAGAATCGCCGGCCGGGGCCGCGACGACGACCTCGAGACGGAGCGGTTCGCCCGGTCCGTACAGGCACTGATCTACGCGGCCATCGACCCGGGCGACGGCCAGAACGTGCCGCGCGCCCTCGATCGCCGCATCGGCTAGACCCAGTCAGGCGCCCCAGCCGGCCGCGCCGCCGCCGGCGCGCTCGTCGCGGATCTTCTCGAAGTAGCCCGACCGCTTGTACGCCGCGATCGGGTCCGGGTCGATGCCCATGTCCTCCCGTAACTCCGCGAGCAGCGGCCGCACATCGGTGGCGAAGGCGTCGGTCAGCACGGCGTTCGCGGACAGCACGTCGCCTTCGGCCTGGTAGGTCCGCAACGCGGCAGCGTCCACGAGCAGCGCCTTGGCGGTCGCCTCCTGCACGTTCAGCACCGAGCGGATCAGGGCGGGGATCTTCGGCTCGATGTTGTGGCACTGGTCGAGCATGAACGCGACGCCCGAGTCCGCGGACAGGCCGCCGCCCAGCACGATCTCCACCATGATCCGGAACAGCTGGTACGGGTCCGCCGCGCCGACCATCAGGTCGTCGTCGGCGTAGAACCGGGAGTTGAAGTGGAACCCGCCCAGCCGCGCGCGCCGCAGCAGGAACGCCACGATGAACTCGATGTTCGTCCCCGGCGCGTGGTGGCCGGTGTCGACGAGCACCCGCGCGGCGGGCCCGAGGTCGACGCAGTGAGCGTACGACGTGCCCCAGTCCGGCACGTCCATCGTGTAGAAGGCCGGCTCGAACAGCTTGTACTCCAACAGCATCCGCTGCCCGTCGCCCAGCCGCGAGTACACCGCGGTCAGCGCCTCGGACAGCCGCTCCTGGCGCGCGGCGATCGAGTCCTGGCCCGGGTAGTTCGTCCCGTCGGCGAACCACAGCGACAGGTCCGCCGATCCGGTGACGTCCATGATGTCGACGCACTCCAGCAGGTGGTCCAGCGCCTTGCGGCGCACCGCCGGGTCGGGGTGGCACACGCTGCCGAGCCGGTAGTCGTCCTCCTGGAACACGTTCGGGTTGATCGCCCCGACGCCGACCCCGCGCTCGCGGGCGTGCCGCGCGAGGTCGCCGTAGTCGGCCACCGCGTCCCACGGAATGTGCAGCGCCACGGTCGGCGCCACCCCGGTGAACCGGTGCACCTGCGCCGCGTCGTCGATCTTCTCGTAGGCGTTGCGCGGCACCCCCTCCTGCGCGAACACCTTGAACCGGGTGCCGGAGTTCCCGTAGGCCCACGACGGCGTCTCGATGTGCTGGACCCGCAACGCCGCCCGCACGCCTGCCATGTCGGTCATGAGCTGCTCCTAGTCGAGATGGAAGATCTCGGCGAGCGGCGCGATGCCCTCGTCGGGCGCGCCGCCCGCCAACTCTTCGAAGAACGGCGCCATCTCGGCCTGCCACCTGGTGTTGACGTCTGTGGCCGCCATGCCGGCGAGCGCCGCGTCAAGGTCGTCGGTCTCGAAGTAGCCGACCAGCAACCCGTCCGGCCGCAGGAACAGCGAGTAGTTCCGCCAGCCGGTCTCGCGCAGCGCCGCCAGCATGTCCGGCCACACGGCCTCATGCCGGCGACGGTACTCCGCCAGCATGGAAGCCTTGACCCGCAACAGGAAGCAGACTCTCATGGGTCAGAAGTCGTAGTCGTCGATGTTGTCCGCGTTGAACGTCGTCGGTGGGCCGAGGATGACCTCTCCGTCCTTGCCGATCGTGCGCTCGCCGAGCTTGCCGGCTTCGAACTTCTCGCCCTCCGCGCCGCTGATCTGGCCGGACGCGAGCGCGGCCGCCGCGTACGCGGCCAGGTAGCCGAGCTCGGCCGGGTCCCACAGCGCGAACTCGGTGACCGTGCCGTCCTCGACGAACTCCCGCATCTGGTTCGGCGTGCCGAGCCCGGTGAGCTTGACCTTGCCCTTGTACGGCGAGGACGACAGGTACCGCGCGGCCGCCGCGATGCCGACCGTGGTGGGGGAGATGATGCCCTTGAGATCCGGGTTGGACCGCAGCAGCGCCTGCGCCTCCTGGAACGACTTCTGGTCGTCGTCGTCGCCGTAGACCACGGGCAGCAGCTCGATCTTCGCGTACTCGGGCTTGCCCAGCTCGTCCTTCATGAACTCGATCCAGGTGTTCTGGTTCGTCGCGTTCGGCGTCGCGGACAGGATCGCGATCTTGCCGGCGCCGCCGATCTGCTCGGAGATCAGCTTGACCTGCGAGCGGCCGATCTCCTCCGAGCTCGCCTGGTTGATGAACACGTCGCGGGCGTCCTTGGCCGCGTCGGAGTCCAGCGTCACCACGGCGATGTCCTGGCTCATCGCGTCCTTGAGCGCCGGGGCGACCGCGTTCGGGTCGTTCGCGGCGATCACGATCGCGTCCTGCTTCTGTTGGATCAGCGTGTTGATGTAGGACACCTGGGAGGACGCCTGCGCGTCGGACGGGCCGACCGCCTTGCCCTTGCCCTTGAGCTCGGCCACCGCGTCGGTGCCGCCCTTGTCCATCACCGTCATGTAGGGGTTGTCGATCTCCTTGGGCAGGAAGGCGATCTCGAGGCCCTCCTCGAGCGGCGCGTCGGGGTTCGCGCTGCGCTCGCTGCCCGCGTCGCCCTCGCCCTCGGCGGCGTCAGACCCCTTGGTGGTCCCGCCGCAGCCGGCGATCATCGTCAGCGTCAGGGCGGCGCTCACCGTCCACAGAAGTCGTTTCGAGCGGAACATCCTTGGTCCTCCTCGGTTTGAACACGACCGGCACTAGCACGGAGAGAATCAGCAGCAGTCCGGTGATGACGTTCTGGATCTCGTTGCTGACGTCGTCGAGGAACAGCACGTTGCGCAGGCCGTCCATGGCGAGCAGGGCCAGCGCCACGCCGGCGACCGTGCCGCGGCCGCCGAAGATCGACACGCCGCCGAGCAGCACCGCGGCGACGGCGACGAGCTCCATGCCGTTGGCGTTGTCGGCGCGGGCGCTGTTGTAGCGCAGGGTGTAGATGAGCGACGCGAGCGCGGCCAGCGCCCCGGAGACCAGGTACAGCGCCATCTTCACCCGGTCGACCCGGATGCCGGAGAACCGCGCGGTCTGCGTGCCCAGCCCGATGGCGTAGAGCGAGCGGCCGACCGGGGTCAGGTGTACCAGTACGGCGATCGCGACGCCGACCACGAGCACGACGATCGCGGCGTAGGGCAGGAACCCGATCGAGTCGGTCGCGAGTGGACGGTAGTTCTCCGGGAAACCGGTGACCGCGCGGTCGCCGAGGATGACGTAGGCGAGCCCGCGGTACAGGCCGAGCGTGCCGATGGTGACCGCGAGCGACGGCAGCCCGAACCGCACGATCAGCACCGCGTTGACCGAGCCGAGCACGATGCCGGCGAGGACGACCAGCGGCACGATCATCTCGAACGACATGCCGACGTCCCACAACGCACCGGTCAGCGCCGAGCAGAAGCCGAGCACCGACGCCACCGACAGGTCGATCTCCCCGGTGATGATGATCGGCACCAGGGCGAGCGCGAGCAGCGCGACCTCGGTGTAGTCCAGCAGCAGGAAGCTCAGGTTCCCCGGCGCGGCGAACCCGTCGATGCTCGTGGTGCCGAATACGAACACCACCACGAACAGCAGCGCGAGCGCACCTTCCCAACGCAGCAACCGGTTCATCATGGCGCGGGCTCCGTTCCACGCCGGCGGCCGCGTTCCTCGCGCAGCCGGGCGGCCAGCCGGACCATCACGGCCCGGTCGAGCGAGATCGCCACGAGCAGCGCGGCGCCGTCCACCGCACGCTGCCAGAACGCCGGCACCCCGAGGATCGGCAGCGCGCTGGTCACCGTCGTGAGCAGCAGCGCGCCCAGGGCCGCACCGACGACCGTGCCGCTGCCGCCGAAGATCGCGACCCCGCCGACGACCACCGCGGCGACCACCGACAGCTCCTCGCCGGTGCCGACCGAGGCGTTGATCGTGCCGAAGTACGCCGCGTGCAGCACGCCGCCGAGCCCGACCAGCGCGCCGGAGATCACGAACGCGCCGAACACCCGCCGGCCGGTGGGAATGCCGGCGAGGCGCGCGGCGTCGGGGTTGGAGCCGATCGCGTACAGCTCGCGGCCCGCCCGGTAGTTGTGCAGGCCGTAGGAGGCGAGCGCGAGCACGGCGAGCGCGATGATCGTCAGGTTCGGCACGCCCAGCACCGCGCCGCTGCCGAACGACAGGAAGTCCGGCGACATCTGGTAGGCGTTGACCTGCTGGGTGTCGCTGGCCGACGCCCACGCGTAGTCCACGCCGCGGAACACGTACAGCGTGCCGAGCGTGACGACCAGGGCCGGCACCTTGGCGATCGCCACGAGCGCGCCGTTGATCGCTCCGCACACCGCGCCCAGCGCGATGCCGGCCAGCACCACCACGATCACCGGCGTGTCCGGGTCGCCGAGGAACATCTGTCCACTGAGGAATGCGGTCAGGCCCATCACCGAGCCGACCGACAGGTCGATGTTGCGCGTGATCACCAGCAGCGTCTGGCCGATCGCCAGCAGCGCGATGATCGAGGCGTTGAGGAACAGGTCGTGCAGGCCCTGCCCGGACAGGAAGCTCGGCCGCGCGATGGTGGCCGCCACCAGGACCACGACGAGTGCGATGACGATGCCGAGCTCGCGCCCCGCGAACACGCTGCGCGTGCTGGTCTTGGTGGCGGTCATGCGGAACCCCCGGTGGCGGCCTGCATGACCGACTCCTCGGTGGCGTCGCCACGGTCGAGCTCGGCGGCGATGCGGCCCTCGTGCATCACGAGCACCCGGTCGGCCATGCCGAGCACCTCGGACAGCTCCGAGGAGATCATCAGCACGGCGATGCCCTCGCGTGCGAGGTCGGCGAGCAGGGCGTGCACCTCGACCTTCGCGCCGACGTCGATGCCGCGGGTCGGTTCGTCGACGATCAGCACGGCGGGCTTCGTGGCGAGCCACTTGCCCAGCACGACCTTCTGCTGGTTGCCGCCCGACAGCGTCGCCACCGGGTCGGTGAGCCGGCGCAGCCGCACACCGAGGCGTCGCGTCCACTCGCCCGCGACCGCGTGCTCCCGCGTCCGGCGCACCAGGCCCCAGCGCGACACCGCGGCCAGCCGGGGGAGTGTGGCGTTGCGCTCGATCGACAGGTCCAGCACCAGCCCCTGCTCGCGGCGGTCCTCCGGGACCATGGCGAGCCCGGCCTCGATCGCCGCGCGCGGGTCGGCGGCCCGCAGCGGCCGGCCGTCCACGGTGACCGTGCCGGCGTCGCGCTCGTCCACGCCGAAGATCGCCCTGGCCACCTCGGACCGGCCGGAGCCGACCAGTCCGGCGAGCCCGACGATCTCGCCGCGCCGCACCTCGAAGGAGACGTCGTGGTACACGCCGGCCCTGCTCAGCCCGCGCACCTCCAGGGCGGCGGCACCGGGCTCGGCCTCGGGTTCGAGGACGCGGTCGGGGAACAGCACCTCGACCGCGCGGCCAACCATGTTGCGCACCAACGCATCCCGGTCCATCTCAGCCATGGGCGCGGTGGTGACCAGCGCGCCGTCGCGCAGCACGGTCACCCGCTGGCACAGCTCCGCCAGCTCCTCGAGCCGGTGGGAGATGAACAGCAGCGCCGCGCCGCCCTCGGCCAGCCGGCGTGCGACGCGGAACAGCCGCGCCGCCTCCACAGTGGACAGCGCGGCGGTCGGCTCGTCCATCACGATGATCCGCGCGTCGGCGGCGAGCGCCTTGGCGATCTCGATGATCTGCTGGTCGGCGATGGACAGCCCGCGGGTGACGCGGTCCGCGTCGATCGGTACGCCGAGCGAGTCGAGCAGCTCGGCGGTCCGGCGGCGCATCGCGGCGCGGTCGATGCGCCGGCCGGACCGCAGCGGCTGCCGGCCCATGAACACGTTCTCCGCGACCGTGAGGTCGGGGAACTGGGTCGGTTCCTGGTGGATCACCGCGATCCCGTGCTGCTGGGCCTCGCGTGGTCCGGCGAGGCGGCGGGGCTCGCCGTCCAGCAGCAGCTCACCCGCGTCGGGCTGGTGCTCGCCGCCGATGATGCGAACCACCGTGGACTTGCCGGCACCGTTCTCGCCCGCGAGCGCGTGCACCTCGCCGGCGTGCAGCTCGAGCGACACGCCGCGCAGGGCCCGCACCGCGTCGAACGACTTGTGCACGTCGCGGAGCTCGAGCAGCGCTGGCACCGGGCTCACCCGCCTCCGGCTGTACTCACGTGTGAAACGTTTCACATCGGCGTCAAGCACGTTAGTGGAGTGGCTCCCAGAGCGTCAAGGGAACTCCGTTGACACGTTTCAGAAACGTTGTGCCGCATAGACTCCTGCCGATGACGTTCCCGATCGGAGCCGAGGTCACGCTCGCCCAGCTGGACACCGACCCGCACCCGGCGCTCGCCCGGCTGCGAGCCACCGAGCCGGTGTCGTGGCTGCCGGTGCTGAACGGCTGGCTGGTCACCCGCCACGATCTGGCGCTGCGGGTGATGCGTGACCCGGAAGCGTTCACAGTGGACGATCCGCGGTTCTCGACGGCCCGGGTGGTCGGCCCGTCGATGCTGTCGACCGACGGCGCGGCGCACGCCCGGCACCGGGACCCGTTCGTGCCGCCGTTCCGCCCGGCGCCGGTGCGGGACCGGTTCGCCGGCTATGTGTCCTCGCTCGCGGCGGAGCTGGTGTCGGGGTTCGCGCCGGCCGGTGCGGTGGAGCTGCGTTCGGCGTACGCGGGTCCGCTCGCGGTCGCGGTGGTCGCCGACGCGCTCGGCCTTGCCGGGGCGGACGCGGCGACCGTGTTGTCGTGGTACGAGGCGATCGTCGAGTCGGTGTCGGCGGTGACCGCGGGCGGGACTCCGACCGGGACCGGGGTCGTCGCGGTCGACGCGTTGCGCGCGGCGGTGTCGCGCACTCTCGCGTCGGGCGACGTGCGCTCGGTGCTGGTGGCCGCGGACGGGCTGACCGAGGACGAGGTGGTGTCGAACGCGGCGGTGCTGATGTTCGGCGGCATCGACACGACCGCCGGCATGATCACGAACCTGGTGCGCCACCTACTCCTGTCCGGCGCCGGGCCGGCGGAGCTGTCCAACGCGATCGAGGAGTCGATGCGCCTGGAGCCGGCCGCTGCGGTGATCGACCGCTACGCGACGCACGACCTGTCGCTGGGCGGAGCGGAGATCGGCGCGGGCGACCTGGTGGTCGTGTCGATCGCGGGCGCCAACCGCGACCCGGCCGTGTTCGCGGACCCGGACCGCTTCGACGTCGCCCGCCCGAACGCGCGGCAGCACCTGGCCTTCGCGCAGGGCCCGCACTTCTGCCTCGGCGCGCGGCTCGCGCGCACGGAGACCGAGCTCTCGGTGCGCGAGCTGTTCGACCGGCTGCCGGCGCTGCGCCTCGACCCGGCGCAGCCGCACGAGCCGCGCGGGCTCGTCTTCCGCAAGCCGCCGGAGCTGCACGTGCGCTGGGACTAGTTGGTCGTTCCCCAGACGAGCAGGGCGACCCCGGACAGCGCGACCGCGACCAGGCTGCCCACCGCGCGCCAGTGGTTCCACTTGAGCCACCGGCCGGAGTAGGCGTTCCAGGTCCGGGTGGCCTCCTCCGGGTCGGTGGGGATGGTGCCGGAGTCGAGCGCGTTGTTGAGCGGGACGTTGACCGTGGCGGTGGGGGCGATGCACGCCAGGGCGTAGACGACCGCCGCCGCGAAGTACAGCAGGCCCGCCGACGTGCTGCCCTCGACCAGGATCAGGATGCCGGCGAGCACCGCGGCGATCGGCGGGCCGACGAACGAGCTGAGGAACAGCGGGTTGAGGATCACGCGGTTGATGCTGGTCATCGACGTGATGGCCTGCTCCGGCCGAACCGCGTTCAGGCCCGGCACGACCGAGTTCGAGAACGCGAAGAACACCCCGGACACGGCCGCGGTGAGCACGAGCGAGAAAACAGCGACGATCGATGCGAGCACGAACACGGCTACCTCCCCTGATCGAGACGTCGGAATTGTGCCCGATCGCCGGGTCGCTGCCCAGCTCTATGCTCGCGAAACGCCCAGGACGTCGTCGTCCCCAACTGGGGGTAAGGAGGCCCGCGTGCTGCTCCCCGAAGTGGTGACCGGCAGCGACCGGACCGCGCTGTGCTTCGCCGACACCGAGCTGACCTACCGCGAGCTCGCCCGGCTTGCCGGTCACCTCGCGGAGCAGCTGCGCGGCCGGCGCCGGGTGGCGGTCTGGGCGACGCCGACCGTCCAGACCTGCGTCGCCACCGTGGGCGCGCTGGTCGCCGGGGTCCCGGTGGTGCCGGTCAACCCGAAGGTCGGGCAGCGGGAGCTGGCGCACATCCTGTCCGACAGCGAGCCGGACGTGGTGCTGTCCGCGCCGAACGTCGAGCTGCCGGACCCGCTGGCCGATCGCCCGCGGCTGCCCGTTCTGCTCACTCCGGCCGACGCGCCGCTGCCGCCGGCCCCCGAGGAGCCGGACCCCGAGACGCCCGCGTTCGTCGTCTACACCTCCGGCACGACCGGCCCGCCGAAGGGCGTCGTGCTGCCCCGACGGGCGGTCGCGACCAACCTCGACGCGCTGGCCCGGGTGTGGGAATGGACCGCGGACGACGTGCTCGTGCACGGGCTGCCGCTGTTCCACGTGCACGGGCTGATCCTCGGCGTCGTCGGCCCGCTGCGCCGCGGCGGCACGCTGCGTCACCTGGGCAGGTTCTCCCCGCAGGCCGCCGGCGCCGAGCTGGCCCGCGGCGCCACGATGCTGTTCGGCGTGCCGACCATGTACCACCGGCTCGCGCTCGAC
>NZ_JBOHGA010000123.1:0-18441 GCF_050699915.1 Actinophytocola sp.
GCTCGGAGGAGGTGATGATGTTGACGATGCTGCCCGGGCGGTTGTGCTCGCGCAGGTGGTTGACCACCGCCTGCATGAGGAAGAACGGCCCGCGCAGGTTCACCGCGACATGCTGGTCGAACAGCTCGGGGGTGGTGTCGGTGAGGCTTCCCCTTGTGGTCAGGCCGGCCGCGTTGACCAGGCAGTCCACCCGGCCGAACCGCTGGATCACGGTGTGCACGGCGGCCTGGCTCGCGGCCACGTCGGCCACGTCGGCCGCGCCGGCCGCTCGGCCGCTCGCGGAGCTGGACTGGGCGTGGCTGCGGTACGCGCCGATCTCGGTGGCCACGCCGCTGCTGGGTGCCGCCGCGTTCGGCGCGGTGCTGCAGGCGTCGGAGTGGTTCGACCTGCAGGGCGCGCTCTTCTCGACCGTCCGCGGCCTGTTCGGCGGGCTGCCGTTGGCCGGGCTGGTCGCCGTCCTGGTCGCGATCGGACTCGTCGTCGGCGTCGTCGGGTCGCTCCTGCTGTTCGTGGAGATGTGGTGGCAGTACCGGCTGACCCGGGAGCACGGCTCGCTGCGGGTGCACCGCGGCCTGCTCACCACTCGCTCGCTGTCACTGGAGCAGCGGCGGCTGCGCGGGGTCGACGTGTTCGAGGCTTTCGGCTCGCGGCTGGCCGGTGCCGCCCGGGTCGACGTGGTGGCGACCGGGCTGCGGGTGCGCTCGGGCAACGAGCGGGCCGACCCGAAGACGCTGCTGCCGGCCGCGCCGCTGGCCGTGGCGCACCGTGTCGCGGTCGACGTGCTCGGCGCCACCCCGCTGTCCGATGTGGACATTCGAGCGCACCCGGCGGCCGCGCGGGGCCGCCGGCTGCGGTGGGCCGTGTTCTCCGTGCTCGCGTTCGTCGCCCTGGTGGCCTTGCTCGGTGTGCTGCTCACGGTCGTGCTGGCGCACGTCGCGTGGATCGCCGCGGTCGTGCTGATGCCGGTGGCGGTCGCGCTCGCCCTCGACGACTACCGCAACCTCGGCCACGGCCTGTCCGGCGACTTCCTGGTGACCCGCTACGGCGCCGGCAGCCGGCACACGGTCGCCCTGGTGCGCGGCGGGATCATCGGGTGGACCGTGCGCAGCTCGCCGTTCCAGCGCCGCGTCGGCCTGGTCACCCTCGCCGCGACGACCGCGGCGAACACCGGCCAGTACCTCGTGCGCGACGTCGGCGAGAGCGAGGGCCTGACCTTCGCCGCGGCCGCGGTGCCCGACCTGCTCACTCCGTTCCTCGAACCGCGGCCAGCACGCTGACGTCCCGGCTGCCGAGCCGGGGAAGCGCCGCGCGGACCTCGCCGAGCGTGGCCGAAACGAACGGGGCCCGCGCGTGCTCGACGGTGAGGCCGAGGTCCTTGGCTGCGAGCTCGACCGGGTAGTGGCCGCCCGGGCCCGCCGTCCGCTCGACGAAGATCGACATCGGCCCGGCGGCGAGCAGTCCCTCGGTGAGGTCGGTCGGCAGGCTCAGCGCGACGCCGATCGTGCGCAGCTCCCCGAGCAGCGTGACGCCGCAGACCATCGCACTGATCGCGACGAGCTTCGCGGCCGCGCCGGCCCCTGGCCCGCCGCAGCGCCGGACCGTGCCCAGCGTTTCGAGGACTGGCGTCACGGCAGCGATGTCGTCGTCCGCGCCGCCGGCCAGGATCGTCAGCTCGCCGCGCGCGGCCATCCCGGTGCTGCCGCCGACCGGCGCGTCGACCAGCCCGACTCCGTCGGGCAGCCGGCTCGCGAGCGCGGCGAGGACTGTCGGGCCGATCGTGGACATCTCGACCAGCACGGCGCCCGGACGGATCGTCGACGCCACACCGTCGTCGCCGAGCACGACCGCCTCGACCGCCGCGGGCCCGGTGAGCATGGTGATCACGACCTCCGCACCGGCGGCCGCGACCGCCGGCGTGTCCGCCACTGTCGCCCCCGCGAGCGCGTCGGCCTTGGCGCGGGTGCGGTTCCAGACGGTCACCTGGTGTCCGGCCGTGCCGAGCCGGGCGGCCATCGGGGCACCCATGTGCCCGAGGCCGAGGAACGCGATGGTGGTCATGTCGCCGACGCTAGGCAGGCCGTCGACATGCGACAAGCGAATGTTTCGCATGGTAGATATGACGGATGGACATCGCTGGGCTGACGGCGTTCCGCGAGGTCGCCGTGCACGGCTCGATCACCGCGGCGGCGAAGTCGTTGCGGTACACACAGTCCGCCGTGTCCCGGCAGATCGCCGCGCTCGAGGAGTCGCTGGCGGCGCCGCTGTTCGACCGCGGCTCGCGCGGGGTGCGGCTCACCGACGAGGGCCGCCTGTTGCTCGGTCACGCGCAGGCCGTACTCGACCGGCTGGAGACCGCGCGCCGCGACCTGGCCGCGCTTCGTGACCTCGACGGCGGCCGGTTGCGCATCGGGGCGTTCGCCACCGCGGAGGCGGTGCTGGTGCCACGGGCCATGGCGGCGTTCCGGGCCGCGCACCCGCGCGTCGAGCTGTCCCTCGCCGACGGGGTGTCGGCGGCGCAGGTGGCCCGGCTGCGCGCCGACGAGCTCGACGTGGCCGTGCTGAACCTCCACTCCGGACAGTCGGCCGACGTGAGCGGGTTGGTGCTGCGACACCTGCTCGACGACCCGATCCTGGTGGCGCTGCCGGCGTCGCACCGGCTGGCCGGCCGGCGGACGCTGCGGCTGACCGAGCTGGCGCGGGAGAGCTGGATCGCGGGCTCGACGGCGGCGGCCGACCCGCTGATCGGCGCTTGCCTGCGGTCGGGCTTCCAGCCGGACGTGCGCTACGTGGTTCCGGAGTGGACGGCCAAGCAGGGCCTCGTCGCGGCCGGGCTGGGGGTCACGCTGCTGCCCGGCCTGGGGGCGGGCGCGGTGCGGCCGGACATCCTGGTCAAGCCGCTGCGCGCGGAGCCGACGCGCGGCATCTACGCGGCGACCGTCGAGGGGGCGTCCGGGGCGCCGGCGGTGCCGGAGTTCCTGACGCACCTGGTGGACAGCGCCACGGCGCTGCGCCGCGAGCTGTCGGCTATGGCTCGCTGACCGACTCGCTGACCGACTCGCTGACCGGCGAGTGCTTGCCGGGGCGTTCGAGGTAGGTGGCGTCGGGCTCGGCGAACCCGAACCGGCGGTAGAGGCCGTGCGCGTCCGCGGTGTGCAGCATCCACCGGAACTCGGCGCCGGGCCCCTCGTCGATCATGGCCCGGACGATCGCCGCGCCCACCCCGTGCCCGCGGGCCTCGTCGACGACGAACACGTCGGCGAGGTAGGCGAGCCCGACCCCGTCGGACAGGGCGCGGGCGAACCCGAGCATGGCGCCCCTGTCGGTCCGGTAGGCCCCGACCACCCGCCACGAGCCGGCGAGCTGGCGCTCCACAGTGGCCCGGTCGCGCCAACGGCCCCAGTAGGCCTGGGTGGACATGAACTGCCACACCACGTCGATGTCGATCCGGGCGATGTCGTCGTCGAGCTCGAAGTCCACGTGCCGATCGTGACGCGTTCGTACAAGCGGCGCCACCGGATTCCGGCGTAGCTTTCGGCACATGGAGCTGCACGAGATGATGGCAAGAGCCGGCGCGTCGACGGTCGAGGTGGCCCGCAACGTGAAGCCGGACCAGCTCACGGCGCCGACGCCGTGCCCGGAGTGGGACGTGCGCGCGCTGGTGAACCATCTGATGTTCTGGTCCGCGTTCCGCTCGGAGCTGGCCGCCCGCAAGCAGCAGGCGCCCGCCGACGACCCGGTCACCGAGGAGACCGACTTCACCGCCCAGCGCGACTGGCCGGGCACGCTGGCGCGCCAGCTGGACCGGGCGGTCGCGGCCTGGGCCGAGCCGGGCGCGACGGAGGGGAACACGGGCCTGGCCGGCGGCTCGATGCCGGCGCGGATGATCGGGATGATGATGGTGGGCGAGCTGGTCGTGCACGGCTGGGACCTGGCCCGGGCCACCGGCCAGACGATCGACACCGACCCCGCGACGCTGGCCACCGCCCACGAGATGGCCTCGGCGATGGGCGAGCAGGGCCGGCAGATGGGCGCGTTCGGGGCTGAGGTCGAGCTCCCCGAGTCGGCGCCGATGCTGGACCGGGTGCTCGGGCTGAGCGGCCGGAATCCACAGTGGACACCATGAGCCGGACACGCTCACGCCCGTAGCGCGCGGGGTAGCCGTGGCGCCACGACGCCACGGTCGGCAGCCAGCCCGACCGCGACCCGGGCCCACACCCCGACCTGGACCGACGCCGCCGGCTCCGAGGGGTCGGCGCCGAGCTCGCGCAGCACTCGCCGCGCGAACCGGTGTGCCGCCCTGTCGCCCAGCAGGTCGCCCAGCACGTGCCGAGCCGGGACGGCCGGTCGCCGGTAGACCGCGCCGAGCAGGGTCCACAGCACCGCCGAGGCCCGGCTGTCCAGGCCGGGTCTGCGCCGCACCGACAGGTGGGCCGCGTCGACCGCCGGGGCGGGGACGAAGCAGCGGGCCGGGATCCGCCGCGCCAGGCGCAGCTCGAACCGGGCCGCCCACCACGCCGACTCCAGGTCCCGCGGCCGCGTCGCGGCCAATCTCCGAGCCAGGCCCCACTCCACCACCAGGTCGGCCGTGGTGAGCCGACCGGGGACCGGGCTCAGCAGCCGGCGCAGCAGCGGAGTGGACACGGCGAACGGGATGCTCGACACGACCGCGAAGTCCCGGCGCGGCAACCGGACCGAACGCAGGTCCGAGTGCACCACGCGCACCGAGGGCCGGTCCGCGAACCGGCGGCGCAGCGCTCGCACGAAGGCGTCGTCGCGCTCGATCGCCAGCACGCGGGCGCCGGTCGCGGCCAGCGGCGCGGTGAGGGTGCCCGGGCCGGCCCCGAAGTCGATCACCAGGTCGCCGGGACCGACGCCGGAGCCGCGGATCAGGGACTCGATCACCCGGGGACGGGAAAGCAGATGGACACCAGGAGACGTCGCACGCATGGGGGAACCGCTCCAAGCACGTAGGAGAAGACAGAGGTGCGTGGAGACAGCGGCGGACGCCGAAGGAGGAGAGGAAGAATCAGGCCGCCGCTGTCAGCGACGGCGCAGCCTTATCGAAGCGACTCCCATACCGACCACGCTACGCACGCGGTCGACCGAATTAAGCTCGCCGCATGGTCGACGTTTTGGTCGTCGGCGGCGGCATGGCCGGCGTCTCGATCGCCTACGAGCTCGCCGCGCACGCGAACGTCCTGCTGGTCGAGGCCGAACCCGCGCTCGCCACGCACACCACCGGGCGCTCGGCCGCGATCTACGCGCCCACCTACGGCGGCCCCACGGTGCGCAGGCCCACCGCCGCGAGCGGGCCCCGCTTCCGCGCGCTCGAGACCGAGCTCGACACCCCGCCGCTGCTCACGCCGCACACGGTGCTCTGGCTCGGCGCCGACGACGAGGGCGCCGCCCACCTCGACCGGCTGCCCGCCGAGCGGATCAGCCCCGCCGAGGCCCGGCTGCTCTGCCCGATCCTGAGCCAGGTCGTGGCCGCCGCGTACGACGACGAGGCCAGCACCATCGACGTCATGGCCCTGCACGACGGCTACCGCCGCGGTCTGCGCGAGCGGGGCGGCGAGGTCCGCATGGCCAGCCCGGTCACCGGCATCGCCCGCGACGGCGCCGGCTGGCGGGTGGCAGCGGGTTCGGAGACCACCGCCGTGGACGTCGTCGTGAACGCGGCCGGCGCCTGGGTCGACGAGCTCGCCGCGAAGGCCGGCGTCCCGACGATCGGCCTGCGGCCCCTGCGCCGCACCGCCGCGATCGCGTCCGGTGCGCAGCCGATCGACCCGGCCTGGCCGCTGGTGTGCGACGCCGCCGACCGGTACTACTTCCGCCCCGAGGGCCGGCGGCTGCTGATCTCGCCGTCCGACGAGACGCCCAGCGAGCCCTGCGACGCCAAGCCCGACGAGCTCGACGTGGCGCTCGCCATCGAGCGCATCAACGCCGACACGACCCTGGAGCTTCGCCGCGTGCACACCGCCTGGGCCGGGCTGCGCTCGTTCGTCGCCGACCGGAGCCCGGTCGTGGGCGCGTGGCCGGACCAACCGGGGTTCGCGTTCTTCGCCGGGCAGGGCGGCTACGGCATCCAGATGGCCCCGGCACTCGCGGCGCTCGGTGCCGCCGTCGTGCTGGGCCACCCGGTGCCGGACGACATCGACGTGCCGGCGCGGGACGTGTCGCCGGGAAGATCAGCGAACTAGGGTGGAGCCCACGAACATGATTCGAAGATGCTCGTCCAGGACTGCGGGCACGGGTCGAGCTTCGAATCGTGTTCGGTGATGAAAGGGAGTCCAATGGCGGACATCGCGGCGCGCCTCGGCGAGATCGTCGGCGCCGAGCACGTGCTCTCCGGCGACGCGATCGGCGAGGACTACACGCACGACGAGACGCTGACCGTCGAGGCGGTCCGGCCCGCCCACGTCGTGCGGCCGGGCAGCGCCGACGAGGTCGCCGCCGTCCTCACGCTGGCCGCCGAGACCGGCACGCCGGTCACCGCCCGCGGCAGCGGCACCGGCCTGTCCGGTTCGGCCACCCCGCGGGCGAACGGCGTCCTCGTGTCGTTCGAGCGGATGAACAAGATCCTCGAGGTCGACACCGAGAACCACGTCGCGGTCGTCCAGCCCGGCGTCACGCTCGCCGAACTGGAGGAGCGCACGAAGGCCGACGGCCTGTTCTACCCGGTCTACCCGGGCGAGCTCTCCGCCAGCCTCGGCGGCAACGTCGGCACCAACGCAGGCGGCATGCGCGCGGTCAAGTACGGCGTCACCCGCCACCACGTGCTGGGCCTGCAGGCCGTGCTGCCCACCGGCGAGGTCATCCGCACCGGCGGCAAGTACGTCAAGGCGAGCACCGGCTACGACCTCACCCAGCTGATCGTCGGCTCCGAGGGCACGCTCGCGCTGGTCACCGAGGCGACGCTCAAGCTCCAGCCGCGGCTGTCCCACCAGGCCACGATCCTCGCCCCCTTCCCCGAGCTCGCCACGGTCGCCCGCGCGGTGCCGCGGATGGTCGGCAGCGGCCTCGGCCCGCTGATCCTGGAGTACATCGACGCGTTCACCATGGGCGCCATCACCTACAGCGCCGACCTGCAGCTGGGCATCCCCGACGAGGTCCGCGACAAGGCACAGGCCTTCCTCGTGGTGATGCTGGAGGACAACGCGCAGAGCCGGCTCGACGAGGACGTCGAGGCGGCCGGCGCGCTGCTCGGCGAGCTCGGCGCGCTGGACATCTACGTGCTGCCCGGCTCGGCCGCCCGCAAGCTGATCGAGGCGCGCGAGAAGGCGTTCTTCACCGCCCGTACCGCCGGCGCCGACGACATCATCGACACCGTGCTGCCGCGCGCCGCGCTGCCCGAGTTCTTCGCCAAGGTGCTCCAGATCGCGCAGGGCCACCAGACCCTGGTCGTCGGCTGCGGTCACGCGGGCGACGGCAACGTGCACCTCGCGGTGTTCCAGAAGGATCCGGAGGTGCGGCACAAGGTGCTGCACGAGCTGTTCGCCACCGGCATGTCGCTCGGTGGCGCGATCTCCGGCGAGCACGGCATCGGCCACGAGAAGAAGCGGCACTTCCTGGAGCTGGAGGATCCCGACAAGGTCGAGCTGATGCGCCGGATCAAGGGCGCGTTCGACCCGAAGGGCGTCCTCAACCCCGGCGTCCTCTTCGACTAAGGAGAACTTCATGAACGGCGCGCAGGCGCTGCTGCGGACCCTCGTCGACGGCGGCGTCGACGTCTGCTTCGCCAACCCCGGCACGTCCGAGATGCACTTCGTCGCCGCACTGGACTCGGTGCCCGAGATGCGCGCGGTGCTGACCCTGTTCGAGGGCACGGTTACCGGCGCGGCCGACGGCTACGGCCGGATGGCCGACCGGCCCGCGGCCACCCTGCTGCACCTCGGTCCGGGCATGGCCAACGGGCTCGCGAATCTGCACAACGCCCGCCGCGCGCACACCCCGATCGTCAACGTGATCGGCGACCACGCCCGCTACCACAAGGGTTTCGACGCGCCGCTCGAGTCCGACATCGACGCGCTCACCGGCTGGCTGCACGGCTGGTCCCGGACCTCGAAGACACCCGGCGAGCTCGGCGCGGACGCGGCGGCCGCGGTCGCCGCCGCGCGGGCCCACCCCGGCCAGCTCGCGAACCTGGTGCTGCCGGCGGACGTGTCCTGGTCGGACGGCGGCGTGGTCGGCGAGCCGGAGCTGGTGGCGCCGCCGGTACCGGTAGACGACAACCGCGTCGCCGAGATCGCCGGGATCGTGCGCGGCGGTGAGTCGACCGTGCTGCTGCTGGGCCACGGCACCACCCGGGAACGCGGGCTGGTCGCGGCGAGCCGGATCGCCGAGGCCACCGGGGTGAAGCTGTTCGCCGAGACGTTCCCGGCACGCATGGAGCGCGGCGCGGGGCTGCCCAACATCGAGCGGCTGGGCTACCTCTCCGAGCAGGTCCAGTGGCAGCTCACCGACGTCGAGCACCTCGTGCTCGTCGGGGCGAAGTCGCCGGTCTCGTTCTTCGCCTACCCCGGCAAGCCCAGCGAGCTGGTGCCCGACGGCTGCCAGGTGCACGTCCTGTCGGTGCTCGGCGAGGACGGCACGGGCGCGCTCGAGCACCTCGCCGACGAGGTCGCCGCGGACACCAAGCCGGTGCTGCAGGAGCCGTCCCGGCCCGCCGTGCCGAGCGGCCCGCTCACCCCGCAGAACTGGACCGAGGTGATCGGCGCACTGCTGCCCGAGCGGGCCATCGTGTCAGACGAGGCCATCACGTCCGGGCTGATGATCCCGATGACCACCGCCGGCGCCCCGCGCCACGACGTGCTGACGCTCGCCGGCGGCGCGATCGGCCAGGGCCTGCCGGTCGCGGTCGGTGCCGCGGTCGCCTGCCCGGACCGGCCGGTCGTCTGCCTGCAGGCCGACGGCAGCGCGATGTACACGGTGTCGGCGCTGTGGACGATGGCGCGCGAGGGCCTGGACGTCACCACGGTGCTGCTGAACAACCGGTCCTACGCGATCCTGCGGATGGAGCTGTCGCGCACCGGCGCCGAGGGGGCCGGCCCGCGGGCGAACCAGCTGCTGGACCTGTCCGGTCCGGATCTGGACTTCGTCGCACTCTCGCAGGGCATGGGCGTACCCGCGACCCGCGCGACCACGGCCGAGGAGCTCGCGGACCAGTTCGCGAAGGCCCTCGCCGAGCCCGGTCCGCACCTGATCGAGGCGATGGTCCCGTCGCTGGTCTGAGGAGGCCTCCTTGTTGATGCAGAACCTGGCGGTGCTGGTGTTGGCCGGCTTCGTCGGCTTCGCGGTGATCTCGAAGGTGCCGAACACCTTGCACACGCCGCTGATGTCCGGCACGAACGCCATCCACGGCATCGTCGTGCTCGGCGGTTTCATCGTGCTGGGGCAGGGTGCTGACGGAGTGCTGAACAAGATCCTGCTGGTGATCGCGATCGCGTTCGGCACGATCAACGTCGTCGGCGGGTTCCTGGTGACGGACCGGATGTTGGGGATGTTCAAGGAGAAGAAGGACGTCACGAAGTGAGCGAGCTTGCGAGCGAACCGTTGACACAGAGCGACCGTGAACGGCGACACGGAGCCTGCGAGGGGTCGTCGTGAGTTGGGTTCAGGACGACGCCTTTATCCAGTCGCTGTACATCGTCGCGTTCGCGCTGTTCATCTACGGCCTCATGGGGCTGACCGGCCCGCACAGCTCGGTGCGCGGCAACAAGATCGCCGCGCTCGGCATGGCGGTCGCGGTCGGTGCCACGCTGCTGACGCCGGGGCTCGGCAACTGGTGGCTGATCCTGCTCGGCGTGGCGATCGGCACCGCGGTCGGCGTGCCGGCCGCGCGCAAGGTGCGGATGACCGCGATGCCGCAGATGGTGGCGCTGTTCAACGGCGTCGGCGGCGGGGCGATCGCGCTGATCGCGTGGGTGGAGTTCCGCGACACCGACGGGTTCTCCCATCAGCCGGCCTACGTCGCGGTGGCGTCGCTGTTCGCGGCCATCGTCGGGTCGGTCTCCTTCTGGGGCTCGAACATCGCGTTCGGGAAGCTGCAGGAGATCATGCCGGGCCGGCCGATCAGCGTCGGTCGGCTCCAGCAGCCGCTGAACCTGCTGATGCTGCTGGTCGCGGTGGCGCTCGCGGTGATCGTGGTCGCGGGTGGGCAGTCCGAGTGGCTGATGGTCGGGCTGCTGCTCACCGCGTCCGTGCTCGGCGTGCTGATGGTGCTGCCGATCGGCGGTGCGGACATGCCGGTCGTGATCTCGCTGCTGAACGCGGCCACGGGACTCTCGGCGGCCGCGATGGGCCTGGCGCTGGACAACACCGCGCTGATCGTCGCCGGCATGATCGTCGGCGCGTCCGGCTCGATCCTGACGAACCTGATGGCGAAGGCCATGAACCGGTCCATCCCGGCGATCGTGGCGGGCGGGTTCGGCGGCAACGGTTCGGGCGGCGGCGGTGTCGTCGAGGCCGGCGACCGGGCGGTGCGCCGGACGAGCGCGGCGGACGCGGCGATCCAGCTCGCGTTCGCGCGGCAGGTGGTCGTGGTGCCGGGCTACGGGCTCGCGGTCGCGCAGGCGCAGCACGCGGTGCGGCAGCTGACCGGCCTGCTGGAGCAGAAGGGCGTGTCGGTGGCGTACGCGATCCACCCGGTGGCGGGGCGGATGCCGGGGCACATGAACGTGCTGCTCGCCGAGGCCGACGTGCCCTACGAGCACCTGCAGGAGATGGACGCCATCAACGACGAGTTCGCCCGCACCGACGTGACACTGGTGATCGGCGCGAACGACGTGACCAACCCGGCGGCCCGCACCGACCCGAGCTCGCCCATCTACGGCATGCCGATCCTGAACGTGGACGAGAGCCGCTCGGTGATCGTGCTCAAGCGGTCCATGCGCCCGGGCTTCGCGGGCGTGGACAACGAGCTGTACTTCGACCCCCGCACGAGCCTCCTGTTCGGCGACGCGAAGTCGTCGGTGCACGACATCACAGAGGAGCTCAAGGCCCTCTGATTCGGGGTTCAATGAGTACATGACCCGCGAGCTTGAGAAGGCGCCCGTCGAGCCGGATCCGGGGTTGTTCGGGCCCGACTCGGTGAGCTGGCAGTTGCACGCTCAGCCGGCGATGTGGCTCGCCGGGGTGCGCAGCCTCTACCTGCAGGCGCTGCACCCGCGCGCGGTCGCCGGCGTGGTGCAGAACTCCGACTTCCGCACCGATCCGCTCGGCCGGCTGGTCCGCACCGCGAACTTCGTCGGCGCCACCACCTACTGCACGCGGACCGAGGTCGCCGAGCGCGCGGCCCGGGTCCGCCAGGTCCACCGCGAGCTGCGGGCCGTCGACCGCGACACCGGCGCGCGGTTCCGCATCGACGAGCCGGGGCTGCTCCTGTGGGTGCACTGCGCGGAGGTCTCGTCGTTCCTGTCGGTGGTGCGGCGCGCCGGCTTCCCGCTCACCGCGGCGCACGCCGACCGCTACCTCGACGAGCAGCGGGTGTCCGCCTCGCTGGTCGGGCTGGACCCCGACGAGGTGCCCGGGTCGGTGGCGGAGATGACGGCCTACCTGCGGCACATGCGGCGGGGCCTGCGCCGGACCGAGGACACCGACGAGATCTACCGGTTCCTGCACCGGCCGCCGGTCCAGGGTGCGCTGTCGCTGGGCCTGCTCGCGTACGAGCCGATGGTCGGGCACCTGGGGTACTCGCTGCTGCCGAGGTGGGCCGCGGCGCTGTACGGCCGGCGCGCGTACCCCGGGCCGGTGGCCACCGCGGCGCTGCGCGGGGTGTCGGTCGGCGTGCGGACGTTCCTGCGCAACACCGCGCGGCTCAGGAAGGACCCGCAGCTGGGCCGGCTCGAGCCGCACCCGCTGTGGGCGGTCCAGCGGATGGGCGACTGGGCGACCCCGTCCGCGGAGCGATTACCGGGCTAGGAGTGGGCTTCCTGGAAGCGCATGACCAGCGCCTGGGGGACCCGGCCGCGGTCGGCGACGGTCTCGCCCTGGCTGCGCGCCCACTCGCGGACCGCCTGGACGTCCGGCTTGCCGTTGGACGAGCCGTTGAGTGCGGCGGCGGCCTTGCCGGGCGACTTGCGGCCGCCGGTGCGCCGGGCGTGCCCGACGAACTCGGCGAGCGTGTCGCGCAGCCGGGCGGCGTTGATGGTGGACAGGTCGATGACGAACTCGACCCCGTCGAGCGCGAAGGCCACCGACTCGTCGGCCGTCCCGCCGTCGAGATCGTCGACCAGCTCCAGAACGGTCTTCTGCGCCACGGGGTCCTCCACGGGGATGTGAGACGGGCACAACGAGAATAGCGGCCATGGTCCTGCCGGCGAGGCAGGACGCCCCGGTGTGCCGTCCGGCTCACCCTCGAGGCGTTCTACAGACTGCGCGGATGACACCGGCTGCCTCGCGATCGGCGTGCTCATGGCGCTGACCCACCGACGCGCACCGGCTGGTCCGCCCGTTCCTCGCCACCGGCGTCCTCGGCGGCTTCACGACGTTCCCCACCTGCGCCGTCGAGGTCCGCGCGCTGCTGCGTCCGGAGTGGATGGTCCTCGCCGCGGCCTACCTCGCCGGCACCGTGCTAGCCGCACGGGCCGCGACGGCGGCCGGCTCGGCGCTGCTCGGCGCGCTGGCCGGCGTCTAGGGCGCGGTCAGGTTCAGCGCGGCGTCCGCCAGCTTCACGAGGTTCGCGTCGTCGGGGGTGGACGGGGCACCGATCCACACCGCCTGCACGAGCTTCAGGCTGTTGCCCTCCCGGCCGCTCGCGTAGGCGGCCGACTCGAAGAACGGCTTGTGCTCACCCGGCCAGGCCTCGCCCTCCGCGGACGGGTCGACGATCGCGCCGCTGCCCGGGCGGTCGACCAGCTGGTTCAGGTCGGTCGCCGAGCCGCTCTGCTGGAAGCGCAGCACGGACACCAGGATCGCCGCCGTCTTGCCGTCCGCCTTGGACTCGAAGCGCATCCGGACCAGTTCCTCGCAGCGGTTCTGCCGCAGGTAGACCTGCACGTCGCCGTAGGCGTGCTCGGCGCAGTCGGTGTCGGTGGTCGAGCCCTTCGGCGCGAACGCGACGCCGTTGATCTCCACCGAGTCGCCGCGCTGCTGGGTGGACTCGGTCCGGCCGTCGCCCTCGTCGGTGTCGCCGGCGGACGCGACCGCGAACACGATCCCGGTCAGCAGCAGCATCGCCACCAGCACCGCGGCGCCCACCGGCAGCCAGCGCAGCTGCGAGCCGGACCCGGCTCGCGCCGGCCGGGTCGGGCGCGGCTGCCGCGGCTCGATGATCTTCGGGATCACCATCGTGCTGGCCGCGGACAGGTCGGGCTGCACGGTGTCGGTGAACCCCTCGGCCTCGAGGTCGAGCGCCGCGATCGTCGTGTTGTCCGGCTCCAGCGCGGTGAGGATGGCGCGGGCCTGCGCCACCGTGCACGGCCGCGGGTGGGTGGCGAGCTCGCGCGCGGCGGTCAGCAGCGTCATGGGTTCGGGGTGCAGCACGCGCACGCCGCGCAGCAGGTCGGACGTGGGCTGCTCGACCTTGGAGACGTAGGGCCCGACCGCGATCACCGTGCCGACCGGCAGCGGCTCGACCCGCGCCTCCTCGAGGTGGCGGTTGATCGTGGCGACGGTCTCCATGACCTCCGACGCCGGGTTGACCGCGCCGTCGGGCCGGACCAGGGGCCAGCCGTCGGTCTTCCACTGGGCGGAAAGCGGTGCCTCCAGGCGGACCGCGGGATCGGGCAGGTCCACGCCGACGACCACCAGCACACCGCGCGGCAGCAGGACGATCGCGTCCACCGGACTGTCGCCCGCGGGCTGGCAACCGAGCAGCGCGACGCCGCCGACGACTCCCTCGCCGCGACCCCAGGACGCGAGCGCGGCACGGACGTCGGCTCCGACCTCAGAGGACTCTCCGCCCAGCCGGATCAGCCGCACGCCCACACCTCCCCGATCGCCCGATGACAGAACCCTTCCACCGTATCTGGGTACGCGCGCCCGGCGAGTCGCGACCGGGTGATTTCGGGCCGGTATGGCGGGAAGGCGAGTGCGCAGGGCACAATGGTCACGAACAGCAACAGATGAGTGCGCTGGCCGCCGTGGCGAGGACGTAGGGGAAGACGGTTCCTCGTCGATCAAGCGGAGGTCAGCAGTGAGCACTCGTGGCGTGGTGTACGTCCACTCGTCGCCGTCTGCGGTATGTCCGCACGTCGAGTGGGCGATTTCGGGCACCCTTGGAGTCCGGGCGAACCTGCAGTGGACCGCGCAGCCCGAGGCGCAGGGACAGCTCCGAGCGGAGTGCGGCTGGACCGGCGAGCCCGGCACCGGAGCAAAGCTGGTGACCGCGCTGAAGGCGTGGCCCATGGTCCGCTTCGAGGTCACCGAGGAACCGAGCGAGGGCGTCGACGGCGAGCGGTTCTGCTTCGTGCCGACGCTGGGCCTGTGGCGCGCCCGCACCTCGGCGAACGGCGACATCGTGGTGGGCGAGGACCAGCTACGCGCGATGGCGACGGCCAGCCGGGCCGGGGAGGCGTTCGCCCACAAGGTCGACGAGCTGCTCGGCGCTTCCTGGGACGCCGCGCTCGAGCCGTACCGGCGGGCCGGTGACGGGGCCCCGGTGACCTGGTTGCACCGCGTCGGCTGAGCCCGATGTGACACCCTCTACGGGTGCCGCCCGACCGACCCCGTCAACGTCAGCTGTGGTTGCTGCCGGTGCTGCTGATCACGGTGATCGCCACCGCGGTGGGGGGCTTGTTCGCGCGCATGTGGTACGACGAGCCCGCCTCGGCGTCGCCGCCCGCGGTGATCCCGTCGTCGTCGGCGGTGCCGCAGGACGACCAGCCCGGCTCCGGCGTTGTGAAGGCCACCCCGGACGCGACCGGCCATCCCATGTACGACACCGTGCGCGAGCTGCTGCAGCGCTACTTCGACTCGATCAACACGAAGGACTACGCGGCCTGGCAGGACACGGTCATCCCGGAACGGGTGGCGCGCCAGCCGGAGGGCAAGTGGCTGGCGGACTACCGCACCACGCGGGACGGCAACATCGTGATCTACCGAATCGAGCTGGCCGAGGACGACTCGGTCCGAGCGCTGATGACGTTCACGAGCACGCAGGACCCGAACGACGCGCCGCAGGAGCTGCCGGAGGCGTGCATCAACTGGAGCGTGGTCTTCCCGCTGATCGAGCGGGACGGCGAGTGGCGGATCGACTCCTCGCCGGCCAGCGCGTCGCCGCAGCACGAGGCCTGTCCCCAGTCCTGAGCCAGTCCTGAACCGCCTCGCCGCCGAGTCACTCGACGGCGAGGCGGACGGGGGACGTGATGGTCAGGCCGCGGTGAAGGCCAGCGCCACGTTGTGCCCACCGAAGCCGAACGAGTCGTTCACCGCCGCGGTGAGCTCCATCTTGCGCGGCTCGCCGGCGACGACGTCCAGCCCCACCTTCGGGTCCTGGTTCTCCAGGTTGCGCGTGGCCGGGATGACGCCGTGGTAAATCGAGAGCAGCGTCACGATGCTCTCGACCGCGCCGGCGCCGCCGACCAGGTGTCCCATCGCGCTCTTCGGCGCGGTGAGCACCACGTGGTCGCCGATCGCCTTGCTGATCGCCACGGCCTCCCCGATGTCGCCCACCACGGTGGACGTCGCGTGGGCGTTCACGTGCCCCACGTCGGCCGGGGACAGGTTGGCGCTGCGCAGCGCCCCGGTGATCGCGTTGATCTGGCCGATGCCCTCCGGGTGGTTGCCCGTGATGTGGTACGCGTCGGACGTGATGCCGGTGCCGGCGAGGCGGCCGTAGATCCGCGCGCCGCGCGCCCGGGCGTAGTCCTCGCGCTCCAGCACGAGCACCCCGGCACCCTCGCCGAGCACGAACCCGTCCCGGTGCACGTCGAACGGCCGGGACGCGCGGTCCGGCTCGTCGTTGCGCAGGGACAGCGTCCGCGACTGGGCGAAGCCGGCCACGGTGATCTGGTGGATGCACGCCTCGGCGCCACCGGCCACGACCACGTCGGCCCGGCCGGACTGGATCATCTGCCACGCGGTGGCCAGGCCTTCGGCGCCGGACGCGCAGGCCGACGCCGGGGAGTGCACCCCGGCGCGGGCCATCAGCTCGATGCTGACGTGCGCGGCCGGCCCGTTGGGCATGAGCATCGGCACGGTCAGCGGCGAGACCTTGCGCAACCCCTGGTTCTCCAGCAGGTCGTCCTGGTCGAGCAGCGTGACCGGTCCGCCGATGCCGGTACCGATGGCGACGCCCAGCCGGTCGGGATCGACCGGCTGGCTGTCCTCGGACGGCATCTCGTAGCCCGCGTCGGCCCACGCCTGGCGGGCCGCGATGATCGCGATCTGCTCGCAGCGGTCCAGCCTGCGCAGCTGTACGCGGGGTAGCACCTCCGCCGGCTCGACGGCCAGCTTCGCGGCGAGCTTCGCCGGCAGGCCGTACTTCTCGACCCACTCGGCGTCGTTGACGACGATGCCGTTGCGGCCGGCGATCAGCGCATCCCAGGTGGACGTGACGTCACCACCGAGCGGCGTCGTCGCGCCCATGCCGGTGATGACCACATCGACCGTGCTCATGGCCCCTCCGTCTGGCTAGCGGTGTGTCAGGCGTTCTTGGAGACGTAGCTGACCGCGTCCCCGACGGTCTTGAGGTTCGCGAGCTCCGCGTCCGGGATCTTCACCTCGAAGCGGTCCTCTGCCTGCACGGCGATCTCGACCATGGACAGCGAGTCGATGTCCAGGTCGTCCACAAAGGACTTGTCGGCGGTGACCTCGTCGGCCTCGACGCCGGCGACCTCTTCGACGATCTCGGCGAGACCGGCGAGGATCTCTTCCTCGGTGGGCTTGTCGGCCATGGGGCTCTCTCTTTCTCTTGTCGTACAGCGGAAAACTACGGGCAGATCACGACCTGGCCGGCGTAGGACAGCCCCGCGCCGAACCCGATCAGGAGCGCGACGTCGCCGGAGTGCACCCGGCCCGCCGCTCGCATGTGGTCCATCGCCATCGGGATGGACGCGGACGAGGTGTTGCCGGAGGTGACGATGTCGTCGGCGACGACCATGTCCTCCCGCGCGCCGTGCTTGCGCAACCGCTTCGCGATCGCCTCGACGATGCGCAGGTTCGCCTGGTGCGGAACCAGGACGTCCACGTCGGACGGCTCCAGGCCGGCCAATTCGAGCGCCTGCAGCGCGATCGGCGCGATCTTCGTGGTCGCCCAGCGGAAGACCGACTGGCCCTCCTGGTAGATGTGCCTGCCGTTGGGCATCGTGATCGAGTCGACGAGGTCACCGGCGGTACCCCAGGCGACCGGACCGATGCCCGGCTCGTCGCTCGGGCCCACCACCGCGGCGCCCGCGGCGTCGGCGAAGATGATCGCGGTCGACCGGTCGACGGGGTCGACGATGTCGGTGAGCTTCTCCGAGCCGATCACCAGCACCCGGCGGGAGGAGCCGGCGCGCACCATGTCGGATCCGGCGGCGAGCCCGTAGCAGAACCCGGCGCACGCGGCGTTGAGGTCGAACCCGCCGGCCCCCTTCACCCCGATCAGGTCGGCGACCTGTGCGGCCGCGTTGGGGATCGGCGTGGTGGAGGTGCAGCTGGCCACGATCACGGTGTCCACATCGGACGGTGAGAGCCCGGCGGCGGCGATCGCCTTCGAGCCCGCGTCGACCGCCATCGACACCACGGTGTCCGCCGGCCCGCCGAAGCGGCGCTCGGCGATGCCCACCCGGTCGCGGATCCACTGGTCGTCGGTGTCCATGATCTTGGCCAGGTCGTCGTTGGTGACGACGCGCTCGGGCTGGGAGCTGCCGAGCCCGAGGATGCGCGTGCCGGCGACGGTCCTGGCCTGACGAAGCTTGGTCATTCTGTCGCCTCCCCGGTGTCGCCGGCGAGTGCCGCGGCCACCTTGTCGAGATCTGCCGGCTTCTTCAGCCCGATGATCGTGACGCCGGAGAGCTCGCGCCGGGCGAGCCCGGTGAGCGCGCCGGCCGGCGGCAGCTCGGCGAGCGCGTGCGTGCCCCGCTCGGTCATCGTGGCCATGCAGGCGTCCCACCGCACCGGCAGCGTGACCTGCTGGACCAGCCGGTCGAGCATCTCGGTGCCGCTCGCCACGGCCTGCCCGTCGGCGTTGGACAGCAGCGTGTGCGCGGGGTCGGCGACCGCGATGCCGGCGGCCCGATCGCGCAGTGCCTCGCGGGCGGGCTCCATGTAGTGCGTGTGGAACGCGCCGGCGACCTTCAGCTTGATGACCTTCTTCACGAAGTCGGGCTTGCTGTCGACGATCTTGTCGACGGAGTCGAGCGTGCCGGCCGCCACGATCTGGCCGGCGCCGTTCATGTTGGCGGGCACCAGGTCGAAGTCCGCGAGCCAGTCGACGACCTGCTCGGGCTCGCCGCCCATGACCGCGGCCATGCCGGTCGGCGCCAGCTCGCACGCGGCGGCCATCTCCCGGCCGCGCAC
>NZ_JBOHGA010000124.1:0-18348 GCF_050699915.1 Actinophytocola sp.
GGGCATGCCCCGGCACCCGCCCTGCACCTTCGCCCGGGTCCTTCTGTCTGGAAGGCGTCCATCAGGTCGCTGAGTGTCTGCAAGGCGTCCTTCCTGGCAGTTGGCCCGGGCTAAGGGGCTCGGTGAGGTTCAGGAGCAGGCGGACCAGCGTGGTGGTGCTCGCGTCCCTCGGGTCCGTTCGGCGGGCCGCCTCCTCGCGTGCGGCGGCAGCCGCGGCGCTGTCGCCCGTCGCCTCGTACGCGGGGGCCAGCAGCTGCAGCGTCACCGCCACGGAGGACTCGCTGCCCATCTCCCGGTACGCGGCCAGGCAGCGCCACAGCTCGGGAATCGCCTCCGCGGCTCGGCCGGCGCCGACCCGGCTCGCGGCGATGGCTCGGGCGCACGACAGCGCACGCGGCCGCTCGTTGATCTCCTCCGCGATCCGCCGGCCCTCGACGAACGCCTCGACCGCGTCCGTCCGCGAACCCTGGCCGGCCCGGATCGCCCCGAGCGTGCGCAGCGCACCGGCGAGCGACGAGCGCGCCGCGGTCCCGCGCAGCATCGACACCGCCTCCCGCGCCGCCACCGCCGCCCGCTCCAGGTCGCCGGTCAGTGCGAGGCTCCACGCCAGGCTCTGCGACGCCCGCGCGACCGTGCGCGGCTCGCCTCCACGCCGGGCCACCTCCAGCGCCTCCGTCGCAAGAAGCACCGACTCCGCCGGGCGGCCCAGGCGGTTCAGCGCCGCCGAACGAGCACGAAGTACCGACAGCAGGGCGAAGTCGTCGTCGGCCGCCGCGCTGTCGGCCAGGCGAAGGGCCTCCTCCGGCTCGCCGAGGCCGGTCAGACAGTCGGCGAGGTTGGTCAGCACCCAGGCGCGCACACCGGAGTCGACCAACCGCGAGGCACACCAGCGGTAGCTCTCCACGGCCTCCGCGTACCGGCCGCGGACGTGCGACAACCGCGCCAGCACGGCCGTCGCCCGCGCCTCGACGAGCTCGTCGGCGTTCGCGCGGGCGGCGACGACCAGCGCCTCGGCGCAGAAGCGCAGGTCGGCGTAGTAGCCGTGCAGCCACAGGTACACCGCGAGCCGGTCGAACATGTCCGCCGCGAGCAGGTACTCGCCCTCGCAGAACTCGTCCACCCGGCACAGCCGCCCGATACCGGCGACCAGCGTCTGCCGCTCGGTGGCGAACCACGCCGACGGGTCGGCCAGCAGCCTGCGCATGGTGTCCGCCGGGATCGGCGGGGCGGGCACCTCGACGACCGGATCGGGTAGTGGAGAGGTCTGCGGCAGCTCCCGGACCAGCACGTCGGTGAGCGCGTAGCCGGCGAGGACCAGTCGCGTGCCGGCCTCCTCCCGCTCCGGCAGCCCGACGAACTCGTGCGCCAGCTCGGTCGCGTACGCGCGCACGATGTCGTGCATGACGAACCGGGGCTCGCCGCACGCGTCCGCGCCGGCCGGCTGCAGCAGGCTGGACTCGACCAGCTCCTCGACCGCGGCCTCCCCCGCCGGCCCGGCGAGCAGCACGGCGAGCGCCCACGCCGGGTGGTCGTCGACGTCGACCATGCCGATCAGCCGGAACAGGTAGCGCGCCGGCTCGGTCAGCGCCTCGTAGCTCAGCGCCAGGCCGGGCCGCACCTGCAGGTCGCTGACGGTCAGCTCGTCGAGCCGGCGCCGCTCGTCGGCGAGCCGGTCGGCGAGCTCGCCGAGGCGCAGCTGAGGGCGCAGCGAGAGTCGGGTCGCGGCGATACGCAGGGCCAGCGGCAGGTTCCCGCAGGCGGCGCCGATCCGCCCGGCGCCGGCCGGGTCACCGCCGACCCGCTCGCCGGCGACGCGCTGTAGCAGCTCGGCGGCCTCGGCGTCGGTGAAGGGCGGCACGGTGACCCGGTGCGCGCCCGCCAGCCCGGAGAGCCGCCGGCGGCTGGTGACGAGCACCGCGCTGTCCCCGGTGCCGGGCAGCAGCGGACGTATCTGCGCCGGGCCGGCGGCGTCGTCGAGGACGAGCAGCACCTTGCGGTTCGCGAGCCGGCTGCGCAGCGCGGCGGCCTTGGCGTGCACGTCCTCCGGGATGGCCGGGCCGGTGACGCCGAGCGTTCGGAGCAGGTCGGCGAGGACGTCGCCGACCTCGCGCGGCTCCGTGGCGCCCGCGAGATGGGCGAAGAGCTGGCCGTCGGGGAAGTCGTCGCGCACGCGGTGCGCCACGCGAACGGCGAGCATGCTCTTGCCGACACCGGGCTCGCCGCTCAGCACGACCACGGGCTCCCGCCGCTCGCCGATCGTGGCGGTCAGCGAGGCGACGAGCTCGCCGCGGCCGGAGAAGTCGAGCACCTCGGCGGGCAGCTGGCAGATCGGCCACGCGGCCGGCTCGTCCTCCTCGCCGCGCAGGATCGCCGCGTGGACCTCGCGCAGCTCGGAACCCGGCTCGAGCCCGGTCTCGTCGATCAGCATCGCCCGGGTGGCGCGGAAGACGGCGAGCGCCTCGACCTGCCGGCCGGACCGCCACAGCGCCGTCATGAGCAGCCCGACGAGCCGCTCCCGCAGCGGGTGCTCGGCGACGGCGGCCTGCAGCTCACCGATCAGGTCCGCGTGCCGGCCCGCCGCGAGCTCGGCCTCGGCGCAGTCCTCGAAGACCGCGAACCGCTCGGCCTCCAGCCGCGCCACCTCGGCCTCGAGCTGCGGCACGCTCAGGTCGGCCAGCGGCTGGTCACGCCACTGGGCGAGCGCACGGCGCAGGTGGGCGGCCGCCGCGCGTGGGTCGTTCGCGGCCCGGCCCGAAGCGGCCTCCCGGCGGAAGACCAGCAGGTCGAGCTCGTCGTCGGCCACCCGCAGGCGGTAGCCACGGCCGGAGTTGTCGATCGGACCGAGCCGCTCGCGCAGGCGAGAGATGTAGGTGTGCAGGTTGGAGGCGTAGGACTTCGGCGGCACGCCCGGCCAGAGCGCGTCGACGAGGCGGTCGGCCGAGACGTGCTCGTTGGCGTGGAACAGCAGCATGGCGAGCAGGGACCGCTGCCGCTCGCCGCGCAGCCGCAGCCCCTGCCCGTCATGACCCGTGACCTGTAGCGGTCCCAGGACGCCGTACTTCGCCATCGCGCGCGAATGGTAACCGCGGTGGTTCGTTCACTGGTCGACCGATCGGCGGCTCTGGACTGAGGGGTCGGGGCCGGCGGCGGATTTTACGGGCTCCGACTCACGCCTCAAGAGGTCGCGCCACTTCCGGCGCTGGTCCTTCGCCGTTGGCGACCTCTTGACCCGCGAGCCTCCGTCGCCCTGCGGGCAGGAAACCGCGGGCAGGGCTGGCGCCCTGCCCGCATTCACCCGCCGCCGGCCCCGACCCTTCTCACTCGAGCTCGCGCCTCACGGTGTGCTTGTGGCCCGCCGGCCGGCTGCTCGCGCCGTGGCTGATCCGGCCGCATCGCGCCCGCGCGAGCCGGCGCCGCCGGGCGCTCGGGTCAGCCGCAACGCTCCAGGATCAGATCTCGGACTCGCTTCGCGTCCGCCTTGCCCTTCGTCGCCTTCATGACCGCGCCGACGATCGCACCGGCCGCCGCGACCTTGCCGCCGCGGATCTTGTCCGCCACGTCCGGCTGCGCGGCCAGGGCCTCGTCGATCGCGGCGTACAGGGCCGAGTCGTCGGAGACCACGGCCAGGCCACGCTTCTCCACGACCTCGTCCGGCTCGCCCTCGCCGGCCAGCACGCCGTCCACGACCTCGCGCGCCAGCTTGTTCGTCAACGAGCCCGACGCCACGAGCGCCGCCACCCGGGCCACCTGCGCGGGCGTGATCGACAGGTCGCCCAGGTCGACGCCGCGCGAGTTCGCCTCCTGCGAAAGGTAGTTGACCCACCAGGCCCGCGCCTCCGACGGCGACGCCCCGGCGTCCACAGTGGACGCCACGAGGTCCACCGCGCCCGCGTTGACCAGGTCGCGCAGCTCCAGGTCCGACAGCTGCCAGTCCGCCTGGATCCGCTTGCGGCGCTGCCACGGCATCTCCGGCAGCGTCGCCCGGACCTTCTCCACCCACTCCGTGGACGGCGCGATCGGCACCAGGTCGGGCTCCGGGAAGTACCGGTAGTCCTCCGAGGTCTCCTTGCGTCGGCCCGCCGAGGTGGTGCCGGTCGACTCGTCGAAGTGCCGCGTCTCCTGCAGGATCGAGCCGCCGCCGGCGAGCACCGCGGCCTGCCGGGTCATCTCGTAGCGCACCGCCCGCTCGACGCTGCGCAGCGAGTTGACGTTCTTCGTCTCGGTCCGGGTGCCGAACTCCGTGGTACCGCTCGGCATCAGGGACACGTTCGCGTCACAGCGCAGCGACCCCTGGTCCATCCGGACGTCCGACACCTCCAGCGCGCGCAGCAGGTCCCGCAGCGCGGTCACGTACGCCCGGGCCAACTCCGGCGCGCGGGCACCGGTGCCGACGATCGGCTTGGTCACGATCTCGATCAGCGGCACACCCGCCCGGTTGTAGTCCAGCAGCGAGTGCTCGGCACCGTGGATCCGGCCGGTCGCGCCGCCGACGTGCAGCGACTTGCCGGTGTCCTCCTCCATGTGCGCGCGCTCGATGCCCACCTCGACGACCGTGCCGTCCTCGAGCTCCAGGTCCAGCTTGCCGTTGAACGCGATCGGCTCGTCGTACTGGGAGGTCTGGAAGTTCTTCGGCATGTCCGGGTAGAAGTAGTTCTTCCGCGCGAACCGGCACCACTCGGCGATCTCGCAGCCGAGCGAGAGCCCGATCCGGATCGCGGACTCGACCGCCATGCCGTTGAGGACCGGCAGGGCCCCCGGCAGACCCAGGCACACCGGGCAGACCTGCGTGTTCGGCTCCGCGCCGAACGTCGTCGGGCAGCCGCAGAACATCTTCGTGTTCGTGCTCAGCTCGACGTGCACCTCGAGCCCGAGCACCGGGTCGAAGCGCTCGAGGACCTCGTCGTAGTCCATGACCTCGTCCATCCCCGCGGACACCGGCGTACTCATCGGGCGACCTCCAGCTGCGGAACCCGGTTGATCAGTGGACCGCCCTGCTCGGCGTCGCGGGCCACCTCGTAGGCGGCGGCCACGCGGTACATGCGCTGGTCCTGCAGCGCGGGCGCCATCACCTGCAGGCCGACCGGCAGACCGTCCTCATCGGACAGTCCACACGGGACGCTCAGGGCGGGCGTGCCGGCGAGGTTCGCCGGGATCGTGCACAGGTCGGCGCGGTACATGGCGACCGGGTCGTCGGCGCGCTCGCCGATGCGGAAGGCGGTCGTCGGGGTGGTCGGCGAGACCAGCACGTCGACGTCGGCGAACGCGGCCTGGAAGTCGTTCGTGATCAGCGTGCGGACCTTCTGCGCCTGGCCGTAGTAGGCGTCGTAGTAGCCGGACGACAGCGCGTAGGTGCCGATCATGACGCGGCGCTTGACCTCCTCGCCGAAGCCGGCCTCCCGGGTGAGCGCCATGACCTGCTCGGCGCTGTTCCCGTTCTCGTCGCCGACACGCAGGCCGTAGCGCATCGCGTCGAACCGGGCGAGGTTCGAGGAGCACTCGCTGGGCGCGATGAGGTAGTAGGCCGGCAGTCCGTAGTCGAAGTGCGGGCAGGACACCTCGACGATCTCCGCGCCGAGCCCGCGCAGGGTCTCGACCGCCCGCTGGAAGGACCCGATCACCCCGTCCTGGTACCACTCGCCGGTGAACTCGCGAACCACGCCGATCCGGACGCCGCTCAGGTCGCCCGCAGCGCCCTCGCGGGCCGCGGCGACCACCGGCGGCACGGGCGCGTCGATCGAGGTGGAGTCCATCGGGTCGTGGCCGCCGATGACCTGGTGCAGCAGCGCGGCGTCGAGCACGGTGCGCGCGCACGGCCCGCCCTGGTCGAGCGAGGAGGAGAACGCGACGAGGCCGTAGCGTGAGACGCCGCCGTAGGTCGGCTTGACCCCGACCGTGCCGGTGACCGACGCGGGCTGGCGGATAGAGCCGCCGGTGTCGGTGCCGATGGCGAGCGGCGCCTCGAACGCGGCGAGCGAGGCGGACGAGCCGCCGCCCGAGCCGCCCGGGATCCGGTCGAGGTCCCACGGGTTGTGGGTCACGCCGTAGGCGGAGTTCTCGGTGGAGGAGCCCATCGCGAACTCGTCCATGTTCGTCTTGCCCAGCACGACGATGCCGGCCTCACGCAGCCTGCGGGTGACCGTCGCGTCGTAGGGCGGCACCCAGCCCTCGAGGATCTTCGAGCCGACCGTGGTCGGGATGCCCTTGGTGGTGAAGACGTCCTTGAGCGCCAGCGGCACGCCGGCCAGCGGCGAGGCGACCTCGCGGCCGGCGGCCACGTCGGCGTCGACCTCGCGGGCCGCGGCGAGCGCGCCCTCGGCGTCGACGTGCAGGAAGGCATGCACGGTGGCGTCGATGGCGGAGATGCGGTCCAGGTGAGCCTGGGTGACCTCGACGGAGGAGACCTCACCGGAGTGGATCTTCGCGGCGAGCTCGGCAGCGGTTTTGTGGATCAGCTCGCCCTGTGTCAATGATTCGCTCGCAAGCTCGCTCATGCCTCCTCCCCCAGGATGCGCGGCACGCGGAACCGGCCCTGCTCGACGGCCGGCGCGCCGGCCAGCGCCTGCTCCTGGGTGAGACCCGGGCGGGGGAGGTCGTCGCGGAAGACGTTGGTGAGCCGCACGGCGTGGGAGGTCGGCGGGATGTCCGCGGCCGCGACCTCGCCGACCCTGGCCACCGACTCGAGGATGACGTCGAGCTGGCCGGCGAACTTGTCCAGCTCTTCCTCGGTGACAGCCAGCCTGGCCAGGCGAGCGAGGTGGGCGACCTCGTCGCGCGAGATGTTGGGCACTGGACGTACTCCCTGCAGACGATGCTCGTTGACTAGAGGTAGGAGTCTATTTCCAGGCTCCTACGCGGTACGAACGGGTATTCGAGGTGGCAAGCTGGTCACAGGCTCGCCGATCTCGTGGTGTGGACGCCTGCTGTGGCGGCATGCTGGCGTCTGCGACAATCGTCGGCCGGCAACGAGATCGACACCGGCGGTGACGCGAGGTCACCACCGAGTAGCAGGAGGCGTTCGCCTTGTCCTTCCTGATCCGAGTGCAGCTACCGGACCGCCCGGGCGCGCTCGGCGCGGTAGCGACCGCTCTCGGCCACATCGGTGCCGACATCCTGAGCGTGGACGTGGTGGAGCGAACGTCGGGCACGGCGATCGACGACCTGGTGGTGGAGCTGCCCAAGGGCCGGCTGCCGGACGTGCTGATCACCGCCGCCGAGTCGGTGACCGACGTCGAGGTCGACGCCGTGCGGCCGTACGCGGGCGTGCTCGACACCCATCGCGAGCTGGAGCTGGTGGAGGAGGTCGCCGCCCAACCGGACGAGGGCCTGACCATCTTCACCGAGGGCGTGCCGAAGATCATCCGAGCCGGCTGGGCGCTGGTCGTCGGTCCGACCCAGGGCGGCGCGGAGACGCTGACCGCGTCGACCGCGGCACCGCAGCTGCGCACGCTCGACCTGCCGTGGCTGCCGCTGGCCCGCGCGACCGTGCTCGACGGCGAGGAGGCCTGGGTCCCGGAGACGTGGCGGGAGCTGGGCACGGAGCTGGCCGCCACTCCCCTGGGCAAGCCGGACCGCGTCCTGCTGGTGGGTCGCCCGGGCGGCCCGATGTTCCGAGCCGCCGAGGTCGCGCGGCTGGCTCATCTGGCCGGCATCATCGCGGTGGTCCTGTCGGGCTGAGTCGTGATCGTCTGGCTCGACGGCGCGTTCGGCGCCGGCAAGACGACGTTGGCCGAAGAGCTGCACCGCCGGCTGCCCGACGCGCTGCCGTTCGACCCCGAGCACGTCGGCTTCGTGTTGCGCCAGTGGGTCCCCGTGCCCAGCGGCGACTTCCAGGACCTGCCGCTGTGGCGGTCGCTCACGGCCGAGTTCGCGATCGGCCTGGACCGCGAGTACGGGCGGCACGTCATCACGCCGATGACGCTGGCCGACTCCGGGTACTGCACGGAGATCTTCGACCGTCTCGCCGCCGCCGACGTACCGGTGCTGCACGTGTTCCTCGATGTGGCGCCGGACGAGCTGCGCCGCCGGATCCACGCGCAGGTGCTCTCCCCCGACGACCCGAGCGCGGACGCCGTCGCCCGGGATTTTCGCCTCCGCAACGTCGACCGCTGCATCGCCGCACGGGCCGCGCTGGGGCCGGAGACCCTGATGCTGCGGGCGGATCGCGAGGATCCGCCGCGGCTCGCGGACCGGGTGCTCGCGGCTCTGGGCTAGTTGACCGCCGTCCCCTTGAAGAACGTGTAGAGGAAGGTGCCGCCCGGCTCGGCGGTTCGTTCCAGGGCCGCGATGCCTTGTCGCCACTCGGTTTCCGTGACCAGCCCGGCGGCCAGCGCCTCGTCGCGGACGCCGGCCACCATGGCGGTGAACGTGTTGCGGGTGAACCCCTCGACGAGCGCGGGGCGGGTGCGGTCGGCGTAGACGGTGCATGGCAGGGCGCGGACGTCGTGGTAGCCGGCGGCGGTGAGCAGCGGCTCGACCCGGCGGCCGATGAGCGCGTCGCCACCCGCGCGTCGTTGCAGGGTCACCAGGCAGTCGATCACCGTGTGCGCGGCCGGGCTGTCCGGGTGGAAGAACGCCGAGCCGTGGTCGCCCTCGATGACGGTGATGGTGCCGCCGGGCCTGATGATCCGGCGGAGGCGTTCGAGCGCCCGCTCGGGTTCGCGGAGGTGCTCCAGGACGAAGCAGACGAACGCGTGGTCGTACTCCTCGCCCTTCTCGCCGGCGAGGTCGAACAGGTCCGCGTGGCGCCAGTCGACCGTGTCGCCGACCCGCGCGCGGGCCAGCGCGAGTGAGCGCTCGTCGACGTCGATCGAGGTCAGGTGCGCGCCCGGGCTCGACCTGACCAGGTGGGCGGTCTGCGCGCCGACCCCGCAGCCGACCTCCAGGACTCGGCTCCCCGGCGGGTACGCGGTGCCGGCGTGCAGCAGGTCCGCGAGCGTGTCGGCCTGGTCGCCCAGGCGTCGGGTCTCGTGCGGGCCGTACCCGTGGACGTACTCGATGGCGGTCACGTGTCGACTGTGCCGCCACAATGGTTCGGTGAACAGGTCCAAACCGCCGGCCGGTGAGGGGTCCATACCGGGTGCGGACTTCCTGCAGCTGTCGATCGCGGACGCCCCGGCCGGCGGCCGGTCCGCCTGGCTCGCGACCCGGCTCCGCTCGGCGATCTCCGACGGCCGCCTGCCGGTCGGCAGTCGGCTGCCCGCGACCCGGGTGCTGGCGGCGGAGCTGCGCGTGTCGCGCGGGGTGGTCACTGAGGCGTACCAGCGGCTGGTGGAGGACGGGCACGTCGCGGGCCGCGGCCGGGCCGGGACGGTGGTCGTGGCCGCACCGGTCGCCCCGGTATTCACCCCGGCGTCCGTTGTCGACTCGCCGTTCGTCGGCACGCCAGACGTTTCCGTCTTCGACACGCTGCGCGCGATCCCGGCGCGGGTCGACCTCACGCCCGGCGTGCCGGACCTGGCGGCGTTCCCGCGGGCGGCGTGGCTGCGGGCGGAGCGGACGGTGCTCGGCTCGCTGTCGGCGGCGGACCTCGGCTACGGCGATCCGCGCGGGGCCCCGGCGCTGCGGCGGGCGGTCGCGCACTGGCTCGCCCGCAACCGCGGGATTCGGGTGTCGCCGGAGGAGATCGTGATCGTGGCGGGTGTGTCCCAGGCGCTTGGGCTGCTCGCGCAGGTGCTGGGCGTCGAGTCGATCGCGGTCGAGGACCCCGGGTCGCTCGGCACCCGGCAGCACCTGGGGAACTGGGGCGTCGCGACCCCGCCTGCGCCGGTCGACGCGTTGGGTCTGCGGGTGTCGGCGCTCGACGCGCCGGCGGTGCTGGTGACGCCGGCCCACCAGTTCCCCACCGGCGTCGTGCTCTCCGGTGGCCGGCGCCGCGAGCTGCTCGACTGGGCGGCGGCCGGCGGCATCGTCATCGAGGACGACTACGACGCGGAGCACAGGTACGACCGGCCGCCGGTGCCGGCGCTGCGCTCGATGCGGTCGGCGGAGGTCTGCTACGCGGGGAGCGTGTCGAAGCTGCTCGCGCCGGCCCTGCGACTCGGCTGGCTGCTGGTGCCGCCGCGGCTGCTCGCGGACGTCGTATGGGCCAAGCGGAACGCCGACCTGGGCAACGGGGTGCTGGCGCAGTTCACACTGGCCGAGCTGATGGAGTCGGGTGCGCTGGAGCAGCAGCTGCGGTTCCTCCGGCCCCGCCACCGCCGGCGCCGGGACGCCATGATCGCCTCGGTGCGCGCTTCGCTCCCCGGCGCGACGGTGCACGGCGCGGCGGCGGGCCTGCACCTGACGGTGACGTTTCCCGGGTCCTTCTCGGACGTCGCGGTCGCCGCCGCGGTGCTCGGTGAGGGGGTCAAGGTGCAGCCGTTGTCATGGCACCGGCAGCGCCCCGGCCGGCCTGGGTTGGTGCTGGGCTACGCGGCCCGGACGCCGTCGGAAATCGCCGACGGGGTCGCGGTGATCGGACGGGTACTCCCGGACTTCTACTAGCCGGCCGCGGTGGGCGGAGCAGACGGACTCGGGCTAGCGGAGGTCCAGGCGGTAGGTCACCAGCTGGGTGTCCGGTGATGGGCGCCAGTCCTTGTCCGGTGTGCGGTAGAAGCCGAGGCGCTCGTAGATGCGGTGCGCCGCCGTCATCTCGGTCGAGCTGCTCAGCACCACGCCGCTCAGGCCGAGCTCCGCGGCCCGGTCCAGGACCGCTCTCGTCAGTGCCTCGCCGACGCCTCGCCCGCGGGCCTGCGCGCTCACCGCCAGCATCCGGAACTCCAGGTCGTCCGGGCCGGCCACCTGCGCCCACGGCGACGACGGCGGCGCCATCGTGACCGTGCCGAGGACCGTGTCCGTCTCGTCGACCGCCACCCACAGCTCCGCCTCGTGGGCACGCGGCCGCGCATCCGCCAGCTTCTGCGCGTACGGGCTCTCGCCCTCGATGAAGCCGCTTGCCCGGTACGCGTCGATCGTCAGCCGGCCCACCGTGGTCAGCTCCGCCGGGCGGGCCAGGCGGATCGTCACCTCACTCATCGGCGTTCGGGTCGCCCACCGTGGCTCGGTCCGTCGCCGCGTCGGGGCCGGAGTCGAGCAGCACCCGGAAGCCGTCCTCGTCGAGGACCGGCACCTTCAGCTGCACGGCCTTGTCGTGCTTGGACCCCGGCGACTCGCCCACCACCACGAACGCGGTCTTCTTCGACACCGAGCCCACCGCCTTGCCGCCGCGCGCGAGGATCGCCTCCTTGGCCTCGTCGCGGGAGAACGTCTGCAGGCTGCCGGTGACCACAATGGACAGACCGTCTAGGTTGCGCGGGATCGACGCGTCGCGCTCCTCCTCCATCCGCACGCCGGCACGCTGCCACTTCTCGACGATCTCGCGCCGCCAGTCCGTGGCGAACCACTCCTGGATGGCCGTCACGATCGTCGGGCCCACGCCCTCGGCCGCCGCCAGCTCCTCCTCCGACGCCGCCATGATCCGCGGCAGCGAGCCGAACTCCTGCGCGAGCGCCCGGGCCGCGGTCGGGCCGACGTGCCGGATGGACAGCGCCACCAGCACCTTCCACAGTGGACGCTGCTTGACCGTCTCCAGGTTCGCCAGCAGCTTCTGACCGTTGGCCGACAGCGCGCCCGCCTTGGTGCGGAACAGCTCCGCCTCGAGCAGCTGGGACTCGTCCAGGTCGAACAGGTCACCCTCGTCGGCGAGGATGCCCGAGTCGATCAGCGCCACCGCGGCCTCGTAGCCCAGCACCTCGATGTCCAGCGCCGAGCGGCCCGCGATGTAGGTCAGCCGCTCCTTGCGCTGGCCGGGGCAGGCCCGCGCGTTGGGGCAGCGGATGTCGGCGTCGCCCTCCTTCTCGTACGCGAGCGTCGTGCCGCAGGACGGGCAGGCGGTCGGCATCGCGAACTCGCGCTCGGAGCCGTCGCGGGCGTCGGCCACCGGGCCGAGCACCTCCGGGATGACGTCGCCCGCCTTTCGGATCACCACCCGGTCGCCGATCAGCACGCCCTTGCGCTTGACCTCGCTCGCGTTGTGCAGCGTGGCCATCGACACCGTCGAGCCGGCCACCTTCACGGGCTCCATCACGGCGAACGGCGTCACCCGGCCGGTGCGGCCCACGTTGACCTGGATGTCCAGCAGCGTGGTGGTCGCCTCCTCCGGCGCGTACTTGTAGGCGATGGCCCAGCGCGGCGCACGCGAGGTGGTGCCCAGCCTGCGCTGCTTGGCCACCTCGTCGACCTTGATCACGATGCCGTCGATCTCGTGCTCGACGTCGTGACGGTGCGCGCCCCAGTAGTCGATGTGCGCGAACAGGTCCTCGCGGCTGTCGATCAGCTTGGTGTGCGGCGAGACCGGCAGGCCCCAGGTCGCGAGCGCGTCGTAGGCCTCGGACAGCCGCGCGGGCTCGAAGCCCTCCCGCTTGCCGAGGCCGTGGCAGATCAGCCGGAGCTTGCGGCTCGCGGTGACCTTGGGGTCCTTCTGTCGCAGTGAGCCGGCTGCGGTATTGCGCGGGTTGGCGAACGCGGGCTTGCCGGCCTCGACCAGCTTCGCGTTCAGCTCCTCGAAGTCCTCGAGGCGGAAGTACACCTCGCCGCGTATCTCGACCAGGGCCGGCGCCGGGAACTCGTCGGTGCCCTCGAGGTGGTGGGGCACGCCGTCGAGGGTGCGGACGTTCAGCGTGACGTCCTCGCCGGTGCGGCCGTCGCCGCGGGTGAGCGCGCGGACGAGGCGGCCCTTCTCGTAGAGCAGGTTGATGGCGAGGCCGTCGACCTTGAGCTCGCACAGGTAGGGCGTGGGGCCCAGCTCCTTCTCGGTCCGGTCCACCCACGCGCCGAGCTCGTCGGTGTCGAACGTGTTGTCCAGGCTGAGCATCCGCTCCAGGTGGTCGACGGCGGCGAACTCGGTGGAGAAGGTGCCGCCGACCTGCTGGCTCGGCGAGTCCGGGGTGACCAGGCCCGGGTGCTTCTCCTCGATGGCGAGCAGCTCGTGCCACAGCTTGTCGAACTCGCCGTCGGAGACCGTCGGCGAGTCGAGCACGAAGTAGCGGAACCGGTGGCCGGTGATCTCCTCGGCGAGCACGCCGTGCCGCTCGCGCACCTCCGCCGGCACGTCCTCGACACCCTCGGCCTGCACTGCCATGTCGTTGTCTGCACTGGTCACGGTCGCAGACTAGTGCGCGGGACCGACAGTTTTCAGCTCGCCAGGTCGCGTATCAGGGTTCGCAGTTCGAGTAGTCCGATCGTGCTGGCGGGCTCCGCCTCGGCGGTCTCCACCCGGCGCAGCCGCTCCGCCGCGAGCCGCTCGCCGAGCGCGGCGTCCAGCGGGAGGTAGGTCAGCGCCGAGCGGGCGGCCTCGTCCAGCTCCGCCAGGACCGGGTGGTGCACCGCCACGTCCACGACGCCCGCGGCCTCGTCGACCTGCGCGACGACGCGGACATCGGCGAGGTGGATGCGGTGCTCGCCGAGGTTGACGGTGACCAGGGTCGGGTCTGGGACGGGCGGGACGGCGTCGTGGTACTCCCAGATCGAGTCCTCCGGCGGGGCGGCGTCGCGCCAGGCGTCGGTGAACGGGCGCAGCCGCGGGTCCTCCTGCCCGGAGACGACGAACGCGTAGATCGCGCGCTGGCCGCGTTCGAGGGAGAAGTGCAGGTCGGGATGCACGCCGGCGACGAGGTCGCAGAGCTGGTTCTCCACACGCCCCGGCTCCCGATCCCCCAGCGCGGCGGCGATCTCGGGCAGCATCTCCTGCCAGCCGCACCAGAACCGCTCAGCGAGCACACGCGGGTCGGGGCGGTCGGGGACGGGGTCGGGCTCGCGCCGGCGGAACCACTTCATGCCCTCCATGGTGCCGACCGCGACCACCGGCCGTCGATCACGCCCGTCTTCTCGGTCACCCGAACCGTCGCATCGCCAACCGTCGGCCACGCCGCCCGCCCGGCGAGCCTCACCTTCGCACCGCTGGGACAGCAGCGAACCGCTGCTCTCTTGACGTGCCGCGATGGCCATCCGGAAGTTGGCCGCTTGCCGCCGATGTGCCCCGCTCGTCAGCCGCCGGCAACCGACGGGATTATCTGGACCTCCTTGGCGTCTCGGAGTGGGGTCTCGGCGCCGGACAGGCGGCGGCACTCCTCGCCGTCCACGAAGAAGTTCACGTAGCGGCGCAGTTGCTTGCGCTCGTCGCGCAGGCGGCGGTCCAGGCCCGGGAACTCGGCCGCGAGCGCGTCCAGCAGGTCGGCCAGGGTCGCCGTGCCGGGGACGGACACGTCCACTGTGGACCGATCGCCGACGCGGGGGCGCAGCGCGCTCGGCAGCCGGACGGTGATCTCCACGGCTACGCCACGACCGCGCGCACGCAGAGGACATCCGGCAGCTGCTCGACCACCTGCTGCCAGTGCTCGCCCTCGTCCCGGCTCGCGAACACCGAGCCCGACCGCGTGCCGAAGTACACGCCCGCCGGGTCGGCGTCGTCCGCGCACATCGCGTCTCGCAGGACACCGCTCCAGAAGCCCTCCGGCAGGCCGGATGTCATTGCATCCCACGACTTGCCGGCGTCCTCGCTGCGGTACACCGCGCACCGACCGTCCGGCGCGAACCGCTGTGCGTCGGCCACGAGCGGGAAGTTGTAGATCACGTCCGGCCGGTGCGGGTGGGCCACCATCGGGAAGCCGAAGTCCGCCGGCAGCCCATCGGCGATGGACTGCCACGTCGCCGCACCGTCGTCGCTGCGGTAGACGCCGTGGTGGTTCTGCAGGAAGAACCGCTCCGGCTGGTCGGGGTGCTGAGCGACCTTGTGCACGCACTGGCCGAACTCCGGGTACGGGTCCGGATTGCGGTACGCCTGAATGCCGACGTTGCGCGGCTCCCAGCTGTCCCCACCGTCGCGAGTGGCGTACACGCCGCCGGTGGACATCGCGACCGTCACCCGCGCCTCGTCGGTCGGGTGCGGCAGGATCGTGTGCACCGCCTGTCCGCCGAACCCCGCCCCCCACTCCGGCCGGTGCGGGTGGTCCCACAGGCCGCGCACCAGCTCGAAGGTCTCGCCGCCGTCCACCGAGCGGAACACCGCCGACGGCTCGACGCCCGCGTAGACCACCCCGGTCGGCCCGAAGGCGAACTGCCACACGCGGGCCAACGCCGTGTCGGTGTCGGCCGGGAATGCGATCGGCGCGTGGTCGGGCTCCTGCCACGTCGCCCCCAAGTCGTCGCTGAATGCCAGGCCTGGACCGTAATGCTCGCTGGTGATCCCGGCGAACAGCCGTGGCGTCGCACCTCTGGTGTCGAACGCGACCGCGTAGACGTCGTTCATCGGGTGATGCGGCCCGGTGACCGACCAGCTGACGCGGCCGTCCTCGCTGGTCGCGAGGAACAGTCCCTTCTTGGTGCCGATGGCTAGCACGGTTGTCATGACGGGGAAGCTACTCGCGACCCCTGACAGTCACCAGGATTCCGGTGGCTCCACGAAGCCCTTCCCCAGGTCACGGGCGAGAGCCAGGGCGCGACGAGCCCACGCGGCGCTCGCCCCGGACAGGCCGCACGTCGGCGTAGGCACCGCGCGTTCGGCCAGCAGCGAGCGGGGGAAGCCGAGCCGGTCGACGAGGTCCAGGGCGGGGCGGGCCAGGCCTTCGAGCGTCGGCGGCAGCGCCGGTTCGACGGACGGGACGAGGCCGAGGAACAGCACGCACCCGCCGTCGAAGGCCTCGCCGAGCTGGTCGGTGAGCACCGCCGGGGTGCCGTCGAGGAGCGTGGCGTCCAGGGCGATCGCGTCCGCGCCGGCGTCGCGGATGAGGGCGACCGGCGGGCGCGGCGCGCAGCAGTGCACGACGACCGGCCGGCCCGTCGCGTCATGTGCGGCCGAGACGAGCTCGGCGAGCGTGTCGCGCGCGTCCGGCTCGGCGACCGCGCGCACCGTGCCCAGCTTGGACGGCGTCGGCAGCGCACCCGCGAGCACGGCCGGCAGCGACGGCTCGTCGAACTGGACCACGACGTCCGCGCCGGTCCGCTTGCGCACCTCGGCGACGTGTCCGCGCAGCCCCTCGGCCAGCGACTCGGTGAACTCGCGCAGCGCGCCGGGATCGGAGAGCACCCGGTGCCCGCGTGGCAGCTCGACCTCGGAGGTCAGCGTCCACGGGCCGGCGACCTGCACCTTCACCAGCGGCGGGCGGGTGCCGGCCTGCTCGATCGCCTGCTCGAACGCGTCGAGGTCGCGGCGCAGGTGGTCCACGGTCCGCCGATGGTCGGCACCCGGCCGGGCGGTGACCCGGTAGCCCGACGGCACGACCTCGACGGCGATGTCGACGAGCAGGCCCGCGGCCCGGCCGACGATGTCCGTGCCGAGCCCGCGCCCGGGCACCTCCGGCAGGTGCGGCAGGTCGGGCAGCTCGCCGACGACGACGGTGGCCGCCTCGAACGGGTCGGTGCCGGGCATGGAGCCGATGGCGGTCGCCGCGCCGGGCGGCCAGGGTGCGTTGGACACGGGACCAGTGTCCGGCATCGCAATAGGTCTAGACCTGTTGACCCTGTGGTCTGAACCACTTACCGTGATAGCTCCCTGCACATGACCGGTAACTCGCGAGGGTGATCAATGATGATCCGCAGGCGCACGGCCGCGTCCACCATCTTCGTCGCGCTCGCCGCGACCGCGGCCCTCTCCGTCCCGTCCATGGCCGCCCCTACCGGCGCGGCGCCCGACCCGGCACCCCTGGCCGCGCCGACCGCGGCGCCCTACATCGACATCACCATGCCCTCGCCGTCCCTCGTGGACGTGGCGAACGCGACCGGGCAGAAGGTGTTCACGCTGGCGTTCGTACTGGCCGACTCGACCGGCTGCAACCCCTCGTGGGGCGGCACGATCCCGCTGGACGACGGCCGCATCATCGGCGACATCCGCGCGCTGCAGGCCATGGGCGGCAAGGTGATCGTGGCGACCGGCGGCGCGGCCGGGCCCTACCTCGAGTACACCTGCGGCAGCGCCGACGCCCTGGCCGGCGCGTACCGGGAGATCCTCGACACGGTCGGCACGAACCACCTGGACGTCGACGTCGAGGCCACGATCCCGCAGGACATGGTCAACCAGGCGCTCAAGAGGATCCAGGACGAGCGCGGCACGTCGGTCAGCTACACGATGCGGGTGCTGGGCGACGACTACGGGATGGATCCGTACTCGGTGCAGGTGCTGCAGTCCGCGGCCGCGCACGGGGTCGACGTGCTGGTGAACCCGATGACCATGGAGTTCGGCTCGAGCCGGCCGAGCTGGGGCGACGCGGTGATCGCGGCCGCGGAGAGCTCGCTGGGGCAGATGCGCCAGATCTGGCCGAACATGTCCGACGCGGACCTGCGCCGTCATCTCGGGGTCACGCCGATGATCGGCCGCAACTTCAACGGCAAGATCTTCGAGCTCTCGCACGCCCGCCAGCTCGTCGACTGGGCCAACGCCAACCACATCGGGCTGGTCGCGTTCTGGTCGGCGGGCCGGGACAACGGGTCGTGCCCGGGCGGCGGGGTCTCCCCCACCTGCTCGGGCATCGCCCAGGGCACCTACGAGTTCACGTCGATCATGCACGGCTTCCACGGCTGAGCCCGGCGTACTGCACGGCGGCGACCGCGAACCCGAACACCGCGAGCGCCACCAGCACGACCTCGCCGAGCGTGGTCGGGTCGCCGATGCCGGCGAGGACGACCAGGCCGCTACCGAGGCCCATGACCAGGTTGGCGGCGACGACCGCGCCCGCCCCGCGGCGGTCGATCGCGGAGCGGGTGCCGAGGAGGAGCACGGCCGCGCCGTAGACGAGGGCGAAGGCGCCGAAGCCGAGCAGCACGCCGGTCGGGATGCCGAGCGGGTCGGCGAGCACCCCGGCGAGCGCGAGGAGCGCGACGCCGGACAGCCCGCTGGCCACGCCGTCGATGGCGAGCGACTCGCGGAGGAGGCGGTCGGGTCGGGTGGTCGTGGTGTGTCGTATCGCAGCCATGGCGCCACGGTCGGCCCGCCGGCACTGCCAGCACCACGCGAACCGCTGCCGACTACTGCCGCGAGGCCAGCCCCGCGCGCAGGTCGGCGGCGACCACCCGGGCGGCGGCGGCCTGCCAGTTGTGCAGCGTGCGCTCCGGCACGTGGTCGGCGAACCAGGCCAGCGCGCGGCGGGCGACCGGGTCGGGCTCGGTCAGCTTGGTGCGCACGCTGTAGGGCCGGATGCCGGCGACGTAGTAGAAGTAGAGCGCGTTGTAGAGCCGCCACTCCTCGCTCGTGCCGAACTGGCCGTCGCGGGGCTTGAGGCGGGTGATCGTCTCCAGCAGCAGCGCCTTGAGCTCGGTGGCGCGCTCGAGGGGCGCGTCGGCGGCGCCGCGGGCGGCGAGCCGCGCGTCGATGGCGGGCAG
>NZ_JBOHGA010000125.1:0-18347 GCF_050699915.1 Actinophytocola sp.
GGTCCCGACCGCGGTGAGCGCGCCGGCCTTGGACGCGGTCGCCGCGAGGTAGCCGGCCGCGCCGATGCCCAGCACCAGCGGTGCGACGAACCCGCGCATGGCGCCGTTGACGTCGGCGAGCTCGGCGGCCAGCGCGCGGCACCGCTCGCACTCGTCGAGGTGGGCCTCGACCTGGGCCTTCTCCCGCTTCGCGAGCCCTTGCCTGGTCCAGGCGCCGAGCCGCTCGGCGGTGGCCCGGCAGCGCAGCTCGGTGATCTCGGCGAGGTGCACCTGCAGGTAGGCCTGCCGCAGGCCCTCGCGGGCGCGGTAGGCGAGCGCGGAGACGCCGTTGGCGGTGAGCCCGAGGATCGGCGCGACGTCGGCGGGGGACTGGCCCTCGATCTCGGTGTGCCAGAGGACGGCCTGCCAGCGCTCGGGCAGTCGGGCGAACGCCTGCGCGGCCAGCGAGCGCTCGAGGCCGGCGACGGCGGTGTCGGAGAAGGGCTCGGCCAGGCTCGCGCCGCCGGCGGTCTCCACGTCGTCGGACAGCTCGATCTTGCGGTCGCGGCGAGTCTTGTCGTAGGCGGTGTGCCGCAGCGCGGTGAGCAGGTAGGCGCGGAACGCCGAGTCCGGCCCGCGGCCGGCCCGCAGCGTGTCCAGCACCTTGGCGAACGCCTCGGAGACGAGGTCGTCGGCCTCGGCGGGTGAGCGGGTCAGTTGGCGGGCGAGGTTGTAGGCGGAGGAGACGTGCCGTTGGTAGAGCGAGCCGTACGCCGAGACCGTGCCCTTGCGGACCGCGTCGATCAGCTCCGCATCGCTGGGCCCCTCGATTTCAGCGGGAACGGTGGCCACGATCCTCCTCTGCTCGCACGTGTCAGCCCCCGACCCGGCCGGTGTAGAACGAGCCGGATTCGCTAAAGACACGCCTCCGCGCACAGTGTGACGGATCCCGCCGAACGCGGCACCACACGATCACCGGAACGGGCGTATGAGATCGCCTCTCCGGCGCAATGGCCAGGAGTTCACCCGATCGGCGTCACGGATGTCTGTTCCCAGCGTTTCTAGGGCGGACGCTGACGCTGAAACGCGCCGGAAGATGGGACGACCAAGTGACCGTACGTGAGGCAGGGCCGCGCTCGAGTCGTGGCGACGCCGAAGGTACCGATCACGCGCTGCGAGTGCTGCGGAACCGATGGCGGACCGCGAGCATCGCGGCGGGCTGGCGGTTCCCGAGCGACTGGGGACTGCCCGAGGTCGACGCGGTCTGCTTCTCGGCCGTGCGGCAAGCCGACCTGACCTTCGCGCTGCGAAACCTGGGCCGGGCCAGGGCCGAGGCCGGCGCGGGGCTCGACGAGACGCTGACGGACCTGGCCGCGCTGCACGCCGTCCTCACCGGCCCGGAGACCGCGACCGGCCTGGTCGCCACCGACCCGGACGCCGCGCCGACCACGCTGGTCCGCACCACGGCCGTGGCCTGGGCGGACGCCTCGGGTGCCGAGCTGCACAACGCGGAGGCGACGGAGAACCTGACCAGCCTCGCCACGCACGCCTACCTGCGCACCCGCTTGGGCGAGGTCTACCGGCAGGCCGCCCGGGTCGGTGTGTCGCCCGCGGAGAGCCACTCGCTGCTGGTGGTCACGCTGGACCTGTCGGCGATCACCGGCTGGTCCCGGCTGATGGCGATGGTCCTGGTGGCCGATGTGCTACGAGACGTGTTCGACGGCGGCGAGACCATCGCGCTGCTCGGCCCGTCCGTCGCCGCGGTGCTGGCCAGTCGGGAGGCCGAGTTCGGGGACCGGGCGCTGACCGCGAGCTGGCTGATCACCGAGCGGCTGTCGACCGACCCGGAGCTCGCGTCGAGCGAACGCCCGAAACTGCACGTCGAGTGCCTGCCCGACACCCTCCAGGACGCGCGCCACCTGATCCACCGGCTCAGCCGCGCCTAGCCGCTCGGTCGCAGCAGCCCGCGCAGCGCGGCCACCTCGCCACCGGCCTCGATCCGCCCTTCGGACACGGCGGCGTCGAAGGTGTCCGGGTCGGCGAGCAGGGCGTTCAGCGTCGCGGGGTCCGTACGCAGCGACGCGGCGGCCGCGGCCGGCTCGCCGACCTCGACGTCGACCACGCCGTCCTCGACCCGGATCGTCCACACGTGGTCGTCCATCTCGATGCGGTGGGTGGCCGGCGGTTCGGCGGGGTCCGGGCGCGCGATGCCGCGCAGGTAGAGCAGGACCGAGGTGGCGCTGAGCGTGGCCGGCTCGGGCAGCGGCACGCGCAGGCCCCATGCGCCAAGGGCCAGTACGACCGGCTCCAGCTCCCGGCCCCACTCGGTCAGCTCGTACACCCAGGAGCCGGCGGGCGCGGCGAGCCTGCGGCGGCGCAGCACGCCCCGGCCGGTGAGCTCGCGGAGCCGGTCGCTGACCAGGTTCGAGCTCGCCGCGGGCAGGGCCCGGCGCAGGTCGGAGAACCGCCGCGGGCCGAACAGCAGCTCGCGCACCATCAGCAGCGCCCACCGCTCGCCCACCACGTCGAGGGCGCGGGCGATCGCGCAGGCGTCCCCGTAGCTACGACTCGTCGGCACGACTGGCCTTCCTCATGGTGCGAGAATACAATCTCGTAGTAGTTATTAACAACTACAGGAGGAGACATGGGACAGCCGGTCGTGCACTTCGAGATCATCGGGACCGACCCGGCGGCGTTGCGCCGCTTCTACGGCGAGCTGTTCGGCTGGGAGTTCGACACGAGCCACCCGGTCGTGCCGGCGGTGTCGCGTCAGGGTGACTACGGCTTCATCGCACCCACCGGGACCGGTGCCGCGGGCGGTGTCGGCGGCGGTGCGGGCTTCGAGCGCCACGTCGTCTTCTACGTCGGTGTCCCCGATGTCGAGGCCGCGCTGCGCGAGGCGGAGCGGCTCGGCGGGACCATCCGGATGGGCCCGGAGCTCTCGCCGAACCGGGACCTCGTGGTCGGCCACTTCGCCGACCCGGAGGGCAACCTGGTCGGTGTCGCGGGTCCGGCTGCCTGACAGAGCGGCCTGACAGGGCGGACCGCCGGGTGTCGGTGGGCCGTGGTTTCCTTTCCGGCGTGAGCGAGACCGTCCGGACCAACCCCGCCGCCCCCGGCGCTGTCGCCGTCCCCGGTGCGCAGTGGCTCGGGCAGTCGGTGCGCCGGCTCTTCGCGACGAGGTCCGCGCTCCTGCTCCTCGCCGTGCCGGCCGGGTTCGTGGTCGCGGGCGTGGTCGGCTGGCTGATCGACTGGCGCCTGGGCGTCGACTCGGCGGTCTACCGGTCCGGCGCGGTCGCGCTGTTCACCGGGGAACCGTTGTACGACAAGGACTTCCTCACCGCCGAGCCGCCCTGGGCCCGCCTGCCGTTCACGTACCCGCCGACCGGCGCGCTGCTGTTCGTCCCGCTCGCGCTGTTCCCCACCCAGGTCTCCTGGGGCATCCTCGCGGCGATCTCCGTGCTGGCGCTCGCGCTCGTGATCCGGGTGGCGATCGAGGCGACCCGGCCGAGCTGGCTGCGGCCGGCGACGGCGACCGTCGTCCTGACGGTCCTCGCGCTCGGGCTCGAACCGGTGTGGCGCACGCTGTTCCTCGGTCAGATCAACCTGATCCTCATGGCCCTCGTGGTCACCGACGTCCTCGTCCTCGGCGCGGTGCACGGGCGGGCCCGACACCTCGGCGGCGTCCTCGTCGGCGTCGCGGCGGCGGTCAAGCTCACGCCGCTGATCTTCGTCCCGCACCTGTGGCTCACCGGCCGGCGCATGGACGCCGTGCGCGCGCTCGCCACGTTCGCGCTCCTGCAGGCGCTCATCTTCGCGCTGCGGCCGCACGACTTCGCCCGTTTCTGGACGGTCGCCGTCACCGACCCGGAGCGCACCGGGCCGACGTTCTGGGCCGGCAACCAGTCGCTCAACGGGCTCGTGCTGCGGCTGTCCGACCTGGCACCGTGGGCGCTCGCGGTGGCGATCGGCATCGGCGCGGTGCTCGCGGTTCCGGCCGTGTTACTGGTGCGCCGCTTCCACAAGGCGGGCCAGCCGCTGGCGGCGTTGCTGGTCACGGCGTTCTTCGGGGTCCTGCTCAGCCCGGTTTCCTGGTCGCACCACTACGTGTGGGCGGTGCCGCTGCTCGTGCTGTTGATCTCGAAGCTGCCCGACACCCGCCTGCGTCTGGGCATCGGCGCGATCGTGCTCGTGTTCGCCAGCTGCGTGTTGCTGATCATGCGCACGTCCGACCCGTCGCGCCCGCCGGGCGTCAAGCCGGAGCTCGAGTGGACGCCGCCGGAGGTCGTGCTCGGCAGCGCCTACCTGCTGGTGCCGCTCGTGCTCGGCGCCGTGCTGCTCCTGCGGAACCGGGGCAGGTGAGGCGGTGGACACCCGAACCGGCCTACCGGTCGTCGGCATGGTCGGCGGCGGCCAGCTCGCCCGGATGACCCAGCAGGCGGCCATCGCGCTCGGCCAGTCGTTGCACGTGCTCGCCATCTCGCCGGACGACTCCGCGGCGCTGGTCACGCCCAACGTCACGCTGGGCTCGCACGAGGACGTGGCGGCGCTGGCGTCGTTCGCGGCCGGGGTCGACGTGCTGACGTTCGACCACGAGCACGTGCCCGGCGAGTACCTGCGCGTCCTCGTCGAGCATGGTGTGGTCGTCCGGCCCGGCCCGGACGCCTTGCTGCACGCGCAGGACAAGCTCGTCATGCGCCACAAGCTCGCCTCGCTCGGCCTCCCGGTGCCGCCGTTCGTCGCGGTGTCCGAAGTGGACGATGTGGTCAAGTTCGGCGACGAGCACGGCTGGCCGTGCGTGCTCAAGGCGGCCCGCGGCGGCTACGACGGGCGGGGCGTCTGGCTGCTCAACGGCGTGGAGTCCGCACGCGAGCTGGTGCCGCGCCTGCTCGAGTGGGGCACGCCGCTGCTCGTGGAGGAGCGGGTGGCGATGCGTCGCGAGCTGGCGGCGGTCGTCGCCCGGTCGCCGTTCGGGCAGGGCGGGTGCTGGCCGGTCGTGGAGACCGTGCAGTCCAACGGGATCTGCGTCGAGGTGCTCGCGCCCGCGCCGGACCTCGACGCCGAACGGGCCGAGGAGGCCCAGGAGCTGGCGTTGCGGATCGCGGCCGAGCTGGGGGTCGTCGGCGTGCTCGCGGTGGAGCTGTTCGACACCGAGGCGGGGTTCGTGGTCAACGAGCTCGCCATGCGCCCGCACAACTCCGGCCACTGGACGATCGAGGGCGCCGCGACCTCGCAGTTCGAGCAGCACCTGCGGGCGGTGCTCGACTACCCGCTCGGCGCCACCGACCCGCGCGCGCCCGCGGTGGTGATGGCCAACGTGCTCGGCGCCCCGCGACCGCCGGCGATGAGCCCGGACGAACGCCTGCACCACCTGCTCGCCCGGTACCGCGACGCGCACGTGCACTACTACGGGAAGCAGGAGCGGCCCGGGCGAAAGATCGGCCACGTGACGGTGCTCGGCTCGCGGATGGCGGAGGTGCGGGAGCGGGCCCGGCGGGCCGCGCACTGGCTCGCACACGGCGAATGGCTCGACGGCTACGACATCCACACGGGGGGACAGACATGACGGCAGTCGTCGGAGTGATCATGGGCAGTGACTCGGACTGGCCGGTGATGAAGGCAGCCGCCGACGCGCTGGCCGAGTTCGAGGTGCCTTACGAGGTCAGCGTGGTGTCCGCGCACCGCACGCCGCTGCGCATGATCGACTACGCGCGGTCGGCGGCCGGTCGCGGCCTGCGGGTGATCATCGCGGGTGCGGGCGGGGCGGCGCACCTGCCGGGCATGGTGGCCTCGGCGACCGTGCTGCCGGTGATCGGCGTGCCGGTGCCGCTCAAGCACCTCGACGGGCTCGACTCGCTGCTGTCGATCGTGCAGATGCCGGCCGGGATCCCCGTCGCGACGGTCTCGGTCGGCGGCGCGCGCAACGCCGGGCTGCTCGCGGTGCGAGTGCTGGCCGCGTCCGACGAGAAGCTGCGGGGCAAGCTCACGGAGTTCGCCGACGACCTCGAGCGGCTGGTCGCGGACAAGGACGCCGCGCTGCGCGCGAGCCTGGATGTGACCTCGGACGACTCAGCCGGTTCCGGCGTGAACGAGCGCTAACATCTGGGTTGTTGCGGACACGTGGAGGTGGCGGCGGTGGATGGCCTGTACCAGCTGAGCGAGGAGCACGAGGCGCTGCGGGAGGCCGTGCGCGCGCTGGCGGAGAAGGAGATCGCGCCGTACGCCGCCGAGGTCGACGAGCGGGAGCGGTACCCGGCGGAGGCGCGGGACGCGCTGGCGCGGGCGGGGTTCAACGCGGTGCACGTCCCGGAGGAGTACGACGGTCAGGGCGCGGACGCGATCGCGGCGTGCATCGTGATCGAGGAGGTCGCCCGCGTGGACGCGTCGGCGTCGCTCATTCCCGCGGTGAACAAGCTGGGCACGCAGCCGATCCTGCTGTCGGGGTCCACCGAGGTGAAGAAGCTGGTGCTGCCCTCGATCGCGTCGGGTGAGGCGTCGGCGTCGTACGCGCTGTCCGAGCGCGAGGCGGGTTCGGACACCGCGTCGATGCGCACGCGGGCGGTGCTCGACGGCGACACGTGGGTGCTGAACGGGACCAAGACGTGGATCACCAACGCGGGCGAGTCGACGTGGTACACGGTGATGGCCGTGACCGACCCGAACGCGGCGAAGAAGGCCAACGGCATCTCGGCGTTCGCGGTGCACAAGGACGATCCGGGCTTCGTCGTCGGCCCGAAGGAGCGCAAGCTGGGTATCAAGGGCTCCCCGACGTGCGAGATCCACTTCGAGAACTGTGCGATCCCCGCGGACCGCATCATCGGTGACCCCGGCACGGGCCTGAAGACCGCGTTGCGCACCCTGGACCACACCCGCCCGACGATCGGTGCGCAGGCGGTGGGCATCGCGCAGGGCGCGCTGGACGCGACGCTGGCGTACGTCAAGGATCGCCACCAGTTCGGCCAGCGAGTGGCGGACTTCCAGGGCGTGCAGTTCATGCTGGCGGACATGGGCATGAAGATCGAGGCCGCCCGGCACCTCGTGTACGTGTCCGCCGCAGCCTCCGAACGCGGCGACAAGCGAGCCGGCTTCATCGCCTCGGCCGCGAAGACCTACGCGTCCGACACGGCGATGGAGGTAACGACCGACGCGGTACAGCTGTTCGGCGGCGCGGGCTACACGAAGGACTTCCCGGTCGAACGCATGATGCGAGACGCCAAGATCACCCAGATCTACGAGGGCACCAACCAGATCCAGCGCATGGTCATGGCAAGAGCCCTGCTCAAGGGGTAGATCAACGATCTCTCGGCTGGGCCCGCCCGCCGATCAGTTCCATGATCAGCCAGCCTCCAGGCCGTGCTGGGCAACTAGGGCGCCAGTCGGTCCACTGTGGTCCGTTCGGTTTCGCGGTACTTGGGGAGTCGGGCCGGATCCGGGTTGGTCACCTGGACCAACGAAGCCTCCGCGGCGAGGATCGCCACGAGGTCCAGCACGCCGGACGGAACCGTCCAGTCCAGTGTGGACAGGACGCGCGAAGCCGACGTCAGACCGAGCGTCTCGGCGCGGGAGCGGGCGGTCGACAGGACCTCGTCCACTGTCAGGTCGGTCAGGCAGGGAGTGTCGCCGGGAACCGGGGCCAGCGCCAGGAAGTCGTCGCCGTGGAGGCGGGCTTCCGCGATGTAGTCGACGGCTCCGGTGGGCACGTCGCCGCGCAGGTCGCGGCCCATCGGGTCCAGCGACACCACCGCCGTCGTCGCCGCGCCGGGTGCCTCGCCGCCCGGTGGGACGAACGCCACCGCGGCGTCGGCCGACGAGGACACGACTGACGCGCCGCACCACCACGCGCCCAGCAGCACCCCGGCCGTCTGCCAGTGCGCCGGCAGCAGCATGGCGACCCGCCCGCCTGGCTCGATGTCGTGCTCCTCGACCAGCCAGTTCGCCGTCTTCGCGGCCCAGTTCCGCAGCGTCGCGGCCGACAGCTCGACCCGGCTGCCCGCGGCGTCGTCGTAGTGCGTGACCAGCGGCCGCGCCGGCGAGTACGGGCGCAGCAGCGTCTCGGTGAGGCTCAACGACACTCCCAAATCAGTCGACGCACGGGACGGCGGCCCGGCCGCCGAGGTCCAGCAGCGGCGTGCCGCCGAACTTCGCCGGACCCGACAAGGGCGAACCGGAGGACGGAGCCGGCCGCGCGGGCTTGCGCGACACCAGCCCCGCCACGTACCGATGCACGGCCGGGACATCGACCGTGATGATGCTCTGCCCCCGGTCGTTGCGCGCGCCGACCCCGGTCACCGGGATGGTCACGAACCGAACCCGGCCGCTCGCCAGCTCCTGCGCCTGGTTGACCAGCTCCAGGAAGTGCAGCCCGTCGTCCATCACGACCGTCTTCGACACGGCCTCCTCGAGCGCGTCGAGCTTCGCGGTGTTCGTCAGCAGGTTCCCGGACAGCACCTTGTTCATCGCCGACGCCAGGAACGTCTGCTGCCGCACGATCCGGTCCAGGTCACCGCGCGGCAGGTTCTTGCGCTGCCGCACGAACGACACCGCGTCGCCGCCGCGCACGGTCTGCGGGCCCGCCGCGAACGACGCTCCGGAGTCCGGGTCGCTGGTCGACTGGTTCAGGCACACGTCCACGCCGTCGATGACCTCGGTGAGCAGATAGAACCCGTACAGGCTGACCTCGGTGTAGTGGTCGACCCGCACCCCGGTCAGCCCCTGCACGGTCTGGATCAGCGCGGTCCGCCCGGCGTCGTCGGACTCGCGCTCGATCTTGCGCTGGTCCGCCTCGCCCTCGTCGGACAGCCGCTGCGCGGCGCGCGACTTCGTGAGGCCGAACGCGCCGTTGATCTTCTCCTCCTGGTCGAGCCCGGGCACCCGGACGGACGTGTCGCGCGGGATCGAGATCGCCGCCCCGCGGCTGCCGTTGCGCGGGATGCGCAGCAGGATCAGCGTGTCGGTGTTGAGCCCGTCGGTGGCCTCGGTGCGCAGCTCCCGCAGCAGCTCGTCGGACAGCGGGTTGCCCTGCATGTCGGTGCGGCTGTCGTTGCCGACGATCAGGATGTCGTCGGCGCCGTCGTCCGGCGCCGGCGCGTTCTTGCCGTCCTGCGCTTCCGTCACCGCGTCGGTCGTGTTCTTGCTGCTGTCCAGCTCGTCCACGCGCAGGTAGACCATCGACATCCCGGCGAGCACCGCGGCGGAGACGAGCCCGACCAACACCCGGCCGAACACCAGGAACGGGGACACCCGCCGGCGCGGCCGCACCACCTCGGGCGCCGGATCCTCGATCGGCTCGAGGTCGTCAGGCCAAGCACGAACCTCGACCGAGCCCACGGCCGTCGCGTAGGCGGTCGGGTCGGTCGGCCCAGCCTTGCTCCGCACCCGACACACCTCCCCCAACGAACGGCCCGACCCAGGCTACCTGCGGCGGCGGCCACCCGGCCCCCGTTGCGGGGTCGTTCACCGGACTGGGGGCGTCGGCTAGTTCACACAGTTCAGGCCGCCGGCGTTGAGTTGTGGCGGCGGCGGGCTCGACGACGACGTCGGCGGCTGTCCCGGCCCGCTCGACCCGGTCGGCGACCCGCTCGGCGGGTCCGTCGGCGGCTGCGGCTGCACCAGCCGGTCGCCGGTGAAGCCGGCGGGCGCCTGGTAGTCGGTGCCGAGCACGACCTCGATGCGGCCGGGCTGCTGGCCGACGTCCTCGAACAGCGAGAACGAGCCACCCAGCTGGTCGGCGACGTACTGCGCGAGGTTCCGCTCGCCCGGCGCGTAGCGGATCGTCGAGGATCCCTGGACGACCGAGTCGCCGATGTCGCCCGGGTTGAAGCCCCGCTGCGTCAGGTCGGTGCGCACGGAGGCGGCGAGCCCGGAGGTGTTGGAGCCGTTGCGCACGTCCACGGTGACCAGGCCGAGCGAGGGCCGCCCGCCTTCGTCCGGCGGGGCCGTGCCGGGCGGCGGCTTGGTGGGTCTCGTCGGCGGCGTGGTCGTAGTCGTGGGCGGCGAGGACGACGTCTCCTCGTCCTGATCTTCGTCGGTGGTCAGCGACTCGACGAACCGGGCGACCTGTCTCCGGTCGACCTCGAGGACGTCCGCGCCGCCGATGTTGGCGTCGCCGACGACCGGGATCGTGTAGAAGTCGATGCCCGTACTGGACAGACCGGACATCTGCGCGGCGAACTTGGACAGCTCGAAGCCGTTGCTCAGCACCACGGACCGCTGCACGGCGGAGACGAGCTCGCGCACCTTGGTCGGGCTGGTCAGCATCTCCGCGGACAACACCTTGTTCGCGATCGCGCCCAGGAAGGCCTGCTGGCGCATGATGCGGTCCAGGTCGCCGTTCTCGAGCCCGTGCCGCTGGCGGACGAAGGCGAGCGCCTTGCGGCCGGCGATGGTCTGCACGCCCTTGAAGAAGTCGGCGCCGGACAGCGGGTCCTCGGTGTCCGCCTTGAGGCACACGTCGACGCCGCCGATGGCCTTGGTGATCTCGTAGAAGCTGGCCAGGTTGACCTCGGCGTAGCGGTCGATCGTGACGGCCTTGCCGATGAGGTTCTGCACGGTCGCGATCAGGTTCTTGCGGCCGGCGACCGTGGCCCGCGCGTCGAGCTCCTTCTCGCTGCCGACCTTGTCGGCGAGCTCCTCGCGGGCGCCGTTGTAGGCGTAGGCGAACGCCGAGTTGAGCCGGTGCTCGCCGTAGTCGCCGGCGAGCTCCACCCAGGAGTCGCGGGGGAAGGAGATCGCCACCGCGCGGGTGCCGTCGACGGGGATGTGGACGAGGATCATCGTGTCGGTGTTGCGCTCGCCGCCGCTGTCGCCGGCGTTGAGCAGATCGAGCACCTCGCGGGGGAGCGGATCGCCGTTGGCGTCGGTGCGACTATCGATGCCGACCAAAAGCATGTCTACTGCGCCGTCCAGGGGAACGCGTTGGTTCTCGACGTCCTGCGCGATCACCTCGGTGGTGACGGTTCCGTCGTCGACGTCACCGAACGCCCACCAGCCGTAGCCCATGGTGCCGAGCACGGCGACCGAGGTCAGCGCGACGATCGAGCGTGCCGAGTTCCGGCCCGCCCTTCGCCAGCCGCTGCTCGCCTGTGGGTGAGCAGCCAGCACCTGCGTACGTTCGTCCACGCACGCTCCTCCCCGTCCCCCGACGGAACTTGACCAGTAGGATACCGAGATGTGACCTCGGTAGCAGGTGTCTCGCTACCCATATAGACGCAATAGTGCCCCTCGGGGGTTTACTTCCGAGTGAAGGAATTGGTGGAACCTCTATGCGGGTGTTGGTCACCGGTGGTGCCGGGTTCATCGGGTCGCACTACGTCCGCAAGGTTCTGGGCGGTGCGTACGACTCGCTGGCCGACGCCGAGGTGGTCGTGCTCGACAAGCTCACCTACGCCGGCAGCGAGTCCAACCTGGAGCCCGTGCGGGACAACCCGCGGCTGCGCTTCGTGCGCGGGGACATCTGTGACCTGGGCGTCGTCCGGGACGTGATGCGCGGCGTCGACCTGGTCGTCCACTTCGCCGCCGAGTCGCATGTGGACCGCTCGATCCTGGGCGCGGCCGACTTCGTGATGACCAATGTGCTAGGCACGCAGACGCTGCTGCAGGCCGCGGTGGACGCCGGTGTCGGCAAGTTCGTGCAGGTGTCCACCGACGAGGTCTACGGCTCGATCGCTGAGGGGTCCTGGCCCGAGAACCACGAGCTCGAGCCGAACTCGCCGTACTCCGCCTCGAAGGCCGGCGCGGACCTGATGGCCAGGTCGTTCTTCCGCACCCACGGGCTGCCGGTGTGCGTGACGCGCTGCTCGAACAACTACGGGCCCTACCAGTTCCCGGAGAAGGTCATCCCGCTGTTCGTGACGAACCTGCTGGACGGGAAGAAGGTGCCGCTCTACGGCGACGGGCTCAACGTGCGCGACTGGTTGCACGTGGACGACCACTGTTGGGGGATCCAGCTGGTCGCGGACTCCGGCCGGGCGGGCGAGATCTACAACATCGGCGGCGGTACCGAGCTGACCAACCTGGAGCTGACCAGCCGGCTGCTCGACGCGTTCGGTGCGGACGAGTCCATGGTGGAGCGGGTGCCCGACCGCAAGGCGCACGACCGGCGGTACTCGGTGGACATCACCAAGATCTCCAACGAGCTGGGCTACCGGCCGCTGATGTCCTTCGAAGAGGGCCTTGCCCACACGATCGAGTGGTACCGCGACAACCGGCCGTGGTGGTCGACCCGCAAGGACCGCGCGAAGCTGCCCGGGAGCTGAGAGATGTCGCTCGCCCTCCTCGTCCCCGGCGGTACCGGCCAGCTCGGTCATGAGCTCGCCGCCGCCGCGCCCGCCGGCGCCGACGTCCGCGCGCCCGGCTCGGCGGAGCTGGACATCACCAACGCGGGCGCCGTGGTCGAGGCGGTGAAGACGCTCGCCGGGACGGCCACCCAGCCGCCGGTGGTGATCAACGCGGCCGCGTACACCGCGGTGGACGCCGCCGAGACGGATGCCGACCGCGCGTTCGCGGTGAACGCCGATGGGCCGCGGGTGTTGGCCGCGGCGTGCTCGGCGCACGGCGTGCCGCTGATCCAGGTGTCGACGGACTACGTCTTCCCGGGTGACGCCGACCGTCCCTATCGGACGGACGAGAAGCTGGGTCCGCGCTCGGTGTACGGGATGACGAAGGCGGTCGGCGAGGAGGCCGTGCTGGGGTCGGGCGCGCGGGCGTGGGTGGTGCGCACCGCGTGGGTGTACGGCGCCCACGGCAAGAACTTCGTGAAGACGATGGCGCGGCTGGCCGCGTCCGGCGAACCACTGTCCGTTGTGGACGATCAGCGCGGTTCGCCGACGTGGGCGCGTGACCTCGCGGTCGGCCTGCTCGAGCTGGCGGGTTTGGTGGCGGCGGGGAAGGAGCCGCCGACCGTCCTGCACGCGACGGGTGGCGGCGACACGACGTGGTGCGGCTTCGCGCGCGGGGTTTTCGAGGAGCTCGGCGAGGACCCGGCCCGCGTGCGGCCGGCGGTCACGTCGGACTATCCGCGCCCCGCACCGCGCCCGGCGTACTCGGTGCTGTCGGACGGGGAGTGGCGCACCGCGGGCCTGACCCCGCTACGCCCATGGCGAGAGGCGTTGACCGCGGCCTTCGCCGAGGACGGGGACACGTACCGGCCGTAGCTCGCGCGGCGCGAATGGTGGTGGCGTCGGCTGGGACGGCCCGCCGGCCTCTGGGCGGCCAGTGGAATGGTCGTCGGCTGCCGGGCTCTGGCGTGGGTCGGCTTCGCAAGGTCCGTTGGCCGGATCCGGGCGGAGACGGCCTCCGGCCCCCGGGATCCAGCGTACCGGCGTGCACCGACAATTCCCTGCGCCGCCGGGCAAGGCTGTGGACAACGTGGACTCGCGGGGGCCCCCCGCTTTCCAGTCTATTCGTTGGGGGTGACGATTTCGGGGGTGTGCGGGCGGAGTGTGGACAACCTGCCGTGCGGCGCCGGCTGTCCACACTGTGCGTCCTCGGCGGGGCGGAATCGTCGGTGCTGGCCGGTAGGCTGGTGATCGGGGGCCGGAGGCCAACCGGGGGTGTCAGGCCATCGCGCGGCGGTAGGCCTGCACGGTCAGTTCCGCGGTTCTGCGCCACGTGAACTCGGCCGCGTGGGTGCGGCGGTCCGCCAACGTCGCGGGGGTCGGCGGGTTCGCCAGCGCTGCCGTCAGAGCGGCGCCCATCGCCTCCACGTCGCCGAACGGGACCAGGCTCGCGTGGCCTCCGGAGATCTCCCGCAGCGCCGGCACGTCCGAGCACACCACCGGGACGTCGCACGCCATGGCCTCCAGCACGGGGAGGCCGAAGCCCTCGTCGCGGGAGGGAAGCACGAGCGCGTCGGCGCCGGCGACCACCGAGCGCAGGTCCACATCGGACAGGTAGCCGATCGAGCGGACGTTGCCGTCCCGCTGGTTGTGGCCCGGGCCCGCGAGCACCAGTGGCGGCAGGTCCGCCGTCGCCTCGTGGGCCTTCAGCAGCCAGCCCAGCGACTTGCGCGGCCCGGCCCCGCCCACGAACAGCAGATACGACTTCGGCAGCCCGATCCGCCTGCGCAGCGCCTCACTCGGCGGCCGCGCCGTGAACCACGCCAGGTCGACGCCCAGCGGGGTCACCATGATCTTGTCCGGCGAGATGCCCAGCCGGTCCGCCGTCACCTCCGCGACCGCCCGGGTCGGGGTCACGACGACCGCGGCGCGCGACGCCGAGCGCGCCACCAGCTCCGGCAGCTGCTCGTCCGACGGCGGCAGCTCGTCCGGGGCGTCGAGGAACGCGAGATCATGAATGGTCAGCACGCCCCGCGCCCGCATCGCCGCCGGCAGCACGAAGTTGGTGCCGTGCACGACATCCGTGAACCCCGCGAACAGCTCCACCGGCGGGAACGGCGCGTGCAGCCAGCACCGCCGCAGCAGCCGCGCGGACACCGGCATCCCACGCGCCCGCGACCCGTGCGGCAGCACGCGCCGCAGCTTCCGCCAGCCCCGCAACGTGAACGCCACCGCTCGCATGTCCACATCGGACATCGACGCCAGCTCCTCCGCGAGCGCCGCGGTGTAGCGGCCCACGCCGGTGCGGTTGCCGAGCAGCGGAGTGCCGTCGAGCAACACCCGTACCGGACCGCCCCTAGCCATCGCGCCGGCCCTTCCAGCGCTCGGACGCCAGCCGGCGTACCCGGCCGGCCGCGCGTCTGGTCAGCTCACCCGGCCCGCCGGCGTCCAAATAGGACTTCACAAGGTCGATGTCGCGACGCACGACCTCCCCGACCCGCAGCGGCTTGTTGGGCACGAGCGGCGAAGCACCCGGCAGCCGGTCCGCGGCCGGCGCCGGGTTGCGGCAGAAGGCGACCAGCGGCGCGAGCACGGTCTCCCACGTGAACCGCTCGCGCACGACCGCGATCCGCTCCCGGGCACCCTGCGCGAAGTCCGCGTCGTAGAGCACCCGCTCCAGCGCGTCGGCGAGCGCCGCCGGGTCCTCCGCCGGCACCACCACCCCGAGCCGCTCGGTGCGCACCAGGTCAGCGAACGCGTCGCCGTCGGTAGTGACGATCGGCAGGCCCGCCCACAGGTAGTCGAGCACCCGGGTGCGGAACGCGAACGTCGTCTCCACGTGCTCGTAGTGGGTGGTGACGCCGCAGTCCGCGTCCAAGAGCCAGTTCTGCCGCTCGTTGTACGGCACCCAGGTCTCGTTGAAGAACACGTGCCGGTCGGCCAGCCCGAGCCGGTGCGCGAGCAGCCGCGTCCGGGCGCCGATGTCCATGTCCGGCACCTCGGGGTTCGGGTGCTTCATGCCGAGGAACACCAGTCGCACGTCGTCGCGGCGCCGGGCGAGCAGGTCGACCGACTGCACCAGCGTCAGCGGGTCGAACCAGCTGTACACCCCGCCGGCCCAGATGATCACCTTGTCCGTGCGCGCGACGTCCCCGAGCGCGCCCTTGACCGGCGACACGGTCTGCTGCGGCGGCTTGCCCGGCAGCCCGAACGGCGCCACGGCGAGCAGTGAGCGGACCGTCGGGTCGCTGTCGTACAGCGCCGGGGTGAGCCGGCCGAGCGCGGTCAGGTGGCCGAGCCAGAAGTGCCGCTGCCGCTCCGACGCGCACAGGAAGAAGTCGCCGCGCTCCAGCTGCGTGTTGAGCACCTTCGTGACGCCGATCAGGTCCAGCTCGCGTTGCTCGTCGGTGTCGTCGCGGCCCTGCTCGAGCAGCTCGAGGTGCATCGGGTCGTACATGTCGCAGACGACGATCTTGGTCGAGCTCTCCTTCTTGAGATCCGGCACCAGCTCGAGCGCGTGGCCCTGCAGGATCACCAGGTCGGCCCACCCCACGTGCGAGGGCAGGTCGCGGCGGCGCGCCTGGTGCACGGCGAACGGCGCCTCCGGCGGCGCGCACATCGGGTTCACCGTGACCAGCCGGACCTCGTGCTCGGCGGCCAGCACGTCGGCCATGTTCCACGCCCGGATCGCCGGCCCGGCCATCCGGTCGGAGATCGCGTCGCCGGTGATGACCAGGATCCGCCGCCGGCCGCCGAACGCCTCCTCCAGCCCGAACACGTCGACCAGCACGTCGTGCGCGGCCAGGTAGCGGGGCAGCGGGTAGGCGGGCTCCATCGCGTTGCGCATCAGCGGGAGCAGGTCCGCGTCCGAGCGCACCCGCGCGGCCTGCTCGGTCTCCCGCGCGGTCGCGAGCGAGGGGAGCAGCTCGACGAACTGGTCGATCGCGAGCAGCCCGGCCAGCGTCGTACGCGGAATGTCCACTGTGGAAGAACCGGCGTCCGGGCGGCCGATCTCCAGCTGGGTGGGGTCGACGTCGCCGCGGGCGGTCGCGCGGCGCACGGCCAGCGCGAGCGCGGCGGGCAGCGCCTTGGCGAGCGTGGCGTCGGACAGGTTCTTGTACAGCGTGGCCAGGGCGTTGCGCTCCAGCAGGTACAGCTCACGCGCGTTGTCCGGAGTGTCCACCTTGGACATCGCGGCATGGTGGCGGTGGAAGGCGAGCGAGCGCGGCTCGAAGCGGACCCGCCAGCCGCGCAGGTTCAGCCGCCAGCCGAGGTCGACGTCCTCGTAGAACATGAAGAACCGCTCGTCGAAGCCGCCGAGCTCGCGGAACGCCCCGGCGCGCACGAACATCGCCGAGCCCGTCGCGAACAGCACGTCGCGCGGCACGTCGTGCGAGCCGTCGTCCGGCAGGCCGGCGTGGCGCTTGTAGCCCATGCCGAACCAGGTGAGCCCGCCGTCGACGAAGTCGACCAGCTCGCCGTCCCAGTCGAGGACCTTGCTCGCGACCGCGGCGACGGTCGGCTCGGCGCGCAGCACGTCCACGGCCGCCGACACCCAGTCGGCGTGCGGGCGCGCGTCGTTGTTGAGAAAGGCGAGCACCGTGCCGGTCGCGTGGCTCGCGCCGAGGTTGCAGCCGCCGGCGAAGCCCAGGTTGGCACCGGCGTCGACCAACTGGACGCCCGGCTCGCGGCCGATCAGCTCGGCGCCGCCGTCCCCGGAGCCGTTGTCCACGCAGATGATCTGCAGCAGTTCGGCGGGCCAGTCCAGCTCGTCGCGCAAGGCGCGCAGGCAGGCGATGGTGTCCTCGGTACCGCGGTAGTTGACCACGATCACCGAGACGGCCGGTCGATGCGCCGGTTCGGGCACGCGCGCTCCTCGCTGTGATGGTGAGGGTTAGCCTGCCCTATCACACCACGTCACCGTCGGTTAACTCGCGGAATTCGCCCAACGCCACACGTCGGTGCGGGTCACGGTGGCCAGCCCGGTGACCGCCCGCCGTTCGCGGGCCAGCGGGACGAGCCGGGCCAGCACCTCCGCCAGCACGCGTAGCCGCAGGCCGATCCGGAAGTTCCAGGCCGCCGGCAGGTCCCGGCGGAACGGGAGGACAGCGGTGAGCACGGCGAACCTGGCGAGCTCGCGGACCGCGACCCCCGCCGGCGCGCAGCGCAGCAGCATGTAGAGCCGGTTGCGCTCGTTCCACCGGTGGAACTGCCGCGACCCCGGCCGCGTGCTCGCGCCGTGCCGGTGCACCACCCGCGCCTCGGGGACCGCGAGCACCCGCCGGCCGCGCAGCCGCAGCCGCCACGAGGTGTCCGTGTCCTCGTAGTAGCAGAAGAACCGGGCCGGCACGCCGCCCGCGGCCGCCAGCTCCGCCGTGCGCAGCAGGGCCGCGCCGCCGCAGAAGCCGAACACGCCCGCGGGCTCGGTGAGGTCGGCTCCATGCCCGTCGGCGGTCAGCCCGACGCCGACGGAGATCGGCTCGCCACCCGCCGACTCCAGCAGCGCGCCCGCGGCCGCCGCGTCCGGTTCGGCGTCCAGCGCGTCCTCGAGCAGCGCCAGCCAGTCCGGCCGGGGCACGGCGTCGTCGTTGAGCCAGGCCACGAACTCGGTGTCCACGCCCGGCAGCGCCGCGGCCAGCCCGCCCGCGTAGCCGGCGTTCGAGCCGAGCCGCGCCACCCGCGGCCGGGACGGGTGGGCGGCGAGCAGGTCGGCCGTGCCGTCGTCGGATGCGTTGTCCACCACCAGGATCCGGTGCACGCGGGTCTGCGCGGCGACCGCGTCGAGGCACGCGGTGATGTGCTCGGCGCCCCGCCAGGTGACGACGAGGACCGTCGTGCGCGCCGTGTCGTTCCCGGTGGTCACGGCGGTCGACCGTACTCTGTGCCCGTGCCGGAGCTCGTCGTGCTCACCGAGCAGCTGTTGGCGCCCGTCCCGGGTGGGACCGGGCGCTACACGCGCGAGCTCCTCGCCGCCATGGCCGCGAGCCCGCCGCCGACCTGGACCGTCGCCGGAGTGACCGCCACCCACCGCGACCTCTCGGCCGCCGACGTGCCCGACGTCGCGGGTCCCCGCGCGCTGCCGCTGCCCCGCCG
>NZ_JBOHGA010000126.1:0-18046 GCF_050699915.1 Actinophytocola sp.
ATGGCCTCCCGGGCGCGGGGCGCGGAGGTCGCGCGCGCGGTCGTGCGCGCCGGCGAGCTCGCGCTGGAGCGCATCGCCGCGTCGCTGCGGGCGGCCGCGGCCGAGCGGGACACCGTGCAGGCCGAGCGCCACGACCGGGAGCGGGTGCTGGCCGAGGTCCGCAACCGGGTGCGCGAGCTGTCGAACGAGCTGGAGAAGCTGACCGACGCCGTGCACCGCGACGAGGTGCTGCGGGCCGAGCAGCGGCTGCGGCTCGAGCAGCTGGAGACCAAGATCGCCGAGGACTTCGGCATCGGCCTGGAGGACCTGGTCGGCGAGTACGGGCCGACCGTGCCGGTGCCGCCGAGCCCGGTCGAGATGGCCGAGTACGACGCGGCCAAGGAGCGCGGCGAGTCCGTCGTCGCGCCGCAGCCGATCCCGTTCGACCGGGACACCCAGGCGCGGCGGGCGAAGCGGGCCGAGCGGGACCTGACGCTGCTGGGCAAGGTGAACCCGCTGGCGCTGGAGGAGTTCTCCGCGCTGGAGGAGCGGTACAAGTTCCTGTCCACGCAGCTCGAGGACCTCAAGGCGACCCGGCGCGACCTGCTGACCGTGGTCAAGGAGGTCGACGACAAGATCCTCGAGGTGTTCGCGTCGGCCTACGAGGACGTGGCGCGCGAGTTCCACACCGTGTTCTCGACGCTGTTCCCGGGCGGTGACGGGCGGCTGGTCCTCACCGAGCCCGAGGACATGCTCACCACCGGTGTCGACGTCGAGGCGCGGCCGCCGGGCAAGAAGATCAAGCGGCTGTCGCTGTTGTCCGGCGGCGAGAAGTCGCTCGTGGCGGTCGCCATGCTGGTGGCGATCTTCCGGGCGCGGCCCTCGCCGTTCTACGTGCTGGACGAGGTCGAGGCGGCCCTGGACGACGTCAACATGCGCCGGCTGATCGGCCTGCTGGAGGAGCTGCGCGCGACCTCCCAGCTGCTGATCATCACCCACCAGAAGCCGACCATGGACATCGCCGACGCCCTGTACGGCGTCAGCATGCGCGGCGACGGGATCACCCAGGTGATCTCCCAGCGGCTGCACGGCCGCGACGCGGAACCGGCGCCCGCCTGACCCAGGCTCTGTGTTGACCACACAGCGAGAGGCCCCCTTCGCTCACCGGCGAAGGGGGCCTCTCGGTTCCGCGGGTCAGGCGCCGTAGGCGGTCCCGGCCTGCGGGGTGGTGTTCGGGGCGGCCCGGAAGGCGAGGAAGCCTGCGACCGCGGAGGCCAGGGCGAGTGCCATGCCGACGAAGAGCCCCCAGCCCGGGTCGAGGAACGAGTCGAACGTCAGCACCCGGAGCAGGATGAACAGGAAGGCGACTCCGGAGACGGCCATCCAGATCAAGGAGCGCTGCGGCACCTCGGTGCCGAAGTGGGGGAGCAGGACGACCACCGCGGTCCCGACGAGCAGGAGAACCGAGAACCAGGCGAGGAAGCCCGCGTCCCAGGCGCTGCCGCTCACGCTCGTGTCGAAGCCGGACAGCTCCGCCAGCCCACCCCCGAACTCGATCGAAACCCACGGAAAGAAACTAACGATAAAGGCAAGGATGCCGGCACCGATGCCCGCCCATTCAAGCGTCGAAACGCGCTTGACATCGAATTCAGCCATAGAGGTGGCCCTTCTATCCATCTGAAGACAGAGGTGGGTGCGAGGCGCGATACCCCCGCAGGTGGGAGAAGTATGGGGCATCTCTGGATCAAGTAAGTAACGGAAATGCATCGAATGCCCGGCCGACTGCGGACCGTGCCCGAAAGGGCGCAAAAACGTTCGCGCAAACGGGCATCGGGCGGTCAAGCTCTCCCCATGTATGACGTTCGACCAGCGACGCCGGCCGACCTGGAGGAAGCGATCGAGCTGATCGCGCGCCTGCAGGCCGACCCCGCACACCTCATCGCGTACCACGGCGACACGGCCGACGAGGTGGCCGAGGAGCTCGCCGCGCTTCGCCCCGACTGGGCCTCCGGCGCGGCCGTGGCCCTCGACCGGCACGGCCGGCCGCGCGGCGTGCTCAGCGTCGAGGCCGACCCCGAGCAGCACCGCGCCTACCTGTACGGGCCGTACGTCGACGTGCCCGCGAACCATCCCGCGGCAGGCCAGCTGTGGCAGGCCACCGCGGACGCCCTCTTCGACCTCGCCGCCCGGCTGCCCCGGATGGCCGGCGTGACCCGGCTCGACCTGTTCGGCCACCGGGAGAACCGGCTGCTGGCCGACTTCGCCGCGCGCCACGACGTCACGTCCCACAGCACGACGCGCCTGTTCACCGCGACCGACGCCGAGCTGCGCGCGCTGCTGGTGCGCGCCGCCGACGAGGCCCCGCCCGCCGCCGACCGCGTGTCCCCGCTGCCCGCGGACCCGGCGGTGCGCACCGCGGTGGCCCGGCTGCACGACCGCTGCTTCCCGAACGCCCCGACCTCCGGCGGCCAGCTCGTCGCCGCCGGGTCCGAGTACACCGTCGTCGTGCTGCGCGGCGGGGAGGACGGCGCCGGCGGCCTGCTCGGCTACGCGGCCGGCTACGCGCAGGCCGAGGAGTACTACGTCGACGTCGTCGGCGTCGACCCCGGGTACCGCTCGCTGGGCGCCGGCCGGCTGCTCGTCCGCCGCCTGCTGGCCGAGCTGGCAGCCGGTGCGGGCGCCCGCAACCGCGCCGCCGCCATCATCCGGCTGGGCAACGACGCGTCCGAGCGGATGTTCACCGCGCTCGGCTTCTCGCTCGCGATGGAGCTGGTGAGCTACTCGAAGACCGACTACCGCCCGGCCGCCGCCCCGCTCACGCAGCCTTCGCCGTGACCTGGTCCGCCGCGTCCGGCGCGGGCCGGTCGCGGTGGCGCAGGGCGAGCAGGCCGCCGACGATCAGCGTCACGGCCACGCCCAGCGGGGTGTACCACCAGCTCACCAGGGTGCGGACGCCCTCGGCCGGGGCCGCGGCGGAGAAGTCGATCATGATCGAGCTCCACTCGCCGTAGCCGTTGGCCACCGGGTCCGCCTCGGCCGACGGGCCGACGAACTTCACGCCGAGGATCACGAACGTCATCACCGCCACGGTGACCGCGAACGCGACGATCCCGTCGGTCTGGTTGGCCCGCTTGACCAACAGCCCCAACAGGAACGCGCCCAACAGCGCGCCGTAGGTGTACCCGGTGATGCCCAGCGCCTGCACGACGATCGGGTCGGCCGTGGTCTGGTTGACCGTGGCGAACAGGCCCGCGCACACGATCAGCAGGCCGGCCCACACGACCGTCCACACGCGACCCAGGCGCAGCCGGTCCACGTCGGACAGCGTGCGGCGGGAGATCCGTTCGTACACGTCGGTCACCGTCGCCGAGGCCAGCGCGCCCAGCGACGACGACAGCGCCGCGGCGAGGATGCCGGCGATCACGAAGCCGGACAGGCCCGACGGCAGCTCGGTCACGATGTAGTTCGCGAACAGCTCGTCCTTGTTCCCGAGCCCCAGCCCGCCGTCGGCGACCGGGTCGGTCGGCACCGCCGCCTGGTAGAACGCCCACATCAGCACGCCGATGAACAGGAAGAACGCGAACTGCAGGAACACCACGAAGCCGCTCGCGATCAAAGCCTTCCGCGCGGCCCGCAGGTCCCTGGTGGCCATCAGGCGCTGCACGATCAGCTGGTCCACGCCGTGCGAGGCCATCGCCAGCATCGCGCCGCCGAAGAACGCCGCGACGAACGGGAAGCCCCCGGTGAGCGCGTTGGAGGAGAAGTCGAACAGCTGGAACTTCGAGGCGTCCATGGCGTCGCCGAACCAGCCGGACGGCAGCGCGCCGAGCAGCGCGACGACCACGATGACGCCGCCGAGGACGTACCAGACCATCTGGATCGCGTCGACCCACACGACCGCCCGCACGCCGCCGACGAACGTGTAGAACACCATCGCGATGCCGAGCACGACCACGATCGCCCAGTAGGACGCGTCGACGCCGTAGGACGCCAGCACGACCTTGATCGGGATGGCGGTGGCGAACAGCCGGATGCCGTCCGCGAGCAGCCGGGTGAACTGGAACGTGACCGAGGCCGTCGCGCGCATGCCGTCGCCGTAGCGCTTGCCGAGGAACGCGTACGCGGTGACCAGGTCCCCGTCGATGTAGCGGGGCAGCAGCACGAACGCCACGATGATCCGGCCGACGATGTAGCCGAACGCCAGCGTCAGGTAGGTCATCCCGCCGGCCTGCTCGGGCGCCAGGTAGGCGACCACCGGCACGGACAGCACGGTGAGCGTCGACGTCTCCGCCGACACGACGGACACGCAGACCACCCACCAGGAGATCTTCTTCTCGCTGATGAAGTAGTCGGTGGCCGACTTCTGCCGTCCGCCGATCAGGACGCCGAGCAACGGCATCCCGACCAGGAAGACGACGATGATCGCGACGTCGAGCGCGCGCACGGTTACCTCCCGCTGATCGCTGGCTGGGTCACCCGCAGCCGGGTGACGGAGTTCGTCGTGGGTTCGGGCAGCCGCAGGGCCGTGCTGCCTGGAGTGATCGCGCCGAGCAGGCGCGGACCGCGCGCTCCGGTCGCGCTCGGCACGTTGGCCGGGATGCCCGACCAGGTCAGGTAGCCGAGCAGGGCGGTCAGGTACGCCTCCTTCGCCTCACCCGGCAGGCCGAGCTCGCCACTGGCGACGAGCGTGGCGGGCGCGAGGAGGCGGCCGAGCGACTTCAACAGCGTCGGGTTGCGCACCCCGCCGCCGGAGGCCACGACGCGGGTCACGCCGTGCGCGCGGCAGGCGTCCGCGACCGTCGTGGCGGTCAGCTCGACCAGCGTGGCCAGCAGGTCCGGGCCGCTCACCCGGGGCACCGGTTCCACGGCGTCGCGCAGGTACTCGGCGTGGAAGTGCTCCTTGCCGGTCGACTTCGGCGGCGCCGCGCCGTAGTACGGGTCCGCGAGCAGCACCTTCAGCAGGTCCTCCCGGCAGCTGCCCTGCGCGGCCAGGTCGCCGTCGACGTCCTGCCGCCAGGCACCGTTGGAGATCATCCGGGCGGCCGCGTCGAGGAGGGCGTTGCCCGGCCCGGTGTCGAACGCGATGTCCGTGTCGTCGGTGCTGGCGTCGGCCGCGACGACGGTGATGTTGGCGATCCCGCCGAGGTTCAGCGCTGCCACGGCGCCCTCGCCGGCCAGCTCGCGCAGCCACAGCCGGTCGAGCGTGCTCGCGAGCGGCGCGCCATGCCCGCCGGCCGCCACGTCGCGGGCCCGCAGGTCCGCCACCACGGGTAGCCCGGTTGCCTCCGCGATCCATGCCGGCTGGCCGACCTGCAGCGTGCCCAGCGCGTGGCCGCTGTCGGAGTCGACCCAGTGGTAGAGCGTCTGGCCCAGCGAGGCGACGACGTCGGCCCGGCCGTCGGCGACGTCGGCCAGCGCCCCGGTCGCGGCGGCCGCGAACGCCCGGCCGACCTCGGTGTCGAGCCGGCACAGCTGCTCGGCCGTGCACCCGCGCGGGGGCAGGGCGGCCAGCAGGGAGTTGCGCAGCGCGGTGGGGTAGGGCACCTCCGCGTGGCCGCGGGGGAGCAGGTCGATCGTCTCGTCGGTCACGGTCAGCTCGGCCACCGCCACGTCGATGCCGTCCATCGACGTCCCGGACAGCAGCCCGATCACCCGGCACGAAGTCACCGCTCCTGGCTATCCACTGTGGTGGGTGCCGCGCAAGCCGACACGTTACTTCTTGACCGAATCGATGTCGTAGCCGTTGGGATTTCCCCCAGGAGGTATAGACCAGGGCGCTAATGTGTCACCCTGCGTCGGGACGCAGCGACGGCCCGGGTTTGCGACAGCTGGCACGCGAGGACACACGAGGAGCGAGCATGACCAAGTTTTCGGCGGAGTGGAGCAGGAGGAACTTCCTGCGCGGCGCCCTCGCGACGGGAGCACTCGTGCTGCCGGCCTCCGGTGCGCTGGTTGGCTGCGCCACCTCGGGTGGCGGCCAGGAGGCGACCGAGGGCGAGAAGACCGACCAGAACCCGCTGGGCGTCCCGACCGACGCTCCGCTCGAGGTCTACATCTTCAACGGCGGCTTCGGCGACAAGTACGCGACCGACGTGCACGAGCCGATGTACAAGAAGAAGTACCCGAAGGCGAAGATCACCCACAAGGCCGAAGTGGACATAGCGGGCGCCCTGCAGTCCCGCTTCGTCGGCGGCAACCCGCCGGACTTCGTCAACGACTCCGGCGACGGCCAGATCCCGCTCGGCCAGCTGGTCTCCGACAAGCAGCTCTACGACCTCGGCGACCTCTACGACGCGCCGAGCTGGGACGACCCGAACACGAAGGTCCGCGACACGCTCGTGCCGGGCGCGGCCGAGCAGGGCACCTTCGGCGACACGACCTACGTCATGAACATGGCGCTCACCGTCTACGGCATCTGGTACGACAAGGCGCTGTTCGACAAGAACGGCTGGGAGACGCCCGGCACGTGGGACGACATGCTCTCGCTCTGTGCGGAGATCAAGAAGGCGGGCATCGCGCCGTGGACCTACCCGGGGGTGCACGCCCGGTACATGGTCTGGCCGCTGTTGACGATGGCCGCCAAGCTCGGCGGGGCGGACGTCCTCAAGGCGATCGACAACCTGGAGGAAGGCGCCTGGGGCCACGAGGCCGTCAAGGAGTCCGCGAACGCGCTCGCCGGCCTGCGCTCGAAGGGCTACATCCTCGCCGGCACCGAGGGCATGGACCACATCCAGGCGCAGGGCCAGTGGTGCGCGGGCAAGGCCGCGTTCGTGCCGTGCGGGTCCTGGTTGGAGAACGAGCAGAAGGACGCCGCCAAGGCCGCCGGCTTCGAGTTCGCGGTGATGCCCGAGCCGCTGCTCTCCGATGACTCGGCCATGCCGTTGGAGACGCTCTACGCGACCCCCGGCGAGCCTTACGTCGTGCCGGCGGCCGCGAAGAACCCGCGCGGCGGCCTGGAGTACATGCGGATCATGCTCTCCAAGGAGGGCGCGAAGGGCTTCACCGAGCAGGTCTCCAGCCTGACCGTGGTCAAGGGCGCGGCCGATGGTGTGCAGCTGCCGCCGGGCCTCACCTCCGCTCAGGCGGGGCTGGAGGCGGCCGGTGACAACGTGATCAGCTACATGTGGCGAGAGTGGTACGGCGACATGTGGAACCCCGGCGTCAACACGCACATGGGTGACCTGTTGGCGGGTCGCAAGAACGTGGACGAGTTCGTCGAGGGCTGCGAGGCGGAGGCCAAGAAGGTCCGCGACGACGACTCGGTCACCAAGTACACCCGCTGATCCTCGGGCAGCACACGTGAAGTCGAAGGCAGGGCCCGCCCTGCAGCAGGGGAAGTACTCGTTCGTCCTGGTCTTCCTGCTGGTGCCGGTCGGGCTCTACGCCTTGTACGTCATCTCGCCCTACGCGCAGGCGATCTACATCTCGCTGACCGACTGGACGGGCCTCACGGCGAGCCAGACGTTCGTCGGTTTCGACAACTACGTCCGCCTCTGGCACGACGAGCAGTTCTGGATCGCGTTGCGCAACAACGGGATCCTGCTGGTCGTCGTGCCGGCGGTGACCGTGATGCTCGGCCTGTTCTTCGCGTCGATGCTCAACGTGGGCCGGCGCGGGAAGTCGGGCATCGAGGGCGTCCGCGGGTCGGGCGTCTACAAGATCGTCTACTTCTTCCCGCAGGTGCTGTCGGTGGCGATCATCGGCGTGCTGTTCAAGTACGTCTTCGCGCCGACCGAGGCCGGCGGGATCCTCAACGGGCTGCTGTCCGCGGTCGGCCTCGACCCGCTCGCGCAGCCCTGGCTCGGCGACCCGAACTTCGCGTTCTGGTGCGTCGTGCTGGTGATGATCTGGTCGTTCGTCGGTTTCTACGTGGTGCTGTTCTCCGCGGCGATGCAGTCGATCCCCAAGGAGGTCTACGAGGCGGCGCTGCTCGACGGGTCGAGCCGGTACACCACGTTCCGGCACGTGACGCTGCCGCTGGTGTGGGACACCGTGCAGGTCGGCTGGGTGTACCTGGCCATCCAGGCCATGGACGCCTTCGCGCTCGTGCACATCATGCTGGGCATCAGCGGCGGCCCCTCGCGCGCCGGCGACGTGCTCGGCGTGGCGCTCTACCGAGCGGCGTTCAACCGGTACCGGTTCGGCTACGCCTCCGCGATCGGGGTCGTGCTGCTGCTGTTGACCCTGCTGGTGGCCGTGCTGTTCCTGCGCGCGGCGCGGCGTGAGCGTGTGGAGCTTTCATGAGTGCGCCCAACCCAGTCGACGAGACGACCGCGCCGGCGCGGGCGCAGCCGTCGCCTCGTCGCGGGCCCGGTGTCGGGGCGGGTCAGGGCGCGCTCAACCTGCTCAACGGCACGTTCCTGCTGATCTGGGGCCTGGTCACCACGTTGCCGCTGCTGTGGGCGATCGTGTCGGCGTTCAAGACGAACCGGGAGTTCCTGTCCGACCCCTGGGGACTGCCCGGCGCGGCGCACGTGGAGAACTTCGGTCGCGCGTGGACGGTCGCGAACATCGGGCAGTACTTCGTCAACAGCGTGATCGTCGTGGTCATCTCGGTGCCGCTGACGATGCTGCTGGGCGCGATGGCCGCGTACGTCCTGGCCCGCTACGACTTCCCCGGCAACCGGGTCGTCTACTTCGGCTTCGTCGCCGGGCTGATCTTCCCGGTCTTCCTGGCGCTGGTGCCGCTGTTCTTCGTGGTGCGCAACACCGAGAGCCTGCCGCTGCTCGGAGAGCTGCTCGGGCTGAACAGCCACCTGTCACTGGCGCTGGTGTACGCCGCGTTCTCGATGCCCTTCACCGTCTTCTTCCTGACCGCGTTCTTCCGCACGCTGCCCACCTCGATCGCCGAGGCTGCGATCGTGGACGGCTGTTCGCACTACGGGCTGTTCTTCCGGGTCATGCTGCCGATGGCGAAGCCGGGGCTGATCAGCATCGGGCTGTTCAACGTGTTGGGGCACTGGAACCAGTACGTGCTGCCGGTGGTGCTGATGAACCAGCAGGAGCGCAAGGTGTTGGCGCAGGGCCTGGCGTCGCTCGCGATCAGCCAGGGCTACCGGGGCGACTGGACGGCGTTGTTCGCCGGGCTGGTGATCGCTCTGCTGCCGGTGCTGATCGTGTACGTGCTGTTCCAGAAGCAGGTGCAGGCGGGGCTGACCGCGGGCGTGCTGAAGTAGCCGTCGGTCCTTGATGCGAGGATGACGGGCGTGTCGAGCACCGTGATCGTGATCATCGTCGTCGTCGTGGTCCTGCTCGCGCTCGCGCTGGTCGCGGGCGTGACGCTGAGCCGCCGCCGGCGGATCAGCCTGACCGAGGAGAAGCCCGCCGAGGAGCAGCCGCGGGGCGGCTACCAGGCCGGCGGCGGTATCAGCCTCGCGCCGGGAGGGCTGCGGGAGACCGCCCCGCCGGAGGAGGAGTCGCCGCCGACGGCGACCACGGCGACCGGCGATCCCGCGACCGTCCCGGCGGAGCCCGCGATCATCGACGAGGTCGCGCCCACCGAGCCGCCGGCGCCGCCGGTGGAGGTGGTGCCCGAGCCGGCCGAGGAGATCGAGCCGACCACGGGCAGGCTGGAGCGGCTGCGCGGTCGGCTGTCGAAGTCCCGCACCACGTTCGGCCAGGGGGTGTTGGGCCTGCTCGGTGCCGGCGACCTCGACGAGGACTCGTGGACCGAGGTCGAGGACACGCTGCTGCTGGCCGACCTCGGCGCGGCCACCACACAGGAGGTCGTGGAGAAGCTGCGCGCCGAGCTGGTGTCCCGCGGCGTGCGCAACGCGAACGAGGCCCGCGCGATGCTGCGGGACGTGCTCGTCGAGGCGCTGGGCCCGGACATGGACCGGGCCGTGCGCGCGCTGCCGCACGAGACCGCCGGCACGAAGACTCCCGGCGTCGTGCTGATCACCGGCGTCAACGGGACGGGCAAGACCACCACCACGGGCAAGCTCGCCCGGGTGCTGATCGCCGACGGCCGCACGGTCGTGCTGGGTGCGGCGGACACCTTCCGCGCGGCGGCCACCGAGCAGCTCGCCACGTGGGCCGCCCGGGTCGGCGCGGAGGTCGTGCGCGGCAAGGACGGCGCGGACCCGGCGGCGGTGGCGTTCGACTCCGTGAAGCGCGGCACCGAGGCCGGCGTGGACGCGGTCCTGGTCGACACGGCCGGCCGGCTGCACACGAAGACCGGTCTCATGGACGAGCTGGGCAAGGTCAAGCGGGTGGTGGAGAAGCAGACCAAGGTCGACGAGGTGCTGCTGGTTCTCGACGCCACCACGGGTCAGAACGGCCTCACGCAGGCGCGGGTGTTCGCCGAGGTCGTGGACGTCACCGGGATCGTGCTCACCAAGCTCGACGGCACGGCGAAGGGCGGGATCGTCTTCCAGGTGCAGCGCGAGCTGGGCGTGCCGGTGAAGCTGGTCGGCCTGGGCGAGGGCGCCGACGACCTGGCCCCGTTCGAGCCGGGTGCCTTCGTCGACGCGCTGCTGGGGACCTGACGTGGAGTTCCAGAACGTGGTCCGCCGCCGGCGGATGGTGCGCAAGTTCGACCCCGACCGCCCGGTGCCGCCGGAGGTCCTGGACCGGATCCTGCACAACGCCACCCGCGGCCCGTCCGCCGGCTTCTCCCAGGGCCAGGCGTTCCTGGTGCTGGAGGGCGAGGCCCTGGCGAAGTTCTGGGCGATGCGGCCCAAGGGCAACGAGGTGAGCACCGCGCCGCTGCTGATCGTGCCGCTGTCGTGCAAGCGGGTGTACCTGGACCGCTACGCCGAGCCGGACAAGGGCTGGACCGACCGCGACGAGGCGCGCTGGCCGGTCCCGTTCTGGCACATCGACACGGGCATGGCCACGCTGCTGATCCTGCAGACGGTCGTCGACCAGGGGCTGGGTGCGCTGTACTTCGGCATCATGCCCGAGGACGTGCCGAGGTTCCGAGAGCTGTACGGCGTCCCCGAAGACCACGAGCCGATCGGCGCGGTAGCGATCGGCTACAGCACAGAGCCGGAGCAGTCCGGCTCCCCCCGCAAGCGCGGACGCCGAAACCAGGACGAGGTCGTACACCGCGGGCGCTGGTGAACGGACCTAGGGTGGAGGCCATGGTCGACATCCAGGTACTCGGCGAACAGGTCGAGCGAAGCGACGAGATCCTGACCCCGGCGGCGCTGGAGTTCGTCGCCGGCCTCCACGCGCGGTTCGCGGACCGGCGGGACGAGCTCGTGGCCGCGCGGGCGGCGCGGCAGGCGGAGGCCGCCCGGACCGGGAGGCTCGACTTCCTGGCCGAGACCGCGGAGGTGCGCGAGTCCGACTGGCGGGTGGCCGAGGCGCCGCCCGACCTGCGCGACCGGCGGACCGAGATCACCGGGCCGACCGAGCGCAAGATGGCGATCAACGCGCTCAACTCCGGCGCCAAGGTCTGGCTCGCCGACCTCGAGGACGCCAACACTCCACATTGGACAAATGTCGTCTCGGGGCAGGTCAACCTCTACGACGCCGTCCGCGGGGAGATCGCCTTCACCTCACCGGAAGGCAAGAGCTACGCGCTCAAGGACGACGTCACCCCGGCGGTCATCGTCATGCGCCCGCGTGGCTGGCATCTCGACGAGCGCCACCTGAGCGTCGACGGCCGCCGTGCGGTCGGCGCGCTCGTCGACTTCGGCCTCTACTTCTTCCACAACGCCAAGGCCCTCCTCGAGCGCGGCAGCGGCCCGTACTTCTACCTGCCCAAGATGGAGAGCCACCTCGAGGCCCGCCTGTGGAACGACGTGTTCAGCCACGCTCAGGACGCGCTCGGCATCCCGCAGGGCAGCGTCCGCGCGACGGTGCTCATCGAGACGATCCCGGCCGCCTTCGAGATGGAGGAGATCCTCTACGAGCTGCGCGACCACGCGTCCGGGCTGAACGCGGGCCGCTGGGACTACCTGTTCAGTCTCATCAAGTACTTCCGCGACTCCGGTCCGGACTTCGTCCTCCCGGATCGCAACGACGTCACGATGACCGCGCCGTTCATGCGTGCCTACACCGAGCTGCTCGTGCGCACCTGCCACAGGCGCGGCGCGTTCGCGATGGGCGGGATGGCCGCGTTCATCCCGAACCGCCGCGACCCCGAGGTCACCGAGAAGGCGCTCGGCAAGGTGCACGACGACAAGCGGCGCGAGGCCGGCGACGGGTTCGACGGTTCGTGGGTCGCGCACCCGGACCTGGTGCCGATCTGCGACGAGGAGTTCGGCGCGGTGCTCGACGAGCGGCCGAACCAGCTCGACCGGCTGCGCGAGGACGTGTCGGTGACCGCGGACCAGCTGCTCGACGTCAAGGCGACTCCCGGCGCGGCTTCCGAGGCGGGGCTGCGCGCGGCGGTCGACGTCGGCGTGCGCTACCTCGCCTCGTGGCTGTCCGGCAACGGCGCGGCCGCGATCCACAACCTCATGGAGGACGCGGCGACCGCGGAGATCTCCCGGTCCCAGGTCTGGCAGTGGGTGCGCAACGGCGTCGTGCTCGAGACCGGCGCCAAGGTGACCACCCACCTCGTGCGCGAGGTACTCGCGCAGACCCGCGCCGCGCTCGCCGACCAGGTGCCCGCGGAGTTCCTCCAGCCCGCGGTCGAGCTGTTCGAGCAGGTGGCCCTGGCCGACGAGTTCCCCGAATTCCTCACTCTGCCCGCGTACGAACGGATCTGAGGTGCGGAACTCCCTCGACGGCTCGATGCTGGCCGCGGTCGCCCGCCGACTGTCCGAAGTGGACACGACGCGGGCGGCACGGTATCCGGGCGACGCGGGTGGCCGGCAGCCGGTGCACACCTGCTACGTGCCGGCCGACCGGGTGAACGGCGATGTCGCGGCCGAGTGGGGTGCCGCGGCGCTTGCGACGCTCAGGGACCACGCGCCGCGCGCCGGGGACTTCGCCGCGCTGCTCGGCCTGCCCGGCGAGCTGGCCGAGGCGGTGCACGCGAAGGTCGTCGCGAAGCTGTCCCGCGAGCCGGTCGAGGACCTGCGGATCGACTTCGAGGACGGCTACGGCGCGCGGCCGGACGCCGACGAGGACGCCGACGCCGTGCGGAGCGCGGAGCTGGTCGCCGGCTGGGCGGACCCGCCGCCGTCGGTGGGCATCCGGTTCAAGTCGTTCGACACGCGAGCCCTGTTCGAGCGCGGGGCCCGCACGCTGGACCTGTTCGTCACGGCCCTGGGCCGCGCGCCAGTGCTCACCCTCCCCAAGGTGACCGACGTCGCGCAGGTCGGCGCGCTGGTGGAGCTGCTCACGCTGCTGGAGGAGCGGCTCGAGCTGGACACCGGCGCGCTGCGGTTCGAGATCCAGGTCGAGACCACGCAGTCCATAGTGGACGCCGAGGGTCGGCTCGCGATCCCGCGGTTCCTCACCGCCGGTGCGGGGCGGGTGAGCGGGCTGCACTTCGGCACGTACGACTACACCGCGGGGTGCGGGCTGTCCGCCGCCGAGCAGCACCTCGCGCACGCCGCGTGCGACTTCGCCCGGCACGTGATGCAGGTCAGCGCGGCCGGCACGGGCGTGCGGCTCTCGGACGGCTCGTCGAACGTGCTGCCGGTGGGCGACGGGGTGCGCGAGGCCTGGCAGACGCACTTCGGCCTGGTGCAGCGCTCGCTCGCGCACGGCTTCTACCAGGGCTGGGACATGCACCCGGCACAGCTCGTCACCCGGTACGCGGCGAACTTCGTCTACTACCTGCGCAACGCGGAGCCGGACGCCCGCCGGCTGCGGACCTATGTGGACAAGAAGAGCTCGGGCGTGCTCGACGAGCCGGCCACCGCCCAGGCGCTCGCGATGTCGCTGCGCCGGGCACTGGACTGCGGCGCGCTGTCCGCCGAGGACATCGAGCGGCTGTGCGGCCTGACCGAGGCAGAGCTCGCCGCGTTGGCCCACCGGGAGACACCATGATCGACCTGGTGTTCCGGGCGGCCCGGATGATCACGCCCGACGGCGAGACCGCGGGCTGCGTCGGCGTCGAGGACGGGACGATCGTGGACATCGCGCCGTCCCTCGACGGGCGCCGGGTCGTCGAGCTGGGCGAGGACGAGGTGCTGCTGCCCGGGCTCGTCGACACGCACGTGCACGTCAACGACCCCGGCCGCGCCGAGTGGGAGGGCTTCCCGACCGCGACCCGGGCGGCGGCCGCGGGCGGCGTGACCACCCTGATCGACATGCCGCTCAACAGCGTGCCGCCGACCACCGACCTCGCCGCGCTGGCCCAGAAGCGGGCGGCCGCCCGCGGCAAGGTGCACGTCGACGTCGGCTTCTGGGGCGGCGCGGTGCCCGGCAACCTGGGCGAGCTGGTGGCGCTGCACGAGGCGGGTGTCTTCGGCTTCAAGTGCTTCCTGCTCCACTCGGGCGTCGACGAGTTCGGCCACCTGAGCCCGCCGGAGCTGGCCGAGGCGTTGCGGCAGCTGCACGGCATCGGCGGCCTGCTGATCGTGCATGCCGAGGACCCGTCGGTCATCGAGCGGGCGCCCGCCGCGACCGGCCGGCGCTACGCCGACTTCCTCGCCTCGCGCCCGAAGGCCGCCGAGAACGCCGCCATCGAGACGGTGCTGCGCCTGGCGCGGGCGGCGGACACCCGCGTGCACGTGCTCCATCTGTCCTCTTCGGACGCGCTGCCGCTGGTGGCCGCCGCGCGCCGCGACGGCGTGCGGGTCACCGCGGAGACCTGCCCGCACTATCTGACGTTGCGCGCAGAGGACGTGCCGGACGGGGCGACGCAGTTCAAGTGCTGCCCGCCGATCCGTGAGGGGGCGAACCAGGACCAGCTCTGGGCCGGGCTCGCCGCCGGGACGATCGACTGCGTGGTGAGCGACCACTCGCCGTGCACCGCCGACCTGAAGCACCTCGACACCGGGGACTTCGGCACCGCGTGGGGCGGGATCGCCGGCCTGCAGGTCGGGCTCGCGGCGGTGTGGACGGCCGCGCGGGCCCGTGGCGTCGCACTGTCCGATGTGGTCCGTTGGATGGCCGCGGCGCCCGCGGACCTGGTGGGGCTGCGGCGAAAGGGCCGCATCGAGCCCGGCCACGACGCCGACCTGGTCGTGTTCGCGCCGGATGCTTCGCTGCCGGTGGACGCGGGCGCGCTGCACCACCGCAACCCGGTCAGCGCCTACCACGGCCGCACGCTCGCCGGCGTGGTGCGCTCGACCTGGCTGCGTGGCCGGAGGGTGGACGGCGGCACGCCGCGCGGCCAACTTCTGGTGAGGGGGCGGTCGTGACGGAGGCGGCACCGTGGGCGAGGCTGCCGGACCTGGCGTCGCGCCGGGTGGGCGGCGGCGTGGTGTGGGCGAACGACGAGCTGTTCGCCGAGCGGGAGAACCTGATCAGGGCGGCGGAGCCGGTGTTCCAGCCGTCGACGTTCGGCCACAAGGGACAGATCTACGACGGCTGGGAGACGCGGCGGCGCCGCGAGGACGGCGTCGACCAGGCGATCGTGCGCCTCGGGCTGCCCGGCGTGGTGCGCGGCGTGGTGGTGGACACGGCGTTCTTCACCGGCAACTACCCGCCGTTCTGCTCGGTGGAGGCGTGCGCGGCCGAGGGCTACCCGGCGCCCGAGGAGCTGAGCGACTGGGTCGAGCTGGTGCCGCGCTCGCCGCTCGCGGGTGACTCGAAGAACCCGTTCGCGGTCACCGACTCACGGCGGTTCACCCATGTCCGGCTGACCATCCACCCGGACGGCGGGGTGGCGCGGCTGCGGGTGCACGGCGAGCCGGTGGCCGACCCGCGGCTGCTCGACCTGGCCTCGCTGGACCTCGCGGCCCTGGAGCACGGCGCCGCGATCTCCGGCTGCAGCAACATGTTCTACTCGTCGCCGGCGAACCTGATCTCGCCCGGCTTCGCCGCGGTGATGGGGGAGGGCTGGGAGACCGCGCGCCGCCGCGACGACGGCAACGACTGGGTGTCGGTGCGGCTCGCCGGCGCTGGCGTCGTGCGCCTGGCGGAGCTGGACACCAGCCACTTCAAGGGGAACGCGCCGGGCTGGGCGTCCCTGTCCGGACTCGGCGCGGACGGCTGGGCCCCGCTGCTGGACCGCGTCCGCCTGCAGCCCGACACCCGCCATCGGTTTCCGCTCACCGGCGCCGGCCAGTCGCAGCGGGAGGTCAGCGAGGTCCGGCTGGACGTCTACCCGGACGGCGGCATGGCCCGGCTGCGCCTGCACGGCGCGCTGACCGCGGCCGGCCGGGCGGAGTTCGTGCTGCGCTGGTTCAACCTGCTGCCCGAGGACCAGGCCAGGACGGTCCTGTCGGCCGCGGGTGTGTCCGAGGCCGACGCGCTCGCGGCCGTGCGGGCCCGACCGGTCGCGGCGCTGCCGGCGTTCGGGGTCTGACCTCGCTGATCGGTGGGACCGGTCCGGCTGAATTAGCGTGGCCATCGTGATCAGACGTGCGATCCACCGGGTTCGCCGGTGGTACCACCGGGTGGGCCGCGTCGACGCCGAGCTCGTGCGGCGCAGCGGCCACCTGCCGGCCAGCCGGTTCGACGTGTTCATCCGGCGGCTCGGGCGGACCGCCGACCACAGCAAGCTCTGGTTCGCCATCGCCGGGGTGCTCGTCGTGCGCAAGGGCGCCACCCGCCGGGCCGGGCTGCGCGGCCTCGCGGCGATCGGCGGGGCCAGCTTCTCCGCGAGCCTCGTCGGCAAGCGGCTGTTCCCGCGCCGCCGCCCGGCCGCCGAGCTGCTGCCGGTGCCGCGGCGGATGACCCGGCGGCCCACGTCCTCGTCGTTCCCGTCCGGCCACTCCGCGTCCGCGTTCGCGTTCGCCTCCGCGGTGGCGATGGAGCACCGGGGCGTCGCCGCGGTCGTGCTCCCGCTCGCCGCGACGGTCGGCTACTCGCGGGTGCACACCGGCGTGCACTGGCCGAGCGACGTCGCCGCCGGTGCGGCCATCGGGGTCGGCGCCGCCTACGCGACCCGCCACTGGTGGCCGCACGGCGCCGGCCTGCCCGAGCAGCGAGAGCCGGTCGTCGACGCGCCCGAGTTACCCGGGGGCGAGGGGCTCGCAGTAGTGGTGAACCCGAGCTCGGGCTCGGACTCGGTCGACCCCACCCCCGAGGTGCTCGCCATGTGGCCCAAGGCCGACGTCATCCGCCTCGATCCCGGCGTGGACGTGGTCGCCGTCCTCGAGGAGCGGATCGGCGACTACCGGGCGCTCGGCGCGGCCGGCGGCGACGGCACCGTGACCTGCGTCGCCGACGTCGCGGTCCGGCACGGGCTGCCGCTGGTCGTGGTCCCCGCCGGCACGCTCGACCACTTCGCCCGCGACCTCGGCGTGGAGGGCCCCGTCGACACCGCCGACGCGACACAGGTCGGCTCCGCGGTCCGGGTCGACGTCGCCGAGGTGCTCGTGGAGAGCGCCGGCGAGCCCGAGCGGCTGCGGTTCGTCAACACCGCGAGCCTCGGCGGCTACCCGGACATGGTGCGGCTGCGGGAGAAGATCGAGGCCCGCCGGCCCAAGTGGCTCGCCGCCGCGATCGCGATGATCCGCGTGCTGCGCCGGGCCCAGCCGGTCCCCATCCTGCTCGACGGCTCGCGCAAGCTCGTGTGGATGCTGTTCGTGGGCAACGGCTCCTACGAGCCCAAGGGCTTCGGCGCGGCCCGCCGGCCGACGATGGCCTCCGGCCTGCTCGACGTCCGCTACCTGCGCGCGGACATCCCGTACTCGCGGGCCCGCTTCGTGCTGGCCGCGCTGACCGGGACCTTGCAGACGAGCCATGTCTACAAGCACTTCGAGGCGCCCGAGACAGACATCCGCATCCTCGACGGCACGCGCCGCATCGCCACCGACGGCGAGGTCGGCCCGCCCGGCGGCCGCTTCGTGTTCCGCAGCCACCCCGCCGCGCTCACCGTCTACCGCGCCGCCCCCACGACCTAGCTGCCCAGCGCCGCCCGCAGGCGCCGGTCCCGCTCCGCCGGGTGCTGGCGCGGACAGCTCACGCACTTCTGCTGCCCCGGCGCCTCGTAGATGAGGCAGCACGACGCACGCCGCACGGCGCGGGTGCCGGCCACGGTCACGTACCGGGGCACCGGCAGCGGGCCGGCCGAGGCGGCGAGGTCGACGGCGAGCGACGGCGGGCC
>NZ_JBOHGA010000127.1:0-18000 GCF_050699915.1 Actinophytocola sp.
TCAGAACAAACCCGACGCACAGCGTTGACACCCTGGCTACACCACTACAACCATCACCGCCAACACACCGCACTCGGTGCACCGCCCATCAGCCGATGCACCAACCTCACCGATCAGTACAGCTAGCCGGCCGCGCCCACCGCGGCGGGCTCGGCGCCCGATGTGACACGGAACGGCGCGGGCACGAGCAGCTCGACGTTGCGGTCCTCGACCTTGCCGCGCCGGCCGTCCTCGCCCGGTACCGGCCGGGCGCGGGACTGCCAGTCGTTGCCCGACAGTTCCCTCGCCAGTGACGCGAGCGCCGCCGGGCTGTCGAGCCGGCCGCCGTTCGACGCCGGCGCGGCCATGTCCACGACCGTGCCGAAGATCGACAGCGTGCCGTCACGGTTGTCGACCATCTCGAGCACCCGCGACTGTTGCGGCCAGTCGATGTGCGCGGCGGTGTTGACCTCCCAGAACCCACCGCCCCCCGGGGCAGGGTGCGGGAGGACCGTGTTGCGGTGGGTGTGTCCGTTGACCCACAGCACGACGTTCTTGTAGCGCTCCAGCGTGGCGAGCATGGCGAAGCGCTCGACCCGCCCGCCACCGGTCAGGTTGGTCATCGTGTCGAGCGAGTGGTGGCTGAACAGGACGAACAGCCGGTCGCGGCAGCGGTGGGACACCTGGTTGCCCTGTGCGTCGACGTAGCGGCTGCTGCCCGCGACGAGCTCACGCTCCAGCCAGGCGAACTGCTCGGCGTCGAGGGAGCCGTCGGCGCCGCCGTTCTGGTTCACGGTGTCGAGCACGATGCCGCGGACGACGCCGCGATCGAAGGCGTAGTAGGCGTTCCCGGTGGCGAGGTTCCGCCGGCCGAAGCCGTGCCCCCGCGGCGAGCCGCTCGTCCTGAAGTGCTCCTTGATGGTCTCCAGCCTGGTGACGAAGCGCCGGTCCGGGTCGGGCGTGACCGTGCGGAACGGGCCGCCGAGCAGCGTTGCCAGCCCCCTGGGGTCCTGGGCCTGCAGCTGCAACGCGAGCTGGACCACGTCGGTGCCGGGCGGCAGGTCGACGATCTTCTTGTTCCCCGTGGCCAGCAGCCCGAGCTCGGGGATTGGCGGGAGGTTGCCCTGGATCAGGCCGTCGTGGTTGCCGTACGCGGTGAGCCACGGCGTGTCGAGGCCGACCGGGCGGAACGGGCGGCGGGCCGCGTCGAGCAGCCCGGGCACGACCGGGTAGCCGAAGGTCGAGCGCGGCAGGTCGTCCTGCTTCCCGGATGCCGTGCCGTCGGGATGCCAGTAGCGGACGTCGTAGCTGTCCTGGTCGGCGACGCCCTCGTAGCGGGACAGGTCGCCCGAGTCGGGACGAACCCGGCGGCCGTCGAGCAGGTCGATGTACCAGCGCAGCTCGTTGTACTGGACGTTGTCCACGTTGTCGCCGGTGGCGATGGTGAACGACAGCGGCCGCCCGGTCGCGGGCCCGCGCCGCACCTGGTTCATCGCACGCACCATCGCGTCGCTGATCTGCGCGGACAGGAACTCGTGCCCGCGGTAGGCGGAGTCGAACGGCAGCAGGCCGGCGAGCGGAGAGTCGGGGTCGTTGTACCGGTCGAGGAACTCGACGCGCGCGGGCGACTGCGCGTCCATCGCGTGGATGTCGGTGAGCTGACCGAACGCGAGGATCGGCCGGCCGCGCCGGTGCTGGCCCGCCGCTGTGCGCAGGCTCGCGGGGAGCAGCTCGTCACGCACCAGGTGCGGCTCACCGGGCCCGGGCACGATCGGCCGGTAGCCACCGGCGCCCGGCTGGCCCAACAGCAGCGTGCGATCGAGCGTGGTGTGTTCGCCCAGATGGCCGCCGCCATGTCTCGGGTCTGCCGCCCAGGCGCTCCCGACTCCGACCGCGCCGGCCGCGGCGACGGCGCCGAACGCTCCGATGCGCAATGCGTTCCGCCGATTCAGCTCCATCTTTCCGCCTCCAGCTCGCCTTTCCCAGACACGACCTCGTGGCATTGAACGCGCCGCCGCCACCTGGGTCAAACCCGACTTTCGTGGGTGTTTGCAGAACACGTTGGCATGTCAGGGTTTTCGAAACGAAGATCGTTGCCGGTCCCCACTGGAGCAGCAAATGCGTGCGAAGAGCAAGGCAACCGTGCTGACGGCTGCGGGTGCGGCACTCGCCGCCGTCGGCATCGCGATCGCGCCCCTGGCGTCGTCGGCGGACCAACCGGTAGGCGCGACGCCCGCCGAGATCCCGGCCGGCTACTACGACGCGGCGGCGGGTAAGACGGGTCCAGAGCTGCACTCGGCGCTGCACGGCATCATCGGCAACGGCGAGCACCTCACCTACGACGAGGTGTGGGAGGCGCTGAAGGTCACCGACGCGGACCCGGCGAACGCCGCGAACGTCGTGCTGATCTACAGCGGCACCACGATGCCGGCCGACAACAACGGCGGCGGCCAGGACCAGTGGAACCGCGAGCACACGTGGGCGCAGAGCCACGGTGACTTCGGCACCAGCCCCGGCCCGGGCACCGACCTGTTCCACCTGCGGCCGTGCGAGGTCGGCGTCAACTCCACCCGCGGCAACCTCGACTTCGACGAGGGCGGCGAGGAGGTTCCCGAGGCGCCGGGCAACTTCGTCGACGAGGACTCGTTCGAGCCGCGCGACGCGATCAAGGGCGACATCGCCCGCGGCGTCATGTACATGGCCGTGCGCTACGACGGTGACGACGGGTTCGCCGACCTCGAGCCGAACGACCAGGTCGGCAACGACTCGGCGCCGTTCATGGGCAAGCTGTCCGTGCTGCTCGCCTGGCACACCGCGGACCCGCCGGACGCGAGCGAGCAGGCGCGCAACGACATGGTCTTCGACCAGTTCCAGCACAACCGGAACCCGTTCATCGACCACCCGGAGTACGCCGACGCCATCTGGTGATCTCCCACTGACGGGTCCAATCCGCTGACCTGGCTCCTCCGAATCCCGGGCACATCCGGGACGAGGGGGAGCCAGTGTCACGTCGAGTCCACAGTAGATTCCTGCGTCCGGTGGGGCTGATCTCCGCGCTGGCGCTCGGGTTCGTCCTGCCGCAGGGCCTGCCGGCGCCGACCGGGGCGCACGCGTGGCGCAAGCGCCGCCCGATCATGGCCGAGCTGCTGGGCACCGAGCTGCCGACCGTGCTCGGCACCCAGGAGGGGCTGCGCCACCAGTTGCTGGACATCGCCGCCGGCCTGTCTTCTTCGACACGAGTCGCCTCGCCCCGCTGGAGTCGGGTGACTTCTGGCTGTCGGACACCCCGGACGTGCCGGGGTCGCGGTCGTTGGGCAACACCACGATCCGCATGGCCACGTGGGTCCGCTTCGAGGACAGGCGGACCGGCCTCGAGCTGGCCGTGCTCAACACGCACCTCGACAACATGTCCGAGCCGTCCCGGGTGCGCGGCGCCGCGCTGATCCGGGACCGGGTCAACGCGTTCCCGCCGGAGCTGCCGGTGATCGTCACCGGCGACTTCAACGCCCCCGCCGGGGACTCGGCGGCCTCCTCGATCCTCACCGAGGGCGCCGGGCTCGTCGACACCTGGACCGCCGTGACGCGGACGTGACGCGTTCGACCCTGGCCGGGCGGCGTTCCGCTCGTGACTTACGGTTGGTGCCGATGAAGGAGTACCGAGTGGCCGGACGCCTCGCGGCGTCGGCGTTGGCGGTCGCACTGCTGGCGTCGGCCTGCGCGTCGGGCCCCCGTGGTTCGGCCGACGCGCCGTCGGACCCCGCTCCGGCGGGTCTGGTTCCCGTCACGGTCGAGGTACCGAAGGGGATGAACGCCGCACCACTGAACATCGCCCGCCAGGCGCTCGTGCCGCGCGGCTGGACGATGTCGGTGTTCACGCGGCTCCCGGAGGCCCGGCTCGCCGCGTGGGCCCCGGACGGGTCGTTGATCGTCTCTGTGCCGGACGACGGTTCCGTGGTCCGGCTAGTGCCCGACGGCCAGGGCCGTGCGACGGTGTCCGAGCTGCTGGCCGGGATGAACCTGCCGCACGGGCTCGCGTTCGACGGCTCGGACCTCTACATCGCCCAGAGCGACCGGGTCGACGCCTACACCTACCGGGACGGGCAGGCGACGGATCCGCGCCCGGTGATCACCGGGTTGCCCGACGCCAAGAGCCTCGACCTGGGCGGCAAGTACGCGCACGCGTTGAAGAGCGTGGCGCTGGGCCAGGACGGTTCGGTGTACGTGTCGGTCGGCTCGACGGGCAACATCTCCGTCGACGACCTCACGGCGGACCCGCCACGGGCCTCGATCCTGCGCGTGCCGCCCGGTGGTGGCGCACCGGAGCCGTTCGCCGTGGGCGTGCGCAACGGCACCGGTCTCGCGGTGGCGCCCGACGGGGCGGTGTGGACGGCGGTGAACAACCGGGACAACGTCCAGTACCCGTTCGACCGCCCCTACGGCGACTCGTCGGGGTCTGCCCGCGGGCAGGTGATCGAGGAGTACGTGCGGGACCACCCGGTCGAGCCCCTCGCGAAGCTCACTCCCGGGCGGAACCTGGGCTGGCCGTACTGCAACCCGGACGCCGACGTCGATCCCGGTGTCCGGGGCACCGAACAGGACCTGTCGACGGTCCCGTACACGCCCGACGTGGAGACCAACCCGGGCGGACGACAGCTCGACTGCGCGGCGCTGCCCCCGGTCGAGCAGGCCCTCGGCGGTCACTCCGCCCCGCTTGGACTGTCCTTCGTGGACGGTGACCTGCCGGACGGATACGGGCGGGGTGCGCTGTTGGGCGTACACGGCTCGTGGAACGCCTCGCCGCCGCGCGCACCGGAGGTGTCGTTCTTTCCTTGGCGGGACGGTGAGCTCGGCCCGCAGCAGACGTTGGTGGGCGGCTTCCAGGCGGCGGACGGTTCTCGCTGGGGCCGTCCGGTGGCGGCGGTCGCCGGCCCGGACGGCGCGATCTACGTCACGGACGACGAAGCAGGCGCCGTCTACCGCCTGGCCCAACCCGGCCGCTGACCGCTCACATCTGCTTGGCGAGCATCTCGCTGATGCGTTCCGCGGCGGCCAGCAGCGGTGGCAGGAGCTCGCGGCGCATGGTGTCCAGCGTGACGCGGCTCGCGGGGGCCGACACGTTCATCGCCGCGACGGTGCAACCGGTGCGGTTTCGCAGTGGGGCGGCGATGGATCGCACACCGACCTCGAGCTCCTGGTCGATGAGCGCCCAGCCCTGCGTCCGCACCCGCGCGAGCTCCGTGCGCAGCGCGGCACCATCGGTCACCGTGTGCGACGTGAACGGTTCCAGATGCGCCGCCGCCAGGTGGGTGTCCAGGTCTGGGGTGACCAGACCAGCCAGGAGCACGTGGCCCAACGACGTCGCGTGCGCGGGCAGGCGGGAGCCGAGCCCCAGGGCGGTGCTCATGATCCGCGTGCTCGGCGCACGCGCCACGTAGACCACGTCGGTGCCGTCGAGCACGGCGATGGAACACGACTCGCCGGTGGTCTGCCCCAGCGACTCCATCTCGTCTCGCGACAGCTCGACAAGGTCGAGGGCGGACAGGTACGCGTAGCCGATGTTGAGCACCCGCGCCGTGAGGCGGAACTCCCGCCCGTCCTGCCGCACGTAGCCGAGCTGCGCCAGCGTGTGGAGCAGCCGCCGTGCGGTGCCGCGGGACAGGCCGGTCAGCTCCGCGACCTTCGTCAACGTCAGGACCGGGTTCGCGCGGGAGAACGTCTGCAGCACGTCGAGTCCGCGCTGCAGCGCGGTGACGAAGTCACCGCGCTCGACGGCGCCGGCCGGGTCGTTGACGCCAGGCATGCGACGAGCCTAACGTGTCCGCATAGCAAACATTTGTCCGCTATACGGACAAGGAGCCATCCATGGATGCCTGGAACTTCATGAGCCCGGAGAGCAGGGACAACCTCCGCCGCGCGATCCAGACCGAGGCCGACGGCATGTTCGCCCTGGTCGAGGACCCCGCCACCTGGGAAGCACCCACCGCGGCGGGCGCGTGGCAGGCCAGGGACGTCGTCGGCCACCTGGTCGACACCACCGAGAGCTACTTCGTCGGGTTCGACGCCGCGCGGGGTCTCGGGGAGCCGAACCCCGGCGTCCCGCTGGTGGACATGGCTCCCGCCGTCGACGCCGGCGCGCGGCGGTTCCGGGACGTCGGCCGGGTCGAGCTCCTCGCCCGGCTGCGCAGCGACCGAGAGAAACTCGCCGGCATCTTCGACGGCCTGACCGACGAGGAGTGGACGAGCCTGCAGGTGCCGCACACCTACATGGGCCCGCTGCCCGCGTGCTTCTACCCGATCTTCCAGGTCGTCGACTATGCCGTGCACAGCTGGGACATCCGCCAGGGGATCGGGCGGCCGCACGCGCTGTCCGCGGAGGCGGCGGACCTGCTCGTCCCGCTGAACTTCGTGGTCTGGTCGTCCACCGCCCTGGCGGGCGTGTTCAGCGAGCGGGCGGAGCTGGGCATCCGGGTCGCGTCCGGGGCCAACGCGGGTGAGCACAAGGTGACCTTGGGCCCCGACGGTGTCGCGATCGAGCCGGGGCCGGTCGACGGCCTGCCCGCGGTCCTCGAGTTCGACCCGGCGAGTCTCGTGCTGACCGCGTACGGTCGGATGAACGCCGGCACGGCGCGCGGCGACCTTTCGCTCGCCAACCGGTTCCTCGGCGGGTTCTTCCGTATCTGAGACAACGTAGGGACCACGGAAACATGACCATCGACATCGACGCCATCAACAAGGCTCGCGAAGAGATCAAGACGACCTACCTCAAGGAGGGCGGCGAACGACCTCCCACCTCCGCCCGGGGCGTGCACCACGTCGCGCTGCTGTCCTCGGACGTCGAGCGAACCATCCAGTTCTACCAAGGCCTGCTCGAGTTCCCGCTGACGGAGATCTTCGAGAACCGTGACTACGCCGGCTCGAACCACTTCTTCTTCGACATCGGCGCCGGGAACCTGCTGGCGTTCTTCGACATGCCGGGCCTCGATCTGGGCCCCTACGCCGAGGTCCTCGGCGGCCTGCACCATCTGTGCATCTCGGTCGAGCCGGAGCGCTGGGAGCACCTGCGCGGCAAGCTCGACGCCGCGGGGGTGGAGTACCTGCTGGAGAGCAAGGTGTCGCTCTACTTCCGCGATCCCGACGGCGCCCGCCTCGAGCTGCTCGCCGACCCGCTCGGCGAGATGTACGGCTCCAAGGTCCTGTAGACCTCAGCCCACGCCGACCCGTCCGGCGGCCTGGTCCACCATGTCCAGGCCGCCCCAGAGGTCACGCGCGCGGCGGAAGTGGCGCTCGGCCTGTCCCGGCTCGCCGAGTGCCTCGTGCAGCCTGCCGAGCGCCTCGACCACCTCCGCCTCGGAACGGCGGTCACCGCAACGGCGGTGTCGGTGCAGCGACGAGTCGAGCAGCGGCCGCGCCCGGGACAGGTCACCGCCCTCCAGGCACAGCAACCCGAGATCGTGGTTGGCGTAGCCGACACAGTTGTCGTCGTCCAGCTCTCGGAAGATCGCCACGGCGCGGTCGGTGTGCTCGCGGGCGGCGCGCAGGTCGCCACGCCGCCGGTGGAGTGTCGCGATCCGGCGGAGCGCGTGCGCCTCCCGATGGCGGTCACCGATCGCGACGGACAGCTCGTGCGCGTCGGCGAACCATCGCTGTGCGGGGGACAGGCAACCCAGCTCCAGCCAGACGGAACCGGCGGCCAGCCGGGCGACGGCCTCGCCGTGCGGGTCCGGCACCGCCGCGAACATCGACAGCGCCTCGTGGCAGCGGTCCAGCGCGTGCGCGTAGTCCCCGCGGATCCGCAGCACCGTGCCCAACCCCGCCAGCGCGAACCCGGCGCCACGGCGGTCGCCGACCTGTCCGAAGAGCCGAACCGACTCGTCGAACGCGGTCCACGCGTCGTCGTACGCGTCCTGGTACAGCGCGAGCTGGCCCAGGTTGCGCAGCACGATCGCCTGGCCGTGCGAGTCGCCGGCGCGGCGCGCGGCGGCCAGCGCGACGCGGTGCGTGCGGTGCCAGTCGTCGTGGTGGCCGCGCATGTCGAAGTACGGCGTGTAGGCCGCGGTGACCCGCCACGCGAGGTCGTCGAGACCCCAGTCCTGGGCGAGCGACACGGCCGCGGCACCCGCGCGGCGTTCCGCCTCGAACCAGGCGAGCGGATCGGCGACCACCTCGGCCGCGCGGTGCGGGCGCCACGTCGCCCGGCCGTCCGCGGCGTCGAACACCCCGAGGAAGCGGATGGGCATCGACTCGGCGGCGGACACGGCGAGCGACAGGTAGCCCTCCAGCACCCGGCGCACGGCCGCGCGGCGATCGGCCGTCGGGTCCTGTTCGGCGAGATCGGCGGCGTAGCAGCGCAGCAGGTCGTGCAGCTGGTAGCGGGGCGCGCCGGTGAGGTCCGAGCCGACCAGTTCCACCAAGTGGCTGTCCACCAACAGGTCCAGCACGTCGTCGGCGCTCGGCCGGCCGAGCAACGCGGCCACCACCCAGCCCGGCCAGTGCCCCGGCCCCACCATGCCGAGCCACCGCAGCGCCCGAGCCGCGTCGGGGGTGAGCAGGTCGTAGCTGAGGTTCACGCTCGCCCGCACGGCCAGGTCGCCGACTCGCAGCTCGTCCAGCCGTCCGTGCTCGTCCCGCAGCCGGCCGGCCATCGTGCGCAGTGTCCAGCCCGGCCGGTGGCGCAGGCGAGTCCCGGCGACGCGGATAGCGAGCGGCAGGAAACCGCAGAACCGCAGGATGTCCGCGGCGCTGTCCGGCTCGGCGGCGACGCGCTGCTCGCCGACGATGCCGGCGAGCAGCCGGGCGCCCTCGTCCGCGCCGAGCACGTCCAGCTCGACCGGCTGCGCGCCGGAGAGGTCGGGCAGCATCGCCCGGCTGGTGACGAGGACGGCGCAGCCGCCCGCACCGGGCAGCAGCGCGCGCACCTGCGCCGCGCTCGCGGCGTCGTCCAACACCACACACGTTCGGGTGTTCGCCAGCCGGGACCGCAGCAGCGCGGCCCGCTCGTTCGGTTGCCTCGGCATCGCCGAGTCCTGCGCCCCGAGCGCGCGCAGCAGCTCGGCCAGTACCTCGGTCGCCGTCCTCGGCCGCGCCGACGTGCCGGCCAGGTCGACGTGCAGCTGACCGTCCGGAAACTCCGCGCGCACCGCGTGCGCCACCCGTACCGAGACGGCCGACTTCCCGACCCCGGGCGGACCGGAGATCACCACGACCGCCGGGACTCCTCGCGCACGCCGCCGGCGCAACAGCTCGACCAGCTCGTCGACCAGGTGCTCGCGGCCGGTGAAGTCCGGCAGATCCAGCGGGAGCTGGCAGACCGGCGACGGATCGGCGGGTGCCCGCAGCTGCTCGCCCAGGCGACGCAGCTCGGGCCCGGGCACGGCGTGCAGCTCGCTGCGCAGGACCTGCTCGGCCTCCGCGTAGGTCCGCCGTGCCTCGGCCGACCGCCCGGTCGCGATGAGCGCGCGGATCAGCAGCTGCCACAGGTCCTCGCGAAGCGGGTGCTCGCCGAGCAGGGCGCGCAGCTCCGTCACGGCGTCACCGGGCTCGCCGAGGTCGATCCGCAGCCGCAGGCGGTGTTCCTCGGCGGACAGCCGCAGCTCGGTGAGCCGGGCGACGGCGACCGTCCACATGTGACTGTGCGGGAGGTCCGCCAGCGGCTCACCGCGCCACCGCGAGCACGCACGATCCAGCAGCGCCAACGCCTCGGCCCGGTCGTCGACCGCGCCGGCCCGGGACACCTCCGCCTCGAACCGATGCACGTCCACCAGGTCGGGGTCGGTCACCAGCACATAGCCGGACGACCGGTGCTCGATGTCCGCGGCGGAGCCGGCCAGCCGCCGACGCAGCCCGTGGACGTAGGTGCGGATGTTCGCCACGGCCGACCGCGGCGGCCCCGACGGCCACAACACCTCGGCGAGCAGATCGACGGACACCGCCGTGTTGACGTGCAACAACAGCGTGGCGAGTATCGCCCGGGGCTTGGGCCCGCCGACCGCCGCCGCGCGCCCGTCGACGGTGACCTCGAGCGGCCCCAGTACCCCGAACACCACCGCCGACACGAGCACCACCTGCAACGTCACGGACTCATCGGGTCAGTCAGCATCGTAAGGGCATGTACGTGATTTGTACGCGGGGTTGTCACTGTGTTCGTGAAATCTGGGCGAACGGAGTGAGCTGATGGTTCAGGCACCGGATGGGCGCTACCCGCGGCGCAGGTTGCTCTCTCGTGGTTTGGCCGCCGGGGCGGCGCTGGCGGTGCCGGCGTTGGTGGGCACGTCGGCCGTCGCGGCCACGTCCGCCACCAAGGTGCTGGCCACGGTGGACATGGAGCAGGTCCTGCTGGCCTGCCAGGTGGATCCGCCGAAGTCGGGCACGGGCACCACGCCTGGCGCGCAGGCGCATGTGCTCGCGGTGGAGCAGGCCCTGCGGGCCAAGGGGCTGCTCGCCGCGGCCCAGACCGACGGCCACTTCGGGACCGCGACGCTCGACGCGTATGCCGCCTGGCAGCGCAGCCTGGGTTACGAAGGCATCGACGCCAACGGCGTCCCGGGGCGCACCTCGCTGACCCAGCTGGGCTCCGGCCGGTTCGACGTGACGCGGCCGGTGGCGGCCGGCTCCCGTACCGACTCCTACGGCGGCAAGCGGGTCAACACCAGGACCGCCGACATGCTGCGGGCGGCGGACGGCATGTTCTCCTGGAACCTGACCCTGACACAGGGCTCGTACAACCCCGGTGGTGACCCGGACTCGGCCGGCACCCACGACGGCGGCGGGGTGGTCGACATCAGCGTGAGCAGTCTGAGCACCACCCAGCGGTGGCAGACCATTCGGGCGCTGCGCACCGTCGGGTTCGCGGCGTGGCTGCGCACCCCCGGTGACGGGTTCGCCTACCACATCCACGCCAACGGCATCTCCGACCCGGACATGTCCCGGCCCGCCCGCAACCAGGTCCACGACTACTACTTCGGCCGGAACGGGCTGGCCAACCACGCCCCGGACAACACCCCGGAGCAGTACCGCGTGCCGCTGACCTGGTGGGAGAAGTACAAGCGCGGCTGAGCACACCCAGGCGACCCTGCACCCTGCACGAGAAGCGAGGAACGTGATGGCAGCATCAGCGAGGGCGATCAGGAAAGGGCTGCTGGCGGCACTCACCGCGGCGCTCACGGTGGTCGGAGCCGTGGCGGCGGCCTCCGCACAGGCCGACGACGTCGGCGCCCAGGCGGCGCACAAGAGTCCGTTCAACTGCGGCAAGACCTTCTACGCCAACAACTGGTCGCCCGGCCACAGCCCGTCGGGCTCGATCGACTGGCAGAGCCACGGCGGTGACGCGATCGGCGGCGAGACGGTCCGCGCCACGGCGGGCGGTACCGCGCGGTTCTTCACCACTCTCGCGGCGACCGATGACGTCGGCGTCATGGCATACGGGAGGTACGTGGTCATCACCCATGGCGACGGCACCAAGACCCGGTACGCGCACCTTGCCACCATGGTGCGGAACCCGGGCGCCTCGATGTCGGTGAGCCAGGGCACCGCCATCGGCACCGTCGGCGGCACCGGCGGTCCCTACGCGCCGCACCTCCACTACGAGCAGATCACTGCGGGCGGCTCCGTCGACTCCAGCCCCACGGTCCAGGGCGTGACCGTCTCGCTCGGGCAGAAGAAGGCCATCACCAGCAACAACAACTGCGGCGGCAACCCGTACTCCCCTGAGGAGGTCTGCGGCGGCGGCTTCGGCGTCGTCGACTCGGCGGCGCTGACCGGTGGTCGGGTCTACCTGCTCTACAACTCCGGCAGCGGTGACAACTGTGTCGTGACGCTCAAGTCCACGAACCTCGGCACGGCGACGGCGGTGTCGGCTCTCCTCGAACCACAGGGCGGCACGAGGACGACCGACCAGGGCAGCTACGGCTACTACGCCGGCCCGGTGAAGAAGCACGCGCCGAACGTCTGCGTGAAGTGGGGCGGGTCGGTCGGCAGCAGCTCCTACACCAGCCCGTTCGAACACTGCGGCTGAACGCTGTGGGTGTGGCGCGCCGCGCCACACCCATCAGCTGAGTCGCCCCGGCGGGTGTCCGGTCAGGGTGTCTCCAGCAGGACGTCCCTCGCCCCGCGATGCAGCTCGATCGGCACGGTCTGCAACGCCTCCGTGCGGTCCAGCTCGCTCGCCGCCTCGTGCGTCCGCACCATCCGGTCCTTGTTCTCGAAGATCAGCCTGGCGATCATGCACGCGTTGCTCGCGGGAAAGTCGCTGCGCACCAGCAACACGTTCGGCACGACGATCGACCGCACGTCGGCTTGCAGGCCGTACGTCTCGGCCGGCAGGGTGCCCAAAGTGTACGCGAAGCTGAGCAGTCGCATCTTCGTCACGAGGTCCGAGATGTCGACGAACTTCATGTCCTTCCTCGACGCCATCAGGTCGGCGACCTCCGGGGTCGGCAACCCGCCCGACCAGAAGAAGCCGTCGATCTGACCCGACTCGATGTCGGCCACGGTTTCCTCCAGCGACAGCTGCTGTGCCGAGATGTCCCGATCCGGCTGGAGCCCAGCCGCCTCGAGCAGGCGGTACGCGATCACCTCGGTGCCCGACTTCGCCGCCCCGGTCGAGATCTTCTTCCCCTTCATGTCCTCGATCGTGGAGATGCCGCTGTCCTCGCGCACCACGACGTGCGTGTAGTTCGAGTGGATCCGGGCCAGCGCGGAGATGTCCGCCTTCTGGCCCTCGAAGCTGCCGGTCCCGTTCTTCGCGTCCTCCGCGGAGTCGACGAGCGAGAACGCCACGTCGATATCCCCGGCCATCAGCTGCTGGATGTTGTCCACGGATCCGCCGGTCTCCGTGGTGGACGCCCCGAGCGGCGTGTTCTCGTTGATCAGCTCGGCCATCCCGCCGCCGAGCGTGTAGTAGACGCCGCCCGAGTTGCCGGTGGCGATGGTGAGGTGACGCTTGGGGGCCGCGCAGTCGGCGAACGGCTCCGACGCGCTCGTGTCGGCACCGCACGCCGTCGCGACCAAGCCGACTGCCATGGCAGCGGCAACGATCCGTGGTGCTCGCATGGTCGGTCTCCTTGTCCCCTTGGCGCTTCCCCAGCGTGTGAGCGCGAGTGGAGCTCCGGTGAGGTTGTCACTAACCGCAACGTACCGGTGACAGTCCTCGACAAGAAGCGACATTACGCGGAAATCTCCGTCTTCGCTCTGCGGCAGGAGCAGGCGGACGCGGTTCAGGACCGGGAGCACCCGGTCTCCGTCCCGGTCGGTCGAACGCCCTACCCGGTTACGCCGATAGGCGGTATGAATGTCGGAAATATCCTGACAAGTTCCCTTTGGATTATGCCTGAATTCCGCTGGGAGATCTCTTGGTTGCCCCGGTACCTGGCCGGCTTTCCGCACCGAGAGTTCCGCGTAGATTCCTGCTGTTGATATTCGGCTATTCCTGCTCGGCGTACGGGAACTACCTCAATCTCGTCGCGCTCAGCCTGTACACCTTGCATGTCACCGGTGGCCCGCTCGGCGTCGGCATCGTGATGGCCCTTCGGCTCGCGGCCGGCTTCCTCGCCGGAATGCGAGCCGGCCGGCTGGTGAACCGGTTCGACCGCAGGCACCTGATGATCGGCACCGATGTCGCGCAGGCGCTCGCGATGGTGCTGCTCGCCGCCGGGCCGCGGCACACGTCCGTGCTGGTCGCGGCGGCCGTGGTGCTGGGCGCCGGGAACACCCTGTTCACGGTCGCGCTGCGCAGCAGCGTGCCGGAGATGGTCGGGCAGGACCAGCGCACGCGGGCCAACGGGCTGTTGGTGAGCGGGCGCGCGGTCGGCACCGTGCTCGGGTTCGGTTCGGCCGGCCTGATCGTGGCCGTGGGCGGGTTCCCGGCCGCGTTCCTCATCAACGCGGCGTCTTTCCTGGTCTCCGCGGCCTCGCTCGTCCTGCTCCGCCTGCCCACCAAGGCATGCGCCGACGACCGGGACGGCGCTACGGCCACCCCGGTGCGGGGCTCGCTGCTCGCGCTGGCGGGTCCGGTCGTGCTGGCGATGGTGTGCGTGCGTGGCGGTGACGCGTTCGGGTCCGCCTCGCACAACGTGGCCATGCCGCTCTACGCGACCGAGCTCGACCCCGCCGATCCGGCGTTCGTGATGAGCCAGTTCTGGGCGTCCTGGGCGGTGGGCAGCCTGCTCGCCCACCAGCTGGTCCGGCGCTGGGCCGCCGGGCGGGAACCGGGGGAGCGGGCGTTCGCGCTCGGCACCTGCCTGATGTCGGCGTGCTTCGTGCTGGTGTTCGTCGTGCCGGCCGGCCCCGCGCTGATCGCCGTCGCCCTCGTGGCCGGGCTGGCCGACGGGTTCACCGAGATCGTGTACACCTCCCGGCTGCAGGCGCTGCCCGACGAGCAGCGCGCCAGGTTGTTCGGTCTGTCCGCCACAACCGAGACAGCCGGGTTCGCGACCGGCATGGTGGCGAGCTCCGCGCTGCTGGAGGCGCTGCCCACGCAGGCGGTCGTCGCGATGTTCCACGGCGTCGCCGCGCTCGGAGCCGTCGGGCTGCTCGCGGCGGCGCGGTCGCGGCGGCACGGTCCGCCGCGCACCTCCGAACCCGAGGCGAGATAGGGAAAACCGATGCAGAGCACGCCGATGGCGATCTCCGAAGGGCCGCCGCTCGACCTCGACCCGACCGATCCGCCGGACGCCTGTGCGGCTCTGCTCCGCGCCGCCGCGCAGCACCCCGGCAGCGCCGTGGTGACGGTGACGAACCCGGCGGCCCCCGTCCGGACCAGCTATCCCGAGCTGCTGTCGCGCGCCAGGCGGCTGCTCTCCGGCATGCGCGCGCAAGGTCGGCGCGCCGGGGATGCCGTCCTGCTGCACGGCCTGCCACTGCCGGACTTCTTCCCGGCGTTCTGGGCCTGCCTGCTCGGCGGCCTGCGTCCGGTGGCGATCGCGGATCCGCTGCCCGCCGACCCGACTGCCGCGGCGGTGGACCGCCTGCGACACGTGTGCCGGCTGCTCGGCGGGCCGCTCGTGCTGACCGAACCCGACGCGGCGGATCGGCTGCGCCTGGTCGCCGATGGGTTCGGGACGGACCGTCCTGCCGCGGTCGTCGCCGTCGACGCCTGGTCCGCCGAGCAGCCCGCCGACGACCTGCACACGCCGGACCCGGACGACGTCGCGTTGCTCATGCTCTCCTCAGGCAGCACCGGCCTGCCCAAGGCGGTGCAGCTGACCCACCGCGGGCTCGCCGAGTTCGCCGCCGGCACCCGGCGGGTCTTCGACATCCGACCGGACCACGCCACGCTGAACTGGCTGCCGCTCGACCACAGCGGCGCGCTGCTGATCTACCACGTGCTCGAGGTGTTCGTCGGCTGCACGAACGTGCACGCGCCGACCGAGCTGGTTCTCGGCGATCCCTTGCGGTGGCTCGACCTCATGGCCGCACACACCGTGCGGCACAGCTGGGCGCCGAACTTCGCCTACCAGCTCGTCGCCGACGCGGTCGACGCGAACCCCGACCGGTCGTGGGACCTGTCCGCACTGTCCACCCTGCTCAACGGCGGGGAGCAGGTGACCCTGCCGGTCGTCACGCGGTTCCTCGACGCGACCGCCCGCTTCGGTGTCCGGGAGGAGTGTGTCCGGCCGGCGTGGGGGATGGCCGAGACCACGACCGCGATCACCCTCGGCCGGTTCCACCGCTCCGGGGTGCACCGGGTGCTCAAGTCCAGCGTGGCCGGCGATCTCGTCCACGCGGACGAGCACGCCGCCGAGCGGGACGTCGTCACGCTGACCCCGGTGGGGCGGCCCGCGCACGGCGCCGCGGTCCGGGTGGTCGACCAGCACGGCGAGCTGGTTCCGGAGGGCCGGATCGGCCGGCTCCAGGTGCGGTCGGCCCGGACGACGCCGGGCTACCTGGGCGACGAGGCCGCCACCCTCGCCGCCTTCCCCGATCACGAGCGGACCGGGCGAACCTGGCTCGACTCGGGCGACCTCGCGTTCCTGTCCGGCGGCGAGGTGGTGATCACCGGCCGCGCCAAGGACGTGATCATCCTCAACGGACACAACTTCTTCTGCCACGAGATCGAGGACATCGTGGCCGGCGTGCCGGGGCTCGCGACCGGTCGGGTCGCCGCGTGCGGAGTCCCGGACGAGCGCACCGGCAGTGAGGAGCTGCACGTCTTCGTCGCCACCGACGACCCCGACTCGGACCGCCTGCGCGGCGAGGTTCGCGCGGCGCTCTTCGAGCGGCTGAGCCTGTCCGGGTGCCGGGTCGTCGCGGTGCCGGAACGGGAGTTCCCCCGGACTCCCAGCGGAAAGGTGCAGCGCGCGGTGCTCCGCGAGCGGGCACGGGCCGAGCGGGGTGGCGATGACCGGGTCGCGGTCGGCGTCACCCGCGGCGGGTCGATCGTCGCGCGTGTGCGGGAGGCCGTCGGCTCGGTGCTCGGCCGGGACGTGGACGTCGACACGCCGTTCTACGACCTGGGCATGACATCGGTGGCGCTGATGCGCGTGCGGGGGCTGCTCGAGCGCGAGCTGGGCCAGGAGATTCCGCGGACGGCGCTGTTCCGGTACCCGACCGTCACCGCGTTCGCCGACCATCTCGCGGCCGAGCCGGACGCCACGCCCGATGTCGGCGCCACGCCGGCGTACGGCGGGCGGGTCGCGGTCATCGGCCTCGCACTTCGCTTCCCGGGCGCGCGTGGCCCGGAGGAGTTCTGGGCCAACCTCCGCGGCGGGGTGGACAGCGTGCGGCGGTTTTCCCCGGCCGAGGTGGCCGCCGCCGGCGTACCCGGGCGGATCTCCGGCGATCCGTCGTTCCGCCCGGTCGTCGGGCCGATCGAGGACGTGACCGCGTTCGACGCGGAGTTCTTCGGCATCAGCCCGCGCGAGGCGGAACTGACCGATCCGGCGCACCGGTTGTTCCTCGAGTGCTGTCACCACGCGCTCGAGCACGGCGGGTATGCCGGCCCGGGCAGGCGGATCGGCGTGTTCGCCGGCGCGGGCATGAACCTGTACGGACACCAGGACCCGCCGGGGTCGGGCCGCGTCGGCGACGGCGCCGCGGCGATGCAGGCGACGATCGGCAGCCGGCCCGACTTCCTGGCCTCCCGGGTCGCCTACCGGCTGGGGCTGACCGGCCCGGCGATCGGGGTGCAGACCGCGTGCTCGACATCGCTGGTCGCCGTTCACCTTGCTACGCAAGCGGTCCTGGCCGGCGATGCCGACCTCGCGCTGGCCGGTGCGGCCGCGGTGCGGCTGCCGCAGGAGGCCGGCTACCGGTTCCACGAGGGCTCGATCCTGTCGCCGACCGGCCGCTGCCGTGCCTTCGACGTGGACGCCGACGGCACGGTCGGCGGCAACGGGGTCGCCGCCGTCCTGCTGAAGCCGCTGGAGGCGGCGTTGGCCGACGGCGACACGATCCACGCGGTGATCCTCGGTTCGGCGGTGAACAACGACGGGACCGGCAAGGTCGGGTTCACCGCGCCGAGCGTGCCCGGCCAGGTGGAGGTGGTGCGCCGCGCGCTGCGCCGCGCCGCCGTGCCGGCCGAGACCATCTCCTACGTCGAGGCCCACGGCACCGGCACGGAGCTCGGTGACCCGGTGGAGTTCGAAGCGCTTCGCGACGCGTACGCGGCCGAGACCGGTCGCGCGGGCTTCTGCACGCTCGGGTCGGTGAAGCCGAACATCGGGCACCTGGACAGCTGCGCCGGGATGGCCGGCCTGATCAAGGTGGTGCTGATGCTGCGGCACGGCGAGCTCGTGCCCACCGTGCACCTCTCCCGGCCGAACCCGGCGCTGCGGCTCGACGGCAGCCCGTTCGTGCTCGGCACCGAGCGTCGCGAGTGGACGGCCCGGCCGCGCCGTGCCGGGGTGAGCGCCCTCGGCGTCGGCGGGACGAACGCGCACGTGATCCTCGAGGAGCCGCCTGCCCCGCCGCGGCGAGACCAGCGCGACCGAGCCGTGCTGCTGCCGGTCTCGGCGGCCGGCGAGGAGGCGCTGCGCGAGGTGGCCGGCGCTGTGCGAGACCGCCTGCGTGCCGAGCCGACGGTGTGCC
>NZ_JBOHGA010000128.1:0-17838 GCF_050699915.1 Actinophytocola sp.
GCGCTCACCGGCGTCGGCGCGCCCGCCGCGGCGGTGCTCGGCACGGTCGCGGCCGGGACCGCGGGCGTGGCAGCGCTGTCCGGCATCGGCCAGCGCGTCGCCGGCTCGCGCAACGCGCCGAGCAACCTCTCGCTCGCGCTGACCGTGGTCCCCGGCCGCACCTTCACCTCGGCCGCGGTCGCCGGGGCCAAGGGGCTCGCCACGCCGGTGCTGCGCTCGTCCCGCCTGGCCCAGGGAGCGAAGGGCGTCGGTACCGGCGCCAAGGACGGGTTCACGACCGGCGGGCTGCCGAAGCTCGCCCAGGACGTCTACGAGACCGGCAAGTACGCGCGCCAGACCGGCTCGCTGCGGGACGGCCTCAAGCTCAAGGCCGCGACCGACGGCACCGCGTCCGTGCTCAAGGGCGACGCGAAGCTCGCCGGCGAGGCCTACGGCAACGCCGTCGACGCCACCGTGCGGACGCTCGAGGCCAGCGGCAGCTCGCTGTCCGCGGCGGACAAGCGCGAGCTCGAAGCCCTCAAGCTGCTCACCAACCCCCGCGGCGACGCGGCCGAGAACGCCGTGGTCAACGTCGTGCGCGACGAGCTGAACGAACGAAACAAGAAGTAGGCCCCGATGCGCCTCGCCATCCCGGACACGGTCCGCCGGATCCCGATCGACGACCCGCCGCGAGCGATCAAGGAGTTCGCCGCGATCCTCGGCGCGGTGCGTGACCTGCCCGCGTCCTCGGCGGACCTGGAGCCGGTCGCGGCCGAGGCGGTGGAGACCGCGCTGCGCGAGGGCGCGTTCCTGATGGCCGTGGTCACCCCGCCGGACGCGGCGCCGGCCGTGCTCACCGGCGTGGTGATCGAGGTGCCGCCGAGCTGGGACACGGACACCGCGGAGTCGCTGCGCGACGCGATGGAGGACGTCGGCGGGCCCGACGTGCGGGAGACCGTGGCGCTGGAGACCGGGCTCGGCATGGCGGTCATGGCGCAGCGGGTGCCGGGCGTGGAGCAGGCGCGCGAGCGGCGGGCGCTGACCGTCCAGCTGCAGGCGTTCATCCCCGAGCCGGGGTCGGGCCGGATGCTGCTGCTGACCCTGGCCTGCCCGTCCACCCACGGCTGGTCGGCGCACCAGGAGCTGTTCGCGCGGCTGGTCGTGTCGGCCCGGGGCGACGACGCGGTCGACGAGGAGCCCGAGTCCACTCCGGAACCGGTCCGGCGGCGGCCGGCACCGGTCGAGGAGGACTCCTTCGAGGCGCACACGTACCAGCTCTGAACGCCGGGGTTAGATGGACGAATGTCCGCGCTCCACGTGCTCCCCGGCCACCCGTTCCCGCTCGGCGCTCATCCCGAGGCGGGCGGGGTGCGCTTCGCGGTGGCCTCGTCCATCGCGGACGCCGTCGACCTGTGCCTCATCGCCGAGGACGGCACCGAGCACCGCATCGGGCTGACCGAGCGCACGTTCGGCATCTGGCACGGCCTGGTCCCCGGCGTCACCCCTGGTCAGCGCTACGGCTACCGGGTGCACGGCCCGTACGACCCGGCCCGCGGACTGCGCTGCAACCCGGCGAAGCTGCTGGTCGACCCGCACGCCCGGCGGATCACCGGCCGGGTCACCGACCTGGACGCCACGCTCGGCTACCGCACCGACCCGATGACCGGCCGCCCGTCGCACGTGGACTCGCTGGGCCACGTGCCGCTGTCCGTGGTCACCTCCCCCGGCGGCCCGGACACCGGCGCCAAGCCGGACACGCCTTTCGAGGAGACGGTGATCTACGAGCTGCACGTGCGCGGCTTCACCCGCCGGCACCCGGACGTCCCGGCGCACCAGCGCGGCACCTACCTTGGCCTCACCCATCCCGCGGTCATCGACCACCTGGTGCGGCTCGGCGTGACCGCCGTCGAGCTGATGCCGGTCCACTCGTTCGTCGACGAGCCGCCGCTGCTGTCGTCGGGCCGGCACAACTACTGGGGCTACGCCACGCTCGGCTTTCTCGCCCCGCACGAGGGCTACGCGAGCGAGCCGGGCCGGGAGACCGCCGAGTTCGCGACGATGGTGGCGGCACTGCACGCGGCCGGCATCGAGGTCCTCCTCGACGTGGTGTTCAACCACACCGGCGAGGGCAGCGTGACCGGCCCGACGCTGTCCATGCGCGGGCTCGACGCGCCCAACTACTACGTGCTCGACCGCGACGGGTCCGATGTGGACATCACCGGCTGCGGCAACACGCTGGACCCGGGCTCCCCCACCGTCGTGCGGCTGGTCACCGACTCGATGCGCTACTTCGCCACCGAGCTCGGCGTTGACGGGTTCCGGCTGGACCTCGCGAGCGCGCTCGGCCGCCCGCACGGCGGCCGGTTCGACCCGAACTCCCCGCTGCTGACCGCGATCACCACCGACCCGGTGCTGGCCCGCTGCAAGCTCATCGCCGAGCCGTGGGACGCCACCGGTGACGGCTACCGGGTCGGTGGCTTCGCTCCACAGTGGACGGAGTGGAACGGCCGGTTCCGGGACGGCGTGCGGGACTTCTGGCGTGGCCGGGTCGGCGTGCGCGACCTCGCCTACCGGCTGTCCGGCTCGGAGGACCTGTACGCGTTCAACACCCGCAGGCCCTGGGCGTCGATCAACTTCGTCACCGCGCACGACGGGTTCACGTTGCGGGACCTGGTGTCCTACGACCAGAAGCACAACACCGCCAACGGCGAGGACAACCGGGACGGCACGGACGACAACCGGTCGTGGAACTGCGGCGCGGAGGGCGAGACCGCCGATCCGGCGGTGCTGGCGCTGCGCGACCGGCAGGCCCGCAACCTGCTCGCCACGCTGCTGCTGTCCACCGGCACGCCCATGCTGTGCGCGGGCGACGAGCTGTGGCGCAGCCAGGGCGGCAACAACAACCCCTACTGTCTCGACGACGAGACGTCCTGGGTGGACTGGACGCCGACCGACCGGGCCGCGGACATGCTCGCGTTCGCCCGCAAGGTGATCGCGTTGCGGGCCGGCTCGCCCGCGCTGCGCCAGCCGGAGTTCTTCGACGGCCGGCCGTCCACCACCGGCCGGCCGGACCTGGTGTGGCTCGCACCCGACGGCACGCCGATGACCGGCTCGGACTGGTTCGACGAGGACCGCCGCACCCTCGGCGTGTGGATGGACGGCTCGACCTCGCTGTCCCGCGACCGCGACGGCGAGCTCGTGCCGGACGACTCGTGGCTGCTGCTCCTGCACGCGGGCGACGAGCCGGTCGAGGTGCGGCTGCCCGCCGGCGAGTTCGGCGAGAAGTTCGTCCCGGTGCTGGACACCGGAGTCCGCCGCGGCACGCCGGCGGCCGAGGCCGCGCTGCCGCCCCGTACCACGCTGCGCATGCCGGCGCGGACACTTCTCGTGTTCCGCACGCCGCGGACCGCCTGACGTACCACCACGTGGGACGGTTGGCCTCGGGCCGGCCGGACGTGTGATGCTCCACGCCGTGTTCCGGTCGCTGTACTGCTGGCGCGACCGCACGGTGGACCTGCTGCTCGTGGCCTCCTGCGGCTGTACCGCCGCGCGCTGACCAGGCCCCGTCCGCACGTCCTTCCGGAGCAACCCCTTGTCCATGTTGACCCGTGACCTCGTCCTGCCCCGCCTCGCCGGCCTCGTCCGACCGCGAAGTCCACAGTGGACTCCAGAGCAGCTGCGCAACCTGGTGACCCGGGTCGCCGACGGCCACTCGGGCACGCTGCTCGACCTCGTGCGCTTCGCGAGCCCGACGCGCTGGTGGGCACGGCTGGCGCTGACCGAGGAGGTCGAGCTGTGGCTGCTGTCGTGGCTGCCCGGCCAGCGCACCGAGCCGCACGACCACGGCGGCGCGTCCGGCGCGTTCACGGTGGTGCTGGGTGAGCTGTCGGAGACCTACCGGTACCCCCGCGGGCCGGTGGGGCACCGCGTCCACGCCGCCGGCTCGGCCATCGGCTTCGGCGCGGGCCGGGCACACCAGGTGTGGAACACCGGCCTGGCGAAGTCGGCCACCGTGCACGCCTACTCGCCGCCGCTGGTGCCGACCCGCGAGTACGCGAGCCTGCACGACATCCCGGACGAGATCCCGCCACTGCCGCCGAGGCGGTCGCTGGCCGAGCTGAGCAAGGAGCCGGTCGAGCCGTGAGCCGGTGCGAACGATTGGACACTGTGCCGTGAGTGCCGTCGACGAGATGCTGTCCGCCGCCCGAGCCACCCTGACGCGGCTCACGCCTGCCGAGGCGGCGGCGCTCGACGACGTGCTGTTCGTCGACATCCGGCCCGCGCACGACCGGGACGCCGAGGGCGAGATCCCGGGCTCGCTGCCGATCGAGCGGATCGTGCTGGAGTGGCGCCTCGACCCGCACGGCGCCCACCGCATCGCCGAGGTCGCCGAGGACACCCGGGTCGTCGTGTTGTGCAACGAGAGCTACTCGTCGAGCCTCGCGGCCCGCGACCTGCAGGCGTTGGGACTGCCCCGAGCCACGGACCTGGTCGGCGGCTTCCGCGCGTGGGCGGCCGCCGGCCTGCCGGTCCGGGATGGCCCGACGCCGGCGATCACCTGACGGTCACTCGATACCGCTCAGCGCGGCCGCCTGGCCACGAAGAGGACGGCGCCGCCGGTGCCCTCCGCCAGGAACGTCTCCCGCTCGATGGTGAGGCCGGTGGCGGTGAGCCAGCGGCGGTTCGTCGCCGCGTCGGCGTGGCTCCACCACATCGGGGTGTCGCCGCCGAGCCAGCCGGCGTCCGTGCCCGTCCACGCGTCGTGGCCCATCGTCGCCGCGAAGAGGCCGCCCGGGCGCAGCCAGCCGGCGATTCGGTGCAGCAGCGACTGCTGCTCGCCGAGCGGGACGTGGATGATCGAGTAGAACGCCAGCACCGCGTCCAGCGAGGCCGGCGAGAAGCGCACCGCCGTCAGGTCGCACTGCAGGAACGTCGCGGCCGGGACGAGCCGGCGGGCGCGGCACACCTGCATCGCGCTGAAGTCCACGCCCGTCACCCGGTGGCCGGCCGCGACCAGGTCCCGCGCCACCGGCACGCCGCTGCCACACCCCAGGTCGACGACGGCCGCCGCCGCGGGCAGCCCGGCGATCAGCGAAGCCAGCCACGGGCGGTACTTCGTCGACGCGCCGTAGGTCTCGTCGTAGCGCACCGACAGGGCGTCGTAACCGCGGCGGACCACGGCCTTCGGGTCGTCCACACCGCGCACGTTAGCCGGCAGCGCCGCCCTTTCCGCTGCCCGGGCGGGCAGGGGAACCGGGACGGCGCCGCGTAACGTCTGCTGATCGTGAGGATCCTTCGCCTGCTGGTCACGCCCGGGGCGCTCGCCGCGCTCGTCGCGGTCGCCGCGATCGTCGTCGTCGAGTGGTCGCCCGGCCGGATCGCGGTGGGGCTCGCGGGCGCGGTCGTGGGGCTGCTCGCGATCCTGGCCGCCAGCCAGCTCGGGCTGCTCGCGAGCGTGCCGCTGGCCGGCATGCGGGTGCAGCGGGTCGTCGTCGGCGTCGGGCCGCGGCTCGCCGACTGGAGCCGGCCCAGCCGCAGCGTCGTGCTGCGCGCCGTCCCGGTCATCCTGGCCGTCAACGTGCGGGCCGCGAAGGCGCCGGTGCGCCGGCGGATGTGGTGGTCCGCCCTGTGCTCGGTGCTGGCCGAGCTCGCGGTCGTCGTGCTGGCCGCCGCGTGGGCGATCGAGGGCGGCGCGTTCGCGCACGGGTTCGCCGTCGCGTGCGTGGCCGAGCTCGTGCACGCGCTGCTCCCCCAGCGCTCGACCGTCGCGACCTCGACGGGCTGGCTGCTGTTCCGGCTGCCCTGGGTCGGCCCGGAGGAGGCCCGCCAGCTGGAGGCCGCGCCGCTGGCCGGCGAGGCGATCGAGGCGGCCCACCGCGGTGACCTGGCCGCCGCGGAGCAGCTGGCGGCGCGGCTGCGCGACGACTACCCCGACGTCCGGCCGGCGCTCGCCGCACGCGTCTTCGTGCTCGAGGCCCAGGGCCGGTACGCGGAGGCGATGATCCTGGCGGTCAAGCTCGCCGCCGACGCGCGCCAGGAGCCGGACGAGGCGGCCGGCTCGTTCGCCGCGCTGGCCGGGCTCGCGTGCGCCACCGTCGAGGCCGGGCAGCTGGACGCGACGCTCGGGCTGTCGACCGCGAACACCGCGCTGGAGAACGCCGCCACGCTCGGGTATCCGAGCTACAAGCTGAACGGCGTGCGGGCCCTGCACGCGCTGCTGCGCGGCGACGCCGACGAGGCCATCGCACTCGCCACCCGCGCCGCCGGCGCCGGCGACAACCTCCTCGTCCGCGCGGACGACCTCGCCACGCTCGCCCGAGCCCACATGGCCTCCGGCGACAACCAGGCCGCCCGCCAGGTGATCACCGAGGCGGAGAAGCTCGCCTCCTGGTGGCCGCGGGTCGCCGGCACCCGCAGCCGCCTGGAAGTCGGTTAGGTCCACTGCCTGGAAGGACGCCTTCCAGACGCTGAACGCCCTGATGGGGTCCTTCCAGGCATCGCCGGGCTAGCCCGGCACCACGACCCGGCCCAGCTCGACCGGGCTGGCCAGCAGCTCGTGGTTGGGCAGCACGCGGGCCGTCGCGCCGAGGGTTCCCGCGTGCGGCAGCGGAATCTCCGCCACGTAGGTCCCGCCCTCGCCGGGCCGCATCGGGGCGGTGACCACGTCGTACAGCTCGTCGCTGTCGGCCACCCGGCCCACGACGACCTGGACCTGCACGTCCGACGGCGCGAGCCCGGCGAGATCGACGAACGCCGTCACCCGCACCCGCTCGCCCAGCACCGGGGTGCGCCGACCGTCCGGGTCCAGGCTCAGCTCGCAGTCGATGACCCGCACGCTCGTCCAGGCCGCGGCCAGCCGGTCGCGGTACTCGGCGAGCGCCCGCGACGCGCGGAAGTCGTCCGCGCGCGCCAGCTCCACCGCGGTGGCGGCCGGCTTGTACTGCGACTCCACGTACTCGCGGACCATCCGCGACGCCTGCACCTTCGGCCCGAGCGAGCGCAGCGTGTGCCGCACCATCGCGAGCCACTGCGCCGGGACACCCTCGCCGCCGCGGTCGTAGAACAGCGACGCCGCCTGACCACCGAGCAGCTCGTACAGCGCCGCCGCCTCGAGGTCGTCACGGCGCAGCGGGTCGGACACGCCGTCGGCGGTCGGGATGGCCCAGCCGTTGCTGCCGTCGTAGAGCTCGTCCCACCAACCGTCGCGAATGGACAGGTTGAGCCCGCCGTTGAGCGCCGACTTCATGCCGGACGTGCCGCACGCCTCCAGCGGCCGGGTCGGGTTGTTCAGCCACACGTCGCAGCCCCAGTACAGATAGCGGGCCATCGACATGTCGTAGTCGGGCAGGAACACGATCCGGTGGCGGACGTCGTGCTCGTCCGCGAACCGCACCACCTGCTGGATCAGCGCCTTGCCGCCGTCGTCGGCCGGGTGCGACTTGCCGGCCACGACCAGCTGTACCGGCCGCTCGGGGTGCAGCAGCAGCGCGCGCAGCCGGTCGTGGTCGCGCAGCATCAGCGTGAGCCGCTTGTAGGTCGGCACGCGCCGGGCGAAGCCGACGGTCAGCACGTCCGGGTCGAACACCGTGTCGGTCCAGGCCAGCTCCAGCGGCGACGCGCCGCGCTGCAGCCACGCCTCGCGCACCCGCCGCCGGACCTCGGCCACGAGCCGGCGGCGCAGCGTGCAGCGCAGGTTCCACAGGTCGACATCGGACACCGAGTCGAGGCGGTCGCCCACGAGGTCGGTCATGTCGCGGGCCGTCCACGTCGGACCGTGCACGCCGTTGGTGACCGAGGTGATCGGGACCTCGTCGGTGTCGAACCCGGACCACAGGCCGCCGAACATCTGCCGGCTGACCTCGCCGTGCAGCTTGGAGACCCCGTTGGCGCGCTGCGCGAGCCGCAGACCCATGTGCGCCATGTTGAACATGCCGGCGTTCTCCTCGGCGCCCAGCGCGAGGATCCGGCGGAAGTCCACGTCGGGCAGCAGCGCGCCGTCGCCGAAGTAGTGCTGGACGAGGTCGACCGGGAACCGGTCGATGCCGGCCGGGACGGGCGTGTGCGTGGTGAACACGGTCCCCGCGCGCACCGCGGACAGCGCCTCGTCGAACGACAGGTGCTGACCGGACATCAGCTCGCGCAGCCGCTCCAGGCCGAGGAAGCCGGCGTGGCCCTCGTTGGTGTGGAACACCTCCGGCTGCGAGTGGCCGGTGAGCTCGCAGTACGTCCGCACCGCGCGCACGCCGCCGACGCCGGCCAGGATCTCCTGGCGGATGCGGTGGTTCTGGTCGCCGCCGTAGAGCCGGTCGGTGACCCCGCGCAGGTCCTCGTCGTTGCCGTCCACGTCGGAGTCGAGCAGCAGCAACGGCACCCGGCCGACCTGCGCCCTCCAGATCCGGGCGCGCAGCACCCGGCCGCCGGGCATCGCCACGTGCACCAGGATCGGCGCGCCCGACGGCTCCACCAGCGGCTCGAGCGGCAGCCCGTTCGGGTCGATCACCGGGTAGTGCTCGACCTGCCAGCCGTCCAGCGAAAGCGACTGGCGGAAGTAGCCGGAGCGGTAGAGCAGGCCGACGCCGATCAGCGGCACGCCCAGGTCGGAGGCCGCCTTGAGGTGGTCGCCGGCCAGCACGCCGAGGCCGCCGGAGTAGTTCGGCAGCGCCTCGGTGACGCCGAACTCCATCGAGAAGTAGGCGATCGAGTCGGGCATCCGGTCGAACCGGCCGTTGCCCTCCGGGCCGTGGCCGGCGAGCTCCCCGCGGCGGTGCTGGTACCAGCGGTCCTCGGTCAGGTACCGCCTCAGGTCCTCGGACAGCCCGGCCAGGCTCGCGAGGAACTCCTCGTCGGTGGCCAGCTCCTCGAGCCGGTGCGCGGGCACCTCGGCGAGCAGCCGCAGTGGGTTGCCGAGCCGGTCCCAGATGTCGGACTCGATCGCGGCGAACAGGTCCTGGGTCGGCGGATGCCAGGTCCACCGGAGGTTCGTGGCGAGCGTGCCCAGCTCGGCCAGCGCCTCGGGCAACCCGGCACGCACGGTAAAGCGACGTACTGCTTTCACGACGACCGACCCTATCTGGCGACCATTACGGAAATTCAAGGCGGCGGTCGTGTGTGAACCGACCGGACCGGGCAGACTTCATGTGGTGGGGGACGATCTTCGGAATTTGCATGCCTGTGCAGGGAGGGTTTGACCGGTGAGTGGTCGGCTGGGCATCGACGACGTGTCCCCCTTGGTCAGCTGTGGCCGCTATCCGGCGAAGGCCGTCGTCGGGGAGTACATCCCCGTGCAGGCGACCGTCTGGCGGGAGGGCCACGACGCGGTCGCCGCGACCGTCGTGTGGCGCGGCCCGCACGACGACGCCGAGCGCCAGACCCGGATGACCTGCGACGACCCGAACACCGACCACTGGGCGGCCGGGATCACGCCGGACACGGCCGGCATGTGGACCTACCGGGTGGACGCGTGGAGCGACCCGTGGACCACCTGGCGGCACACGGTCGAGGTCAAGGTCGGCGCCGCCCAGGGTGCCGACGAGCTGGCCAACGACCTGGAGTCCGGCGCGCTGCTGCTGGACCGCGCCGCCCGGCGGTTCCCGCACAACGGCGAGAAACGCCTGCTCGTCGCCGCGGCGGGCGCCTTGCGGAACACCGGCCTGCCGCTGCCCGCGCGCATCGCCGAGGCGCTGTCCGAGCCGATCCAGAAGTACATGCTCGACAACCCGATCCGCGACCTCGTCACCCGCGGCCGCAAGTACCAGCTGTGGGTCGACCGGCCGCGTGCGCTCTACAGCTCCTGGTACGAGCTGTTCCCGCGCTCGACCGGTGGCGTCGACGAGTCGGGCAAGCCGCTGCACGGCAACTTCGAGACGGCCGCGAAATCACTCGACCGCGTCGCCGCGATGGGCTTCGACGTGGTCTATCTCCCGCCGATCCACCCGATCGGCGAGGTGAACCGCAAGGGCCCGAACAACAGTGTCATCTCCGTGCCCGAGGATGTCGGCTCGACCTGGGCCATCGGCTCGGCCGAGGGCGGGCACGACGCGATCCACCCCGCGCTGGGCACGCTGCTCGACTTCGAGCGGTTCGTCGCACGGGCCCACGAGCTCGGCATGGAGGTCGCGCTCGACCTCGCGCTGCAGTGCGCGCCCGACCATCCGTGGGTGACCGCGCACCCGGAGTGGTTCAAGATCCGTCCGGATGGGACGGTCGCCTACGCTGAGAACCCGCCGAAGAAGTACCAGGACATCTACCCGGTCAACTTCGACACCGACCCGGAGGGCATCTACGCCGAGGTGCTGCGGGTGGTGCTGCACTGGGTGCGCAACGGGGTGCGGATCTTCCGGGTGGACAACCCGCACACGAAGCCGGCGAACTTCTGGCACTGGCTGATCCACCAGGTGAAGGCCGTCGAGCCGGACGTGCTGTTCCTGTCCGAGGCGTTCACCCGGCGGGCCCGGCTCTACGGGCTGGCGCGGCTGGGCTTCACGCAGTCCTACACGTACTTCACCTGGCGCACGCACAAGCACGAGCTGACCGAGTTCGGCAACGAGATCGTCGCGCACGCGGACGAGGCGCGGCCGAACCTGTTCGTGAACACGCCGGACATCCTGCACGCGTCGCTGCAGTACGGCGGGCCGGCCATGTTCGCGATCCGCGCGGTGCTGGCGGCGACGTTCTCGCCGACGTGGGGCGTGTACTCCGGGTTCGAGCTCTTCGAGCACGAGGCGGTGCGCGAGGGCAGCGAGGAGTACCTGAACTCCGAGAAGTACGAGCTGCGCCCGCGCGACTTCGCCGAGGCACTGGCCGACGGCCGGTCGCTGGAACCGTGGCTGGCCCGGCTCAACGCGATCCGAGCCGCGCACCCGGCGCTGCAGCAGCTGCGCACGCTGCGCTTCCACCATGTCGAGAACGACGCGCTGCTCGCGTACTCGAAGACCGACGCGACCGGCAAGGACGCGGTCATCGTCGTGGTCAACCTGGATGCCTTCAGCGCGCAGGAGGGCACCGTGTGGCTCGACCTGCCGACGCTGGGACTCGACTGGGGCGCCCGGTTCGCCGTGCGCGACGAGGTGACCGGGCAGACGTGGGACTGGGGTCAGGCCAACTTCGTCCGTCTCACCCCGACCGACGCGGTGGCCCACGTGTTGACCGTGATCCGCTGACCGATCCACTGAGGACAGTCCGATAACCCCTGGTCGGGCGCTCTCTTGTGCGGGATCGGGTGACAGCGGTAACCATGGAGGAGAACGCCGGGACCGACCTGGCACCATGATCGCCACACACGGCAACGACGCCGTGTGGTGAGTCGAGTTAGGTGAGGGTGCGGGGAATGACGGAAACGCCCGAGACGACACGTCCGGACGCCAACCTCGGACTGGACGGCGTGCCGCACACGGGTGAGGCACTCATCTCCGACGGCCACCTCGTCGAGCCGCAGGCCGACGCGTTCGCCCACGCGCGGTCCGCGCCGACGTCCCCGCACTGGTACAAGACCGCGGTCTTCTACGAGGTGCTCGTCCGCGCCTTCAACGACTTCACCAACGACGGCACCGGCGACCTGCGCGGCCTCGCCGACAAGCTCGACTACCTGCAGTGGCTCGGCGTCGACTGCCTCTGGCTGCCGCCGTTCTACGCCTCCCCGCTGCGCGACGGCGGCTACGACATCTCCGACTTCCGCGCGGTGCTCCCGGAGTTCGGCACCGTCGAGGACTTCGTGCACCTGCTCGACCAGGCCCACCGCCGCGGCATCCGGGTCATCACCGACCTGGTGCTCAACCACACCTCCGACCAGCACCCCTGGTTCCAGGAGTCGCGCCAGCACCCGGACGGCCCGTACGGCGACTACTACGTGTGGTCGGACACCGACGACGGCTACCCGGGCGCGCGGATCATCTTCGTCGACACCGAGTCCTCCAACTGGACCTACGACCCGGTGCGGGGGCAGTTCTACTGGCACCGCTTCTTCACCCACCAGCCCGACCTCAACTTCGAGAACCCCGAGGTCGGCGACGCGATGATCGACGTGCTGCGGTTCTGGCTGGACCTCGGCATCGACGGCTTCCGCCTCGACGCGGTGCCCTACCTCTTCGAGGAGGAGGGCACCAACTGCGAGAACCTGCCGCGCACCCACGAGTTCCTCAAGCGCTGCCGCAAGGTCGTCGACGACGAGTTCCCGGACCGGGTGCTGCTCGCCGAGGCCAACCAGTGGCCCGCGGACGTCGTCGCGTACTTCGGCGACGCGGACAGCGGCGGGGACGAGTGCCACATGGCGTTCCACTTCCCGCTCATGCCGCGCATCTTCATGGCCGTGCGCCGGGAGTCGCGGTTCCCGATCTCGGAGATCCTCGCCCAGACGCCGCCGATCCCGTCCGGCGCGCAGTGGGGGATCTTCCTGCGCAACCACGACGAGCTGACCCTCGAGATGGTCACCGACGACGAGCGCGACTACATGTACGCGGAGTACGCAAAAGACCCGCGGATGAAGGCGAACATCGGCATCCGCCGCCGGCTCGCCCCGCTGCTCGACAACGACGCCAACCAGATGGAGCTGTTCACCGCGCTGCTGCTGTCGCTGCCCGGCTCCCCCGTCCTGTACTACGGCGACGAGATCGGCATGGGCGACAACATCTGGCTCGGCGACCGCGACGCCGTGCGCACCCCGATGCAGTGGTCCCCGGACCGCAACGCCGGCTTCTCCCGCTGCGACCCCGGCCGCATCTACCTGCCGGTGATCGCCGACCCGGTGTACGGCTACCAGGCGGTGAACGTCGAGTCGCAGCTCAACAACAGCTCCTCGCTGCTGCACTGGACCCGCCGCATGCTGCAGGTCCGCCGCGAGCACCCGGCCTTCGGGCTCGGCGAGTTCACCGAGCTCGGCTCGTCCAACCCGAGCGTGCTGGCCTACCTGCGGCACCTGCCGGCCGACCCGGACCACGGGGTCGAGCAGGACCTGGTGATCTGCGTGAACAACCTGTCCCGCTTCCCGCAGCCGGTCGAGCTGGACCTCTCCGAGCACAACGGCCGGGTGCCGGTCGAGCTCACCGGCGGGGTCCGCTTCCCGGCGATCGGCGAGTGGCCCTACCTGCTCACGCTGCCCGGGCACGGGTTCTACTGGTTCCAGCTCACCGCCGACACCGGCCACGGCGAAGCCGCGAGCGAGCGGCCATGATCAGCGCGGCGGACCTCGGCCCGGAGCTGGCGCCCTGGCTGGTGGAGCAGCGCTGGTTCCGGGCGAAGTCCCGCGGCGCGACGCAGGTGCGCACGCTGCACGCGACCGAGCCGGCCGACGGGCTGGTGCACCTGATGATCTCCGTCGACGGCGAGCCCTACCAGCTGCTGCTGGGCATGCGGGCCGAGGTCTCCGAGCACCTCGAGCACGCGGTGATCACCCGCGTCGACGGGCTGGCCGTCTTCGACGCGACCCAGGACCCCGAGCTGATGGGGATCCTGCTGGACCTGATCGCCGACGACGGCTCGGCCGGCGGGCTGGACTTCCGGTCCGAGCCCGGCGTCGAGATCGAGCGCGGGCTGCGGGCCCGGCCGATCGGCGTCGAGCAGAGCAACACGTCGGTGGTCTACGGCTCGCAGTACATCCTCAAGATCTACCGGCAGCCGGAGCCTGGCCCGAACCGGGACGTCGAGCTGCACCGGGCGTTACGGTCGGTCGGCGAGAAGCACATCGCCGAGCCGCTGGGTGTGATCAGCGGCGAGGTCGGCGGCGCCGGCACCGTACTCGGCTTCCTGCAGGAGTTCCTGCCGAACACCGTCGAGGGCTGGGCGACCGCCACCGCGAGCGTGCGCGACCTGCTCGCCGAGGGCGACCTGCACGCGGACGAGGTCGGCGGCGACTTCTCCGCCGAGGCGCACCGGCTCGGCACCGCGGTGGCCGAGGTGCACGCCTCGCTGGCCCGGGCCGCCGGCACCACCACGGTCGACCGGACGGTCGTCGACTCCGAGGTCGGCGCCATGCACGCCCGGCTGGACACGGTGCTGGCCGAGGTTCCCGAGCTGGCTCGGGAAGAGGCGACGCTGCGCGCGGCGTTCGACGCGGCACGCGAGCCCGCCGGGCCGCTGACGGTCCAGCAGGTGCACGGCGACCTGCACCTCGGCCAGGTGCTGCGCAGCACGGCGGGCTGGGTGCTGATCGACTTCGAGGGCGAGCCGGCCGCCGCCGCCGACCAGCGCCGCCTGCTCCGCACCCCGCTGCGAGACGTCGCCGCGATGCTGCGCTCCTTCGACTACGCCGCCTTCCACCTCCTGGCCGGCGAGGACGCCGACCGCCAGCACCTCGCGCGGGCGACCGAATGGGCCGACCGCAACCGGACGGCGTTCTGCGACGGCTACGCGGAGGTGGCCGCCGACCCGCGCGAGCAGGAGGCCCTGCTGCGGGCGCTCGAGCTGGACAAGGCGGTGTACGAGGTGCGCTACGAGCACCAGAACCGACCCGACTGGCTGGCCATCCCTCTAGCGGCGATCAAGCGCCATAGCTAGCCTCAGAAGACAGGCTCCCAACGGCGGGTGCCGTGGCCGACGGATCGGGGTGTCCAGGTGCGGATAGCGGATTTGTTGCGGCACAAGGGTTCCGAGGTCGCCTCGGTGCCACCGGGTGTCTCCGTCGCGGGGCTGCTCGAGGATCTCGCCAGGCACAACGTCGGTGCCATGGTCGTCTGTGACGAGACCGGCACGCTGGTCGGCATCGTGTCCGAGCGCGACGTGGTGCGCCGGCTCAACGAAACCGGTGCCGAGCTCCTCCACCAGCCCGTCTCGGAGATCATGACCACCGCCGTGGTCACCTGCGAGCCGACCGAGGCGGTGGACTCGATCGCCTCGATCATGACCGAGCGCCGCATCCGGCACATGCCGGTCGTCTCGGCCGGCAAGCTGGTCGGCATCGTCAGCATCGGCGACGTCGTCCGCAGCCGCATCGAGCAGCTCGAGACGGACCGCGAGCAGCTCGAGTCGTATATCGCCCAAGGCTGATCAGCCCGTTGAGCGGACGGAATCCGCCGCCGGCAGAATGAGCAGCGATGACTGACGTGAGCGCCGACTCAGGCGCGCTGCCGCCGGACGACCTGCGCCGCCTCGTCACGGGCGCGCACCACGACCCGCACTCGGTGCTGGGCGTGCACTCCGACACCCGCACGGGCGCGGTAGGCCAGGGCACACCCGTGGCCCGGGCCTACCGGCCGGGTGCGAAGTCGGTGACGCTGCTCGCCGGCGAGCACCGCCACCCGCTGGAGGAGACCGCGGACGGCGTGTTCACCGCCGTGCTGCCCGAGGCGCCCGGCGAGTACCTGTTCGAGGTGGACTACGGCGGCGACCCGGTGCTCGTCGACGACCCGTACCGGTGGCTGCCCACGCTCGGCGAGCTGGACCTGCACCTGCTGGGCGAGGGCCGCCACGAGCGGCTGTGGAACGTGCTCGGCGCGCACCTCCGTTCCTACGACACACCGACGGGCCCGATCGAGGGCACCTCGTTCGCGGTGTGGGCGCCCAGCGCCCGCGGCGTGCGGGTGTGCGGCGACTTCGACGGCTGGGACGGGCGGGCCAACCCGATGCGCTCGCTCGGCTCGTCCGGCATCTGGGAGCTGTTCCTCCCCGGGCTGCCGGCCGGCACCTGCTACAAGTTCCGCATCCTCGGCCAGGACGGCAGCTGGCAGGAGAAGGCCGACCCGATGGCGTTCGCCACCGAGGTGCCGCCGGCGACCGCCTCGAAGGTCACCGTCTCGAGTCACGAGTGGACGGACGAGGACTGGATGGCCCGCCGCGAGGCCACCGCGTGGCACTCCGCGCCGATGAGCGTCTACGAGGTGCATCTCGGCTCCTGGCGGCCGGGCCTGGGTTACCGCGAGCTCGCCGACGAGCTGGCCGACTACGTCGCCGAGCACGGCTTCACCCACGTCGAGCTGCTGCCGATCGCCGAGCACCCGTTCGGCGGCTCGTGGGGCTACCAGGTCACGTCCTACTACGCGCCGACCGCCCGCTTCGGCACGCCGGACGAGTTCCGCGCCTTCGTGGACGCGCTCCACGGCCGCGGCATCGGCGTGCTCATGGACTGGGTGCCGGCGCACTTCCCCAAGGACTCCTGGGCGCTGGCCCGTTTCGACGGAACCCCGCTGTACGAGCACGCCGACCCGCGCCGGGGCGAGCACCCGGACTGGGGCACGCTCGTGTTCGACTTCGGCCGCACCGAGGTGCGCAACTTCCTGGTGGCCAACGCGCTGTACTGGATCGAGGAGTTCCACATCGACGGGCTGCGGGTGGACGCGGTCGCCTCGATGCTCTACCTCGACTACTCGCGCGAGGAAGGCCAGTGGCTGCCGAACGTCCACGGTGGACGGGAGAACCTGGACGCGGTGCGATTCCTGCAGGAGCTGAACGCGACCGTCTACAAGCACCATCCGGGCGCGATCATGGTGGCCGAGGAGTCGACCGCCTGGCCCGGCGTCACCCGGCCGACCCATCTCGGCGGCCTGGGCTTCGGGTTCAAGTGGAACATGGGCTGGATGCACGACACGCTCAGCTATGTCGGCCACGACCCGGTGCACCGGTCCTACCACCACAACGAGGTCACGTTCTCGCTGATGTACGCGTGGAGCGAGAACTTCGTGCTGCCGCTGTCGCACGACGAGGTGGTGCACGGCAAGGGCTCGCTGTGGGAGCGGATGCCGGGCGACGACTGGAACAAGGCGGCCGGCCTGCGCGCGCTGCTCGCGTTCATGTGGGCGCACCCGGGCAAGCAGCTGTTGTTCATGGGCGGCGAGTTCGGCCAGGCGCGGGAGTGGTCGGAGGGCCGCTCGCTCGACTGGCACCTGCTCGACTCGCCGCTGCACGCCGGCTTGCAGCGCCTCGTCGGCGACCTCAACCGGCAGTACCGGGAGCACTCCGCGCTCTTCGCCGGGGACACCACGCCGGCCGGCTTCGCGTGGATCGACGCGAACGACTCGGCCAACAACGTGGCGAGCTTCCTGCGCCAGCACCCCGAGCGGCCCGGCGACGTGGTCGCCTGCGTCGCCAACTTCGCGGGCCATCCGCACCGGGACTACCGGGTCGGGCTGCCGTTCACCGGCCGCTGGCGCGAGGTGCTCAACACCGACGCGGAGACCTACGGCGGCTCGGGCTGGGGCAACATGGGCGGCGTCGACGCGACGGACGTGGCGTGGCATGGCCAGCCGGCGTCCGCGCTGTTGCAGCTGCCGCCGCAGGGCATGCTCTGGCTCGCGCCCGCGGACTGATCGCCGGCTGACTTGCGGCGCTACCGCGAGCTGCTCGGCGTGCCGGGCGTGCCGCGGCTGACGCTCGCCGTCCTGCTCAGCCGGGTCACGACCTCGATGATGAACCTGGCCGTGCTGGTCGCGGTCACCGGTTCCCACGGCTACGCCGAGGCCGGCCTGGTGATGCTGGCGTTCGCGCTGAGCAACGCGGTCGTCGGGCCGGCGCGGGGCCGGCTCGCCGACCGGCACGAACCGCGCCGGGTGCTGCTCGGGCTGCTGGCCGGGCACCTCGTGGCGTACGCCGGGCTGTTCGCCTGCCTCTCGACGACCGCGCCGATCGCCATCCTGTTCCTCGCCGCCGCGCTGCTGGGCGTGACCGTGCCGCCGGCGGGCCCGGTGGTGCGCGGCGCGTGGCCGAACCTGGTGCCGGAGAGCCGGCTGCCCACCGCGTACGCGTTCGACGCGGCACTGAACACGGCGACGTTCGTCTCCGGCCCGCTGGTCGCCGGCGGCCTGCTGCTCGTGCTGCCGGCCGCCGGTGCGCTCGCGGTCACCGGCGTGCTGAAGGCGGCGGGCGACACCATGGTCGCCCTGGCCCCCGCGATCCGCCGGCCCGCCGGACCCGCGCCGGCGCACCGCGCCCGCGGGC
>NZ_JBOHGA010000129.1:0-17695 GCF_050699915.1 Actinophytocola sp.
GCGCTGCTGCTGGCGCGCGCGGGCGCGTCGGTGACCCTGCTCGAACGCGACGCCGCTCCGGCCGGGGTCGGCGCGGGCATCCTGCTGCAACCCAACGGTCTCGCGGTGCTGACCGGGCTGGGGCTCGCCGACGAGCTGGAGCAGACCGGGCACCGGGTGCGCGCGAGCACGGTGCACGGTGCCGGCCGCTCCCCCATCGCCAGGCTCGCCGTCCCCGACTTCGGCGCCGGGCTCGACCATGTCCTGGCCGTGCGGCGCGCGCTGCTGCACGAGGTGCTCCTGGCCGCGGTGGCTGACACGCCCGCCGTCGACTGCCGCCTCGGCGCGACCGTGCACGCCGCCTGCTCCGACGGCTCCGTGGATCTCGAGTGGCAGGGCCGGCACAGCACCATCGACGCGGATCTCGTCGTCGGCGCGGACGGCATCGGTTCGACGGTGCGCGCCGGCGGCGCGTTCGACGTCCGGACCCGGCCGGGCCGGTCGAGCGCCGCCCGCTACCTGCGTGGCCTGGTCTCCCGGGACGGCCCGGAGGTCGAGGGCGAGTACTGGACCGCGTTGGGCCTGTTCGGCGGCGCGCCCGTCGACGCGAACACCTGCTACTTCTACGGATCCGCCTCGTCGGCGCCGGTCGCCGCCGCGCTCGCCGCGAGTGACCTCGCCGCGTGCCGAACCGCGTGGGCGCGGGTCCTGCCCGTCGCGGGCGAGCTGCTGGGGCGGGTGCCTGGCTTCGCCGACCTGCTCGTCAACAGCGCCGAACGAGTCGACTGTGGACGATGGCACGACGGCCGGTCGGTACTGCTCGGCGACGCGGCTCACGCGATGGCGCCGACCCTCGGCCAGGGCGCGAACAGCGCGCTCGTCGACGCCGCCGTGCTGACCGCGGAGCTGGCCGAGGCGGGCTCCGTGCCGGACGCGCTGCGGCGCTACACCGACCGCCGCCGACCGAAGGTCACCATGGTGGCGAACCGGGCCGACCGCCTCACCCGAATGACCAGGCTGACCAGCCCGGCCCTGCGCCGCGTGCGAGACGTGGGCATGCGCGCGCTCGCCGCCGTGCCGGGCTCGGCCGGGCAGCTGGTGCGCGGCGCACAGCAGGAGGACCCGGCGAGCCTGCTGTCGCTCGTCACCGGACTCTCCCGCCACTAGCGTGGCGGCATGGGTGAGCTCAGTTCCGTGATCGACGGCAAGGACACCGCCGGCGGCACCGTCTTCGAGTCGCGCAACCCCGCGCTCCTCGACGACGTCGTGGCGCGCGTGGACATGGCGGACGCGGTGACGGTGCGGGAGGCGTGTGCGGCGGCGCGACGCGCGCAGCGGGAGTGGGCGCAGGTGCCGGCCCCGGTGCGCGGGCAGGTCGTCGGCGCCTTCGGCCGGCTCGTCGCGGCCAACAAGGACACGCTCGCGCGGTTGGTGACCCGCGAGATCGGCAAGCCGTTCGCCGAGGCGCTGGGCGAGGTGCAGGAGATCATCGACACCTGCGACTTCTTCCTCGGCGAGGGCCGGCGGCTCTACGGACACACCGTCCCCTCGGAGATGCCGGACAAGCAGCTGTTCACCTACCGCGTGCCGGTCGGCGTGGCGATGGTGATCACGGCCGGCAACTTCCCCGTCGCGGTGCCGTCCTGGTACCTCGCCCCCGCGCTGCTGTGCGGCAACGCCGTGGTGTGGAAGCCGGCCGAGTACGCCGCCGCCACCGCGCGCGCCCTCTGCGAGCTCGCCTGGCACGCGGGTGTGCCGGCCGGTGTGCTGAACCTCGTGTACGCCGACGGCGAGACCACCTACGCCGGCCTGGACGCCGCGCTCGGCGACGGGCTGGTGGACAAGGTCGGCTTCACCGGCTCCACCGCGGTCGGCCGGCGCATCGGCGAGCTGTGTGGGCGGCACCTGCAGACCCCGTGCCTCGAGCTCGGCGGGAAGAACCCGATGGTGGTCGCACCGGACGCGAACCTGGACCTGGCCGTCGAGGCCGCGCTGTTCTCGGGGTATGGCACCGCCGGGCAGCGCTGCACCTCGCTGGGCACGGTGCTCGCGCACGCCGACGTGCACGACGAGTTCGTCCGCCGGTTGGCCGACGCGGTGCGCACGGCGCCGGTCGGCGAGCCCACCGGTGCGGTCGTGTTCGGCCCGCTGCTGGACGAGAAGTTCGCCCGCGGCTTCGAGAACGTGCTCGGCTGGATCGGCGACCACCACACGGTGCACGGGTCGAGCGCGGTCGGCCGGATCACCGCGGACGCGCCGCGCGAGGGTTTCGTCGGCGACCCGTCGACCGGGCTGTACTACCACCCGGTGCTGCTCGACGGTGTGCGCCCGGGCGACAAGGTCTTCACCGAGGAGACGTTCGGGCCCATCGTCGGCGTCACCACGTACCAGTCGCTCGACGAGGCGATCGAGCTCGCGAACGCGCCGGGCTACGGGCTCTCGTCAGCGGTGTACACGAACGACCCGGCGACCGCTTTCCACTTCCGGCAAGGAGTTTCGGCCGGCATGGTGAGCGTGAACAACTCGACGTCCGGTGCCGAGGCACACCTTCCCTTCGGCGGCAACGGAAAGTCCGGCAACGGCAGCCGCCAGTCCGGCGTCTGGGTGCTCGACCAGTTCACCCGGTGGCAGTCGATGAACTGGGACTTCTCCGGTTCGTTGCAGAAGGCGCAGATGGACGTGGCGACCATCGAGACCGATCTCGACTACCGACTGCCGTCCTGACCTCGTTGATGGCGAAGCGCGCGTTGGCCGAGATGACCGGGTTGGTGTGGCGGTAGTACGGCAGCTGGATCACCGCCATCGACAGCGCCCACCCGCGCCCGCGTCGCCAGGTGGCGTCGTCGATGCCCACGGCGTCGCGGAACGACTCCCTGGCCGGTGCGGGCAGCAGGTTCCACGCGGGGATGAGGTCGCAGGCCGGGTCGCCCACGCCGGCGGTGGCGAAGTCGATGACCGCGGTCAGCCGGTCCGCGGTGACGAGCAGGTTGCTGGGCATCAGGTCGGAGTGGACCCAGCAGGGCGCGCCGGTCCACTCCGGGGCGTCGAGCGCGTCCTGCCACGCGGCGAGGGCCGAGTCGGGGTCGAACGGCTCGTCCGTGTGGCGCAGCTCCTCGATCGCGGCCCGGGTCTCCCGGTCCACGGCGGCGAGCGACCCACCGCGATAGGCGGCGGGACCGTCGGCCAAGTTCACCTCGCGCATGGCGGTGACGAAGGCGGCCAGGTCGCGGGACATGGCCTCCGGATCGCGCAGGCGCCCCTCGACCGGTGTCGTCCCGTCGATCCACTCGTGCACCGCCCACGGGTGCGGGTATCCCTCGGCGGGAGCCCCGCCGGCGACCACGGTCGGGATCGCGACCGGCAGCGCGGGGGTGAGCCGCGGGAGCCAGCGCTCCTCCCAGTCCAGGTCGTCGACGCCGTCGGCGGTGAGCGGGAGCCGGACGGACAGCCGGTCACCGAGGCGGTAGACCGCGTTGACGGTCCCGCCGGAGGCGAGGCGCTCGATCGGCAGGTCCGCCCATCGCGGGAACTGACCGCGCAGCAGCCGTCGAACAAGCTCCGCGTCGGTGGTCGCCTCGTCGGCGTGCATCTTCCCCATCTGTCCTCAGGTGGTCGCGGAGCGCCGGGTGCTGAGCGAGGTCCACACGGACGGCGCGCCGAGGAACATCCACAGCGCGATGACCGGGTCGCAGATCGCGCAGCCGAACGACGAGTGTGCCAGCTCCGGGATGATCGGGGCCCCCTTCACGTGATGCACGATGTCCCAACCGGTGTGCAGCAGCCAGCCGACGCCCAGCCACGCGTAGTTCGTCAGCCCGCGGTAGGCGCAGAACGTGACCGCGGCCGTGAACGCCAGCTCGGCCATGCCCAGGGCGCCCGACGAGAGATAGGCCGCACCCGCGCCGGCGACCATCACGGCGTTGATCCTTTGCCGGGCCGGCTCGGCGGCGAGCGAGACCACCGCGACGTACGCGAGACCGACCAGCACGGGAGCCACGACATCGGCGACGGCACTCAGCATGCGGGTAGGTTACAGCCAGACTGAAACTTCGGGAAGAGTGCGAGACTACGACGGTGGACGAGGACGCGACACCCGAGCCGCCGCCGGTCAGTCCCGCGTTCCTGATCATGTCCCTGGGCCGGCGGCTCCGGGAGGAGGTCGAGCACGAGCTGGCCCCGCACCGGATCTCGCTGCGGCACTTCTCGGCCCTCGGCCACCTGGCGCGCGAGCCGGGGTTGTCCTACAGCGAGCTGGCCCGCCGGGCGGGGATCACCGTGCAGAGCATGCAGGCGACCCTGCGGCATCTGGAAGACCTCGGCGCGGTCGAGCGGCGCACCGCACCCGGCCGCGGGTTCTCCGCGGAGCTGGTTCTGACCGACCACGGCGACACGCTCCTGGACGAAGGCCGGCAGCTGATCACCGCCGCCGACGAGCGACTGCTGGCCGCCCTCCCCACCGAGCAACGAGCCATCCTGGGCCGGCTGCTGTTCGACGTGTTCCGCAAGGCGGGGGCGGCATCCGGAGGGAGACCTCGATGAACGAGGACACGGCGCGGGACATGATCCAGGCGCACTTCGCCGCCTCGACCATCGGCTCGGCCGGCGGCGGACCGGACGACGACATCGCCCGCGCGTCGGAGATCTACGCCGACGACGCCGTCGTGGAGTGGCCGCAGGGCGGCGAGCGCGTGCGCGGCAAGGCGAACGTCATCGCGTTCCGGTCCACGTATCCGGCTCGCCAGACCTTTGAGGTCCACCGCATCACCGGCTGCCACGACCTGTGGGTCACCGAGTACACGATCCACTACGACGACCAACCGGTGCTGGCGGTCGGCATCATGGAGTTCCGCGACGGCAAGGTGGTCCGCGAGCGGATCTACTTCGGCGATCCCTGGGAGCCGCCCGAGTGGCGCGCCCAGTGGGTCGAGCGGTACGACCCTCGGGAGACGGACTAGTCAACCTCGAAGGTGCTCGACGACAACGCGGCCGCCGCCCTGCTCCTCGCCGGGGACGACCCGGCCTTGGTGAACCTCGCCCGGCGCGAGGGGTCTACGACTGCTCGCGATCCTCGCGGCGGCCGAGTCCGCAGGAGACCCACATGTGCGGGCCCTCGCGCTCGAAGCCCTCGCCGGTGTCGCAAAGTGAGACGCGACGAGAGTCGTTCGTGTGGTTGTCTGGGCCAATGGTTGAGCCGACCGCACCTGCCGCGCGCGTGTTGACATCCCCGGCGGCTCGGCGGCTGGCCGGTCTGGCCGCGGTCTTCGACGACCTCCAGTTCGTGCTCGGCTGCGGCGAGCGGCTCCTGCGTGAGCTGGCCCGTGGCGACGAGCAGGACCCGGTGCTGGTCGAGGCGCTGTGGGCAGCCGCGCTCAACGCCTACGCCCGGGCCTTCCGCCCCGACGACGCCGTGCACCTCACCGTCGACGACCTGGCGGAGACCGGACTGCAGGGCGAGCTCGTGCAGTGGCACGAGATGCTCGGCAAGCTGCGCAACTTCCTGGTCGCCAAGGCGGCCAACCCGCGCGAGGAGTTCTCGGTCGGCGTCTCGCGGACGGCGGACGGACCGGCCGAGGGCATCATCGTCACGTCCGTCCCGAGCCCACAGGTCGACGAGGCCACCGTGCGGCAGACCGGACGGATCGCCTACGAGCTCGGTCAACTGGTGGACAAGCGCATCTCCGACCAGCAGAAGGCGGTCTTCGACGAGGTCAAGGACATGCCCCCGGAGCGGCTGAACGAGTTGGAGCCGTTGTCGGTGGACATGTCGGTGGCCAACACTTCCTAGGTATTTCCCCAGCTCCGCACTTCTAGCGTCGGCGGCGGTACCACCACGCCCGAGGAAGGTGCGGATGAACATCACCATGCTGACCTTCGGTACCCGCGGCGACGTGCAACCGCTGGTGGCGCTGGGCGCGGAGCTGCGGGGTCGCGGCCACGCGGTGGCCATCGGGGCCACGCCGGCCTTCGCGGAGCTCGTCACCGGGGCCGGGCTGGGTTTCCGGGAGCTGCTGCCGCCACCGAGCATCCGCCACGACCTGTTCGCCCAGCCGAGGCTGAACGCCGTGGTTCGCGAGGGCGGCGGGTTCATCCGCACGCTCAAGGCCGTGCCCCGGCCGACGGACGACCAGATCCGGACGCTGTTCAACGGCATGGCCGCCGCCACCGAGGACGCCGAGCTGGTCGTGACCGCTCCCGGCACACACCTCGCGGGCTACATCGGCGACAAGCCGTGGTGCGCGGTCTCGTGGATGCCCGTCAACACCACCCGGGAGTTCCCCGCCTACCAGACGAAGCCACGCTTCGGCGGCCGCTACAACAAGCTGACCCACCGGTTCTACGACGCCGTCCAGTGGATGTCTTCGTCCTGGATGGCGAACCGGTACCTCAGGACGACCGGCCGCAAGTCCATCGGGGGCCGGTCCCGGTTCGCCGAGCTGGGCCGCGACCGGCCGATCCTGTACCCCTTCAGCTCCACCGTCGTGCCTCGGCCCGCCGACTGGCCCGGCCGGGCACACGTCACCGGCTACTGGTTCCGTGACCGTCCCGAATGGACACCGGACCCGCGGCTGGCCGCCTTCACCGGCTCGCGCTCGCCACCGCTGCTGCTCACCCTCGGCAGCACCTGGCCGTTCCACGACGCGGACGCGGTGCTCGACCATGCCGTCACGGCCGCCCGGGAGACCGGCCGGCCGCTGGTGGTCGTCGGCGGGCCGGAGCGGGACCACCCCGCCGACGTGCACCGGGCGACGGAGGTCGACTACGACTGGCTGATGCCGCGCTGCGCGGCCGTCGTGCACCACGGCGGCTGTGGCACGGCCGGCGCGGCGCTGCGCGCCGGCGTCCCCCAGGTTTGCGTCCCGGCCGTGTTCGACAACGCGTTCTGGGCGGACCGCATGCACGCGCTGGGCGTCGGCGCGCCGCCGGTCCCGCTGACCGGGCTCGACCGCGGCACCCTCGTCGACGCCGTGTCCACCGCCGTCGGCGATGGGCGGATCCGGGACCGGGCGGTCGAGATCGGCGCGCGGTTGGCGGACGAGGACGGGCTGACCGCGGCGGCCGACGTCGTGGAGCGCTGGTACGCCGAGACCGCGGCGGCGGCGTGAGGGCCGGACACGAGAGGCAGTACGAGACATGATCGAGTTCAACCCGTGGGGCCTGGTCGAGGAGCTCGTGCACGTCGACGGCGGCCCCCGCACGACGCTGGGCAAGATCGTCGATACGTACGGCGCGGACGCCGTGGTGGCCGTGCTGGTGGCGGAGCTGCGCGCCCGGGTCGACCACCATGCCGCGTTCGGCCGGGTGACGCTGCTGGTCGAGATCTCCTGTGACACCAAGGTCTTCCGGCACGTTCTCGAGTTCGACGCCGGCCGGGTCGTCGCCCGCCCGGCCGGGAGCGAGTCCCCGGACGTCTCCCCGGACGTCACAGTTCGGTTCGCCCTCGACGACCTCGTGCGTCGGCTGTACCCGGCCGCGGACCGCCCGGACCGGATGGGCTGGGACTACGAGCCGACGTGGACCGACGAGGAGTCCGTCGCGAAGGTCAGCCGGGCGAGCCATCTCGTCCGCGCGGCGACCACCCGCGGCGGCGGCGACCTCGACGAGCTCGCGGTGCGGTTCGGGTCCGACAAGTACGGCCACCACCACTGGTACACCCAGCACTACGACGCCCACCTGCGCCCGCTGCGGGACCAGCCGGTCCGGGTGCTGGAGATCGGGATCGGCGGTTACGACGACCCCCGCTCGGGCGGTGAGTCGCTGCGCATGTGGGAGCAGTACTTCCGGCGCGGGCTCATCCACGGGCTGGACCTCCACCCCAAGGAGGGCGTCGAGTCGACCCGGATCCGCACCGCGGCGGGCGACCAGGGGGATCCGGAGCTCCTGGCCCGGCTGGGTGCGCAGCTCGGTCCCTTCGACGTGATCATCGACGACGGGTCGCACGTCAACGAGCACGTGGTCACCTCGTTCGAGGCGCTGTTCCCGCATCTGGTGGACGAGGGCTACTACGTCGTGGAGGACACACAGACCGCCTACTGGCCCGCGTACGGCGGAGCGCCGGCGGGCTCCGCGGCGCCGGGCACCAGCCTCGCGTTCCTCACTCGCCTCACCGATGCCCTGAACCACCGGGAGTATCGCGACTCGGAGGTTCCGACCGATCTGGAGCGCTCGGTCGCGGGGATCTCGTTCTTCCACAACATGGTCTTCGTCAAGAAGGCCGTCAACGGCGAGAACGCCCTGCCGGTCTGGGCGCGCGGCTGAGCAGGACCCGGAAAATCCCCAGTGACGCCCTGCTAACGCCGGGTCGCGTTCGCGCGGACGGGCGGGTTACCGTCGGCCTGTGGAGGAGCAGCAGGTCGTCGAGGCCGTCGCGACGTATCTGGTGCGGGAACGCGAACCGCACCCGCGCGCGCTGGCCCACGTGATCGGCACGGCGGCGGGCGCGAGTGGGTGCGCGCTGACCGTCGCCGGCGAGCGGTACCAGTGGGGAGACGGGTCCGGGCCATGGCTCGACCACGCGATCACCTACGACGGCGAGCAGCAGGGCGTCCTCGCCGTCACACCCGAGTCGGCCGGGCCGCTCCCCGGCGTCGCCGCGGTGCTCGGCGCGCCGCTCGCGGTCATCCGGCTGGAGGCCGAGACCGACCGGCTGCGCCGCGAGGGCGACGCGGCCGCACGCGAGCTGGGCGACGACCGGTGGCGCGCCGCGGCGGAGATGGAGCAGGAGCGCCGCGGCCTCGAACGCGACCTGCACGATGGCGCCCAACACCACCTGGTCGCGCTGCGCACGTCGCTCGCCCTCGTCGAGCACTCCCTCGCGAACGGCGGGACGCGCGAGCAGGTCACCGACCTGTTGGAGCGGCTGGACACCGCCGAGCGCGTACTGGTCGACACGGCCGCCGGGGTGTTGCCGGTCGACCTGGTCAACAACGGACTCGCCGCGGCGCTCACCGCGGAGCTGTCGAGCCACGACGACGTCGTACTCGACATCGGGGAGCTGCGGCGCCGCTACCCCGCCGTCGTCGAGTCGGCGGTGTACTTCACCTGCCTGGAGGCGGTGAACAACGCCCACAAGCACGCCCGCGGCGCGCGGATCACCGTCCGGGTCCGGGACAGCTACCGCGGCCTCGAGTTCGCCGTGCTCGACACCGGGCCCGGGTTCGACGTCACCACGGCCAGGTCGGGGCTGCGCAACCTGTCCACGCGTGCCGCCGACGTCGGCGGCACGGTGGAGGTCCACTCCGGGCCGGGCCGCGGCACCGAGATCAGCGGGTTCGTTCCCCTTTGAGGATCCCCTCCGCCGAACGCACGAGCACCTCGCACGCGGCGCGGTCGCGGCCACCGGTCGCCGGATGCTCGGCGAGGCCACGCCACCGCTGAACGGCCCGCGCGGCCGCCGCGTGCACCAGACGTTCGTCGGCGTTCGGGACCAGCGCCAGTCGCGCGCGCGGGTCGGAGCCGTACCCACCGAGGAGCCGCACCGCGTCCACCACGCCACCGCCGGCACCGCGCAGCAGCCGGGACTCCCCTCGTTCGAGCTCGTCGACGAGATCCAGCTCCTTGATCTCGTGCGCCTCGGCGCGAAGCCGCTCGACCGGGCCGCGCAGCGGGTGGTCCGCCCGGACCAGGTCGGTCATCGACATGATCGCCCGGCGGGCGGCGATCACCGGCCGCCACGCGGCGAGCTTGCGGGCGAACACCGCGACGCTCGCCGACTCCGTCAGCTCCACCCGCTGGCGTCCGCGCCGAAGTGCCGCTCGGAAATGCGCACCCGGCGGCGTCAGGCACAGCACTCCGTCGACGGCGCCCCGCGGGCCGTCGTCGGCGAGGAACTCCTCCGCGAGCGACTCGTCGGCCGCCGCGCCGACGACCACCACGGTGACCGCGGCCTCGGCCTGGCCCAGCTCCCCCGGTGGTCCGCCGACGACGGCGAGCCGCGGCCGGGCCGCCATCCGCTCCGCGACCGCGTCCCACCGAGCACGGTCCCCGTCCGCGGCGGTCCGCTGGCCCTGCCGGATCAGGTCACGCACCTGCCGGTAGAGGACGCTGCGCTCGAGGGCGGGAACCGGGCCGGTGGAGTCGGCCGACTCGACCCGGTCGGCGACCCGCACGCTCACGACCGCCGTGTCCCCGGTGCCGGTGCACTCCATCGCGCCACCGAGCGCGGCGAGCCGCTCGGCGTCGTGTCCGAGCGTGGCGCGCAGCTGGGCCACCGCCTCGTCGTCGGCCGGCGTGGTGACCCGCACCCGGAGTGCCTCGTCGCGGCCGAACTCGACCACGACCGGATCGCCCGCCTCCGTGCCGGCCAGCGCGTTCAGCACGGCCGCCACCGCGTGGTAGAGCCCCGACTCCACCTGCCAGCCGACGCGCGGGCCCAGGTCGCCGCGGAAGCGGACCGGGCGCGGCAGCATGGCCGCCAGCTCCTCGAGCGCCACCCGCGGGCCCCGGTCGGGCAACATCGCCGGGTAGACGCCGCGCACCACGGTACGGAAGTTGTCGAGCAGGTCGTCGAGCGTGGTGCGCACGCCGGCGAGGTCCTCGAGCGTGGTGGCGGCGCCCGGTTCGTCGAGCGCCCGCAGCCGTTCGCGCACGTCGGCGAGGTCGCGCAGGGTCGTGGTGGTGATCGCGCCGACGAGCCGGCGCCGCTCCAGGTCGCGGACCTCGGCGAGCCGTTCCCGTGCGGCGGAGACCTCCGAGCGCAGCCGCTCCGCGCGGACGTGCGCGCGCTCGTGGTCGGCACGCAGCCGGGCGAGCCGCGTGGCCACGCCGAGCCAGACCGCTGTCTCCCGCAGCATCGCGCCCTCGCCGTCGCTCAGCCGCCACGGCGCGGTGACGCACACGACGCCGCCACCCACCACGGGCTGCCGGACGATCTCGGGTGCGCCGAAGTCGGCCGGCTCCTCCGGCCACGACGCGAGCGCGACGAACCGCGTCCGCGGCGCCCGCTCCGTGGTCACCACGATGCCGTAGGTGACCTGGCCGTCGACCGTCTCGGACAGGTTGCGCACGAGCGCGTTGACAAGGTGTTCCGATGCCACGGTGGTGGCCAGGCGGTGCGGCCGGACGCCTCTGTTCATGGGGAGCTACCCGTCGACCCTTCGGGTCCGCAGGTAGGCCAGCACCGCGAGCACGCGGCGGTGGTGCAGGGTCTGGTTGCCGGGCAGGTCGAGCTTGCCGAAGATCGCCGCGATGTGCTTCTCCACCGCCTTCGTGGACAGGAACAGCTCCTTCGCGATCCCGTTGTTCGCGCGGCCCTCGGCCATCAGGCGCAGCACGTCGAGCTCCCGCTCGGTCAGCGACGAGACCCGGTTGTCGCCGTCGCCCGCCGGTGCCTGCACGAGCCGCTTGGCGAGCACCGGCTCGATCACGATCTCGCCGGCGGCGATGCGGTTCAGGGTGTCGGCGAGCACCTGGACGCCGGCGATCTGCTCCTTGAGCCGGTAGCCGATGCGCTCGGCGCCGATCTCCAGCACCCGCATCAGGTAGTGGGTCTCGGCGTAGTGGGAGAGCAGCAGCAGACCGGTGTCGGGGCTCAACGCCCGGATGCGTTCGGCGGTGACCAGCCCGCCGTCGGGCTCGGGTGGCATGCGGATGTCGAGGACGGCGACGTCCAGCGCCTCGGTGGCGGCGATCGCGAGCAGCGCGTCGCCGTCGGCGACGCAGCCGACGACCTCGTGGCCCGCGGCCTCCAGGAGCAGCACCAGGCCCTCGCGGAACAGGGCGCCGTCCTCGGCTATCGCTACCCGCATCGCAACACCGCCCGGTGGCGGCGCGGCCGGACCCGTCCTGGCTGGTCGTCGCTGATGTGCACGCGCACGAACCGCCGCCCGCGAACCCGGACGCGGACCGAGCTGCCCGCGCCGAGGGTGTACAGGTGGTCGGCGACGAGCAGACCGATCCGGGACCGCGTCTCGGTGTCGAACTCGTGTCGGGGCAGGTCGAGCCGCAGCCGCAGGCCGCGGTACTCGGCGAGGGCGCACAACGCGGGGCCGAGCCCGCCGCTGACCAGCACCGGCGGGTACAGCGCCGTGCCGATCCCGCGCAGGTCGTCGAGCACGCTGCGCAGCAGGCCCTGGGCCGCGTCGATGCGCTCGCCGATGCCCGGATCGGCGGCCTCCATCGAGATCAGACCCAGCTCCAGCGCGAGGGCGGACATGCCCGCGGCGGCACCGTCATGCAGGTCTTTCTCCAGGTCATGCCGGAGTCTGACGGCGTCGCGGCCGGGTGCGCGCAGCCGCCTGGGCAGCAGGATGGCGTGCCTGGGCATACCGCGTCCACCACCGTCCATCGCTTCAGCCTCCTGGTCTTACCAGGCGGTTACAAGGGGTGCTCGCCCCATGTCTTGGTAGGGAAATCCCCACCACTCTGATCACGAGAGCCGATTAGGATTGACGCGCGGTTTCCGATTGGAAGCGGGGAGTGGCGAATGCGGTACGGAGTCGGTATCGACCTCGGGACGTCGTTCACCTCCGCCGCCGTACTCGGGCCCGAGGGTGCGCGCATGGTGCCGTTGTCCAGGCAGGTCGTGGTGCCGTCGGTGGTGTACGCGGACCACGACGGCACAGTGCTGACCGGGCTGGCAGCCGAGCAGGCGGCGGCCCGTGGTGGCGAGCTCGGCCGGGTGGCCCGGGGGTTCAAGCGGCGTATCGGCGATCCGACGCCGTTGGTGCTCGGCGGCACCGCCTACTCGCCGGACGCCCTGATGGCGGCGCAGCTGCGGGACGTGCTCGAGTGCGTGACGCAGATGGAGTCCGGGCCGCCAGAGGTCATCGTGCTGACCTGCCCGGCCATCTGGGGTCCGTACCGGCGGGAGCACTTCGAGGAGGTGCCGCGCCTCGCCGGCGTGCCGACCAGCCACGTGCTCACCGAGCCCGAGGCGGTGGCCACGCACTACTCGATGGAACGACGGCTGGGCGAGGGTGAGATCGTCGCGGTCTACGACCTCGGCGGCGGCACGTTCGACACCACGATCCTGCGGATCCGTGCCGACGGGATGGAGATCCTCGGCACCCCCGAGGGCATCGAGCACATGGGCGGCATGGACTTCGACGAGACGCTGCTGGCGCATGTTGACGAGCGGCTCGGCGGCGCGGTGAGCGCGTTGAACCAGGCCGATCCGCGCGACACGGCCGCCCTCGCCTACATCCGGGCGCTGTGCGTGCGCGCCAAGGAGGAGCTCTCGATCGAGCCGGACGTCCAGCTGACCATCCCGCTGCCGTCCGGTCCGCGCCAGGTGATGATCACGCGTCTGCAGCTCAACGACATGCTGCGGCCATCGGTCCGGCAGACGACGGAGGCCTTACGCAGAACCATCGCGTCGGCCGGGCTGCGTCCCGACGACGTGTCCGCGATGCTGCTGGCCGGTGGGTCGTCGCGGATCCCGCTGGTGGACCAGCTGGTGTCCGAGGAGTTCGGCCGGCCGGTGCGGCTGACGCTGCACCCGAAGTTCACCGTGGCGCTCGGCGGCGCCGTCACGGCGGACCGGGTCCGGACCGCGTCGAAACGAGCGGCGGCGCCCGACACCCAGTCCGCTCAGCCGCCGCCCGCGGCCCCGCCGAGCGACGCCGGTACCGGGAGCGCGCCGGCGGTGCGCAGGAACCGGCGCGTGCCGGTCCTCGCGGCGGTGGTCGCGGTCATCGCCGTCGTCGTGGCGTACGTAACGCTGTTCACCGGCGAGCCGCAGCAGACAGCGGGCGACAGCGGCACCACGGAGTCGACGACGGCCAGCGGGCCACCGAAGTCGATGCAGGTCTACGGCGAGGAGGGCCCCGTCCCGCCGTACACGAGCTTCATCGCCTCGGCGGAGAACTGGGCGGGCGTCGACATCTCCGGCGGCGTCGCCAAGCAGACCGCGATCACCGCGCTGCCCGACGACAAGGGCAACCTGCGGGTGACCTGGGCGGGCGGCGCCCCCGGACAGGTCTACATGCAGAACCCGACCGACACCGCGGACATGGCGGCCTACGTCGAGAACGGCGGCCTCGTCTTCGACGCCGTGGTGCATGCTCCGCCGAAGAGCCTCGTCACCGTCGCGGTGCACTGCGTCTACCCGTGCGCGGCCGAGGTGGAGGCGACCAAGCTGTTCCGCGGCCTGCCGCGCGGCAAGCGCACCACGGTGACGATCCCCTTGTCCTGCTTCACCGACAAGGGGCTGAAGCCGGCCACCGTCAACACGCCGTTCCTGGTCTACACCACCGGCGCCCTCGACGTCACCTTCTCCGACATCCGGTGGGAGCCCGACGTGAACCCGGGTCCGCCGGCCAACCGGTGCGGCAACCTGAAGTAGCCGCTCACGCCGAGACACCGGCACGCTCGTCGAACGTGACGCCCGGCGCGACGGTGTAGTTCGCTGGCCGCAGGCCGTCCGGCAGCGTGTCGACGAACGCCCCCACCTCGGTCAGATCCACCCCGGGCGCGATGTGCAGCGTGCGGCCACGGGTGGCCGCGGTACTCGGCAGCGGCGTCACGACCGGCACCGGCATCCCGGCCGGATGGATGACCGCGCCGTCCGGAGTCGGCGTGACCGCGAGCCGGCCGCCCGGCTGCTCGTGGCGGTGCCACAGCTCCCCCAGCGAACGCCGGACGTGCTCGCCGATGACGTGTTGTCGCCTCGCACCCATGGCTCGCTCCTCGCCTCGTCCGCACCGGATCTCGGGTCCCTGTAACGGACACGGGTGGCGAGCCGTGCGAGGTTCGGCGCCGTCGGCGGCCGCTCGGAGGGCGCCAAACGCGCCCTGACCTGCCCGAGTCGGGATATCCCTACCGCCCACCACGGGTCTGCACCTGACAACCGGCGGGTCTGCACCTGCGGAAGGAGGGACAGACCCACCGACGCGGCCCCCTCGAACGGGCAGGCTTTCATACGAACCACAGGGGATCCCAACCAGGACACACACGATCCCAGACATCGGGGAGGACGGGACATGACCGCCATCGAGGACGTCGTCCAAGCTCACGAGGCCGCGCTGCTCGCCTACGCCACCAGGCTCACCGGCGACCACCACAGCGCCGAGGACGTCGTGCAGGAGACCTGGATTCGCGCCTGGCGCCACGTCGGCCGGCTGACCGAGGACCGGGGCTCGGTGCGAGGCTGGCTGCTGCGCGTCGCGCACAACGTCGCGATCGACCAGCACCGCAGCCGCTGCGCCCGGCCGACCGAGGTCGAGCTGCCGGAGCAGGACGTGCCGAACGCCCCCGTGGTGCCCGCGCCGAGCGACGCGGTCGAGGCGCGGGTGGTCGTGAACGTGGCGCTGGAGAAGCTGTCGACCGTGTACCGCCGGGCACTCGTCGAGGTCTACCTCGCCGACCGCACCGCGACGTCCGCGGCGTCGGTGCTCGGCGTGCCCGTCGGCACGGTGAAGAGCCGGGTGCACAACGCGCTCCGCGTGATGCGCAAGAACCTGCGTCAGCCGCGGTTCGAGGCGGCCTGACCGTCCACGTAGTACTCGCGGACAGACCAGTCATCCCACCAGTCGGAGCGTCGTAGCGTCGGTCACAGATCGACATTCGGCTACTGACGAGGACAGGGTCATGAACGCGCCTCAGCTTGCGGAGCAGTCGATTCCGGTGCAGGCAACGCGATCCCAGCCGGCGCCCGGATGGCTACGAGACCTGATGACCGTGCGCGCCCACTACGAGGAGCGGTTCGGCTGGCCGGTGACCGTGCAGGTCGCCGAGCGTCGGCTCGCGATCGGGCTGGGGAAGGTGCTCGACGCCGTCACGATGCCGGCGGTGCTGGGCGCCCTGGTGCACGCCCAGCTCGGCATCGCCATGCTGGCCGGGCCGGTCATCGGGCACACCGACGGCGGCCGCTGGACGTTCCTGACCCAGCCCGTGGCGCCGTCGGACGCGAACGTCATGGCGAGCCTGGCGGAGCAGGACGTGCGGTACGCGGGCGCGGGCTCCTTCACGGTGATCCCGGCGGGCGAGGCCGACCTGTGCTGGCGGTGGATCGCCGAGCCGCGCCCGCACCAGCTGCTGCCCTCACCCTTCGCGGTGGTCGCCACGGTGCGCCGGGTGTGCGCCGCGACGCCGGCCGCCTGAGCACGGGCGAAGCGCGGGCCGGGATCCGTCCGGCCCGCGCTTTCGCTTGTCCGGTCAGCGTTTCCGGTCAGCGTCCAGGTAGAAGGACCGCACGGAGTCCATGATCCGGTCCTGGTCGGACTCGGTGAGACCGACGTAGGTCGGCAGGTACAGCCCGCGCGCGGCGAACCGGGCGGCGTTCAGGGACGACCAGTCGGGGTCGTAGTACATCGGCTGCCGGCTCATCGGCTGGAAGAAGTGCCGGGTCTCGATGCCGTCGCGCGACAGATGGTCCATCAGCGCGTCGCGGTCGTCGGCGAGCAGGTCGTACATCCACAGCACGTCGCGCGGCGGCATCCTGGTGACGCCGGCGACACCCTCGAGTCCCTCGTCGTAGTGGGTCTCGATGCGCTTGCGGGCGGCCAGGATCTCGTCGATCCGTTCCAGCTGCGCCAGCGCCACCCCGGCCTGCATGTTGGTCATCCGGAAGTTGTAGGCGAGCTTGCGGTGGATGAAGTCGTGCTTCTCGGAGAACGCCATCGCCCGCAGGTGCGCCATCTGCGCGGCGAGGCGGGCGTCGTCGGTGACGCAGATGCCACCCTCGCCGGCGGTGATGATCTTGTTGCCGAACAGGGAGAAGCAGGCGACGTCGCCGATCGGGCGGACGCTGTGCGCCTCGGCGGAGTCCTCGACGACCCGCAGGTTGTACTCGTACGCGAGTCGCATGACCGCGGCCATGTCGCAGCGCCTGCCGTACACGTGGACCGGCATGATCGCCTTGGTGCGCGGTGTGATGCGCTCCTCGATGCGGGTGACGTCGATGTTCAGGTCGTCGGCACAGTCCACGAAGACCGGGGTCGCGCCGGTGTAGGTGACCGCCCACGCGGACGCGATCATCGTGAACTCGGGAACCAGGACCTCGTCGCCGGGTCCGACACCGAGCGCGCGAAGCGCGAGCGTCAGCGCGCCGGTGCCCGACGAGCACGCCACGCCGTGCGCGACCTCGTTGTAGGCGGCGAACTCCGCCTCGAACCGGCGGACGAGCGGTCCCTGGGACGAGATCCAGCCCGTCTCGATCGCCTCGGTGAGGTACTGCAGCTCCCGTCCCCCGAGGTGGGGTTTGGACACCGGATACTCGTGACCCATCGCCATCTCCGCTCGCCGTGCTTCCCTGTATTAGTGGCCGAGCTCCTGGTCGAGCAGCTCGAACATCTCATCGTCGGTGACCGTATCCAGATCGACCTCAGCCGGGTCGGATGCGGTATCGAGCGCGCTCCACCTCGTGCGCAACGTCTCCAGCCGGGCGGCGACCTCATGGTGCGCCGCACCGTCCACTGTGGACCCGGTGAGCGTCTGCTCCAACCGGTCCAGCTCGGCCAGGATGCCGCCGGCGTCCTGCTCCCCCAACAGGTCGCTCAGGTGCGCGGCGAGCTCGTCGGGGGTCGGGTAGTCGAAGACGAGGGTGGCGACCAGTTGCCGGCCGGTGGCCGCACCGAGCCGGTTGCGCAGCTCCACCCCGGTCAGCGAGTCGAAACCCATGTCCTTGAAGGACGCGGCCGGGTCGACCGCGTCCGCAGCGGTGTGGCCGAGGACCACCGCGACCTGCTCGCGGACGAGCTCGAGCACGGCCTCCGCGCGCGCCGGGCCGGTGCGGCCGGCGAGTGAGAAGGGCGCGGCCGGCGCCGGCGCGAGGTCGCGG
>NZ_JBOHGA010000130.1:0-17664 GCF_050699915.1 Actinophytocola sp.
GTCACCACCTCCGGCCGTGGGTCAGCCGGCGGTCGCGCACGACGTCCCACAGCGAGCCGACCGCGCCCGTCCGCGGCTCCCACGCGCCGAACACCACCCGCGCGACCCGGGCCAGCACGAGCGCGCCCGCGCACATCGTGCACGGCTCGACAGTCACGGCGAGCGTGCAGCCGGTGAGCCGCCACCCGTCGCCGAGCCGCGCCGCGGCCGCGCGGATGGCCAGCAGCTCGGCGTGCGCGGTCGGGTCGCCAAGCGCCTCGCGGGCGTTGCACGCGCTCGCCAGCTCGGTGCCGTCCGGACCCAGGACGACCGCGCCGATCGGGACGTCCTCGCTGTGGTTCGCGCGCCGCGCGGCCGCGATCGCCGTGCGCATCAGGTTCTCGTCGGCTGTCGCGTTCACTGGCGAAAGGTCACTGGGGGATGCTGTCGAGCAGCATGTTGAACTCGTCCGCGAACCCGCACCGCTGCGCCACCATCTGCAGCTGCTCGTCCGGGAACAGGTCGACCTCGCCGACGATCACCTGCAGCTCGGCGGCCGGCAGGCCGATGTCGGCCAGGATGTCGAGCGCGCCCTCCGGCCACACCTCTTCGTCGTCCTCCGAGGGCGGCTCCACGCGCAGCAGGTCGAGCGCGTCGGCGGCGATGTCGTAGTCCAGCGCGGCCGCCGCGTCGGACAGCAGCAGCGAGATGCCCCGCGGCGAGGGCCGCAGGAGCAGGAAGAACTGGTCGTCGACGCCGAGCAGTCCGATTACCGCACCGGTCGACCGCACCTTGCGCAGCTCCGTGATCGCCGCGTCCAGCTCGCTCAAAATCGAGGAGTTCAACGCGGTGCACCGCCACTTGCCATCCTCGCGAACACAGGCGATCGCGAAGCCTGGCACGGCCTCCTCCTCGGGCATGGTGACACGGTATTCCTGTTGCCCGCCCGCAGGAAGAAGCGGGTCACCGGGTGTCGCCGTCCGTCACTACGCGCTGTGAACCACCCTCACCGAGGGTCCCCGGGTGACATCATCAACTCATGACTCCCGCCGCTGGTGCCCCGACCCTGACCGACGACCCGAGGCTCGCCGGGCTCCTGGAGGCGGCCCGCGCGCTGCAGCCGCGCACCGTCGCGCTGCGCCGCCAGCTCCACAAACACCCGGAGCTCGGGCTTCGGCTGCCGAGGTCGCAGGCCGCGGTGCTGCACGCGCTCGAGGGGTTGGACCTGCAGATCACCAAGGGGGAGTCCTGCGACTCGGTCGTGGCGGTGCTGGGCGGGGCGCAGCCGGGACCGAGCGTGTTGCTGCGCGGGGACATGGACGCGCTGTCGATGCCCGAGGACAGCGGGCTGGCGTTCGCGTCCGAGGAGCCGGGCGTGATGCACGCGTGCGGGCACGACACGCACACCGCGATGCTGGTCTCCGCGGCGCGGCTGCTGCACTCCCGGCGGGAGGCGCTGTCCGGGCGGGTGATCTTCATGTTCCAGCCCGGTGAGGAGGGCCACCACGGCGCGCGGTTCATGCTCGAGGAGGGCGTGCTCGACGCGGGCGGGCGGGCGGTGGAGCGCGCGCTCGCGCTGCACATCACGGCGACCGCGACGTCCGGCGTGATCACCTGCCGGCCCGGTCCGATCATGGCGAGCGCCGACGCGTGGACGGTCACGGTCACCGGCCGCGGCGGGCACGGCGCGATGCCGTTCCACGCGGTGGACCCGGTGCCCGCGGCCGCGGCGATGGTCGGCGCGCTGCAGACGATGGTGACCAGGCGGTTCAGCGTGTTCGACCCGGCGGTGCTGACGGTCGGACGGATCACCGCGGGCACGACCTCCAACGTGATCCCGGAGACCGCCGAGCTCGAGGGCACTGTGCGGACGATGTCCGACGCCGTGCGCAAGCAGGTGCTCGCGGAGATCCCGAAGGTGTGCGAGCACATGGCCGCGGCGCACGGCTGCACGGTGTCGTTCGACGTCAAGACGGGCTACCCGCCCACCCGCAACGACGACGACGTGGCGGCGCGGGTGCTCGAGCTGGCTTCGTCGGTGCTCGGCTCGCGGTTCGGCCCGCCGATGGCCGACCCGCTGATGGCCGCGGAGGACTTCTCGTACGTGCTGCAGAAGGTGCCCGGCACGCTGGCGTTCCTCGGCGCGTGCCCGCCGGGGGTCGAGCCGGACGAGGCGCCGCCGAACCACTCGAACCGGGTGCACTTCGACGAGTCGGCGTTCGCCCATGGGGTGGCGATGTACGCCGCGTTCGCCCTCGACGCCCTGCGTTGACCGATCGGGAAGGATGATCACATGCGAGCGGTGTGTGTGGTTGGTCTTGGCCTGATCGGCGGTTCCGTGCTGCGCGCGGCCGTACGGGCCGGCCGGCCCGCGTGGGGTGTCACCTCGTCCACTTCGGACGAGTCGGCGGCACGGGCGGACGACTTCGAGGTGGTGTCCACTCTGGAGGCTGCGTTGGGGCGCGCGGCTTCGGAGGACGCCCTGGTCGTGGTGGCCGTGCCGCTGCCGGCCGTGGAGGGCGTGCTGCGCACTGTCGCGGCGGTGGCGCCGGAGTGCTGGCTGACCGACGTGGTGAGCGTGAAGCAACCGGTGGCCGACCTGGTGGCGCGGGTGGCGCCGACCACCCGGTACGCCGGCTGCCACCCGATGGCGGGGCGCGCGGTGTCCGGCTGGGCGTCGGGATCGGCGGCGTTGTTCGACGACGCGCCGTGGGTGACGGTCGCCGACGAGGAGACCGACCCGGCGGCGTGGCGAGAGGCGGCGGCGCTCGCCCTGGACTGCGGCGCGCACGTGGTGCCGACGACGGCGAGCGAGCACGACGCCGCGGTGGCGCGGGTGTCGCACCTGCCGCACATACTGGCCGCGATCCTGGCGGCGACCGGTGCGGGTGGTGGGCCGCTGGCGTTGTCCCTGGCCGCGGGCTCGTTCACCGACGGCACGCGCGTCGCCGGCACCCGGGCGGAGCTGGTGCTGGCGATGTGCGAGGGAAACCGCGGCCCCCTGCTGGACGCGGTGGACGACGCGCTCGGTCGCCTGGGCGCGGCCCGCGGTGCGCTGGCGTCGACGGGCGGCCTGGCCGCGACCGTCCGGGCAGGCAACGCCGCGCGCGCGGAGCTGCTGGCGCTGCGCTCCACCGAGGATCGTGAGGAAGTCCGCATCGACCTGACCGATGTGGAGGCGTTCGACGACCTCCGCTCCCTGGGCGCGGGCGGCGGCCGAGTCCTGCGTTTCGAGGACGACGTGGCGGTAGGCGACCTACCCGGCTGACTTCTAGCACTTTCCCGGTTTCCCCCTTGCGATCCTCCAGTCGTGATGGACATCCGCAAGTGGCACCGGCCGTTGCTGCTGGTGGCCGCGCTCATGATCGGCTCACTGGTCCTCTCGACCGGCGGGCTGCTCCTGGACGACCGGATGCTGAACGGCGAGCCCGTCTGGCTCAAGCCGTTCAAGTTCTCGGTGTCGGTAGGGATCTACGCGTTCACCCTGGCCTGGCTGATCTCGCTACTGCGTTCGCGCCGACGCGCCTCGCGTCTCGGCACCGTGTCGGCGGTCGTGCTGACGGTCGAGATGGTGATCATCATCGGCCAGGCGTTCCGCGGCAGGGTCAGCCACTTCAACAACATGACGTCGTTCGACGCCACCCTGTACCGGCTCATGGGGGCGTCGATCGTCGTGCTCTGGGTCGTCAGCCTCGTGGTCGCCGTTCTGGTGCTGCGCCAACGGTTCGCCGAACCGTCGGTCCTGTGGGCGATCCGCATCGGCATCGGCCTAGCGGTGGTCGGCATGACGGTCGCGTTCCTGATGACCATCCCCACGCCCGACCAGCTGGCCGCCCTGAAGGCCGGCACCCGACCATCGATGATCGGCGCACACTCGGTCGGCACACCCGATGGCGCTGCGGCCATGCCGATCACCCACTGGAACCTGGCCGGCGGTGACCTGCGCGTGCCGCACTTCTTCGGTCTCCACGCGCTACAGGCCATGCCGCTGTTCGCACTTGCGCTGCGCCGGTTCACCAGCCTGGGCCAGGCCGTCCGCACCCGGCTGGTGGGCGTCGTGGGCGCGGGGTACGTCGCCTGGGAGCTCCTTGTAACGTGGCAGGCCCTACGCGGCCAGTCACTCGTGGCCCCGGACACCCTCACCCTGACGACGCTCGGAGTGATCATCGCGGCCGTCGCCACCGGCATCGCGCTAGCGCTGCACACCGGCCCCCAGACGAGGAATGCCGAGCACACCAAGATCGGCGCACCCGGCATCCTGCCTGCTCAGAGCGGTAGCGGTGGGATTTGAACCCACGGAGGGCGTGAACCCTCACGCGCTTTCGAGGCGCGCTCCTTCGGCCGCTCGGACACGCTACCGCGGAGCACGATACCGGACTGGTCTCTCGGGGTCGGAGGGCGGCCGCGGCGTGTGCGTTTGCGCAGAGTTCGCCGTTGAGGTGTGCATCTGTACAGGGTGTTGTCCCTAGGTCTTCTTTCGTTCACCCTTTCGGGGCACTATGCGGTGTCCCCCACAAGGGGGTAGTGGGCGAAACGGAAGGCCAGCACGGTGCGGAAGAGGCAACGGCAAGGCGTGGTGCTGCTCGGCATGGCGGTGTTAGCGGTCGGTGTGGTGGTACCGGCCAGCGCCGCGGGCGACACCCGGATCCACGACGTTCAGGGCACGACGCGGCTCTCTGAACTCGACGGACAGCAGGTCACGGACGTACCGGGCGTGGTCACGGCCATCCGCGCGTTCGGGTCTGCGCGTGGGTTCTGGATCCAGGACCCGGAACCGGACGCCAACCCGGCGACCAGCGAGGGCATCCTCGTGTTCACCGGATCGAGCACGCCGAACGTCGCTGTCGGTGACTCCGTGCTCGTGTCGGGAACGGTCGACGAGTTCTACATCGACGCGCCGCCGGACGAGTCCCTGCAGCAGTCGACGACCGAGCTGACCCGCGCAACCTGGACCGTCCAGTCCAGCGGCAACGCGCTGCCGGCGGCCGAAAACGTCGGCCCGCGCACGGTCCCGGAGGCCATGGCGCCCGACGCCGGCGGCGAGAACGTCGAGGGCCTCCCGCTGCGCCCGACCCGCTTCGCCATCGACTACTGGGAGTCGCGCGAGGGCATGCGGGTCCGCGTGGACGACGCCCGCGCCGTGAGCCCGACCAGCGATTTCAACGAGCTGTTCATCACCACCAAGCCGCGGCAGAACCCGTCCGAGAACGGCGGCACGATCTATACCGGCTACCGCGACTCGAACACCGGCCGCCTGAAGATCGAGTCGCTGATCCCGTTCTCGCAGCGGCCGTTCCCGCAGGCCAACGTCAACGACACGCTCGCCGGCGAGACCTCCGGCCCGGTCGACTACGACCAGTTCGGCGGCTACAACATCCAGGCCACGGCGCTGGGTGAGCACGTCTCCGGCGGCCTGCAGCCCGAGCAGACCCGCCCGCAGAAGGCGCGCGAGCTCGCGGTCGCCACGTACAACGTCGAGAACCTGTCGCCGAACGACGACCAGGCGAAGTTCGACCTGCTCGCGCAAGGTGTGACGACGGCGCTCGCGAGCCCGGACATCGTCTCCCTCGAGGAGATCCAGGACAACAACGGCACGACGAACGACGCGGTGGTCGCCTCGGACGTGACGTTGCAGCGCTTCATCGACGCGATCGTCGCGGCCGGCGGCCCGCGCTACGAGTGGCGCGCGATCGACCCGGTCGACGACCAGGACGGCGGCGCGCCGGGCGGCAACATCCGGGTGGCGTTCCTGTTCAACCCGGACCGCGTGTCCTTCGTGGACCGCCCGGGCGGCGACGCGACCACGCCCGTCGCGGTGACCGGTCGGCACAAGCCGGCGCTGTCGGTGTCGCCGGGCCGGATCAACCCGGCGAGCGAGGCGTGGACCGCGAGCCGCAAGCCGCTGGCAGGCGAGTTCACGTTCCGTGGCAAGACGGTGTTCGTGGTGGCCAACCACTTCAACTCCAAGGGCGGCGACCAGCCGATGTACGGCCGCTTCCAGCCGCCGACCCGCAGCAGCGAGACGCAGCGGGTGGCGCAGGCGAACGAGGTCAACGAGTTCGTCAAGCAGATCCAGCGGGTCGACCGGCTGGCCAACATCGTGGTGCTGGGCGACATCAACGACTTCCAGTTCTCGCCCGCGGTGCGCGAGCTGACCAGCGACCACCGGCTGATCGACCTGATGAACCTGCTCCCGCGCGACGAGCGGTACAGCTACGTGTTCGAAGGCAACTCGCAGGCGCTCGACCACGTACTGATGTCGGGCGCGATGCTGCCGGACTACGACGTGGTGCACGTGAACGCCGAGTTCGCCGACCAGGCCAGCGACCACGATCCGCAGGTGGTTCGGCTCACCCTTCTGGGGTGAGCGATACTGCCTGCAGGATCAGCTGACGTGGGAGACGAGGAGGACGTCATGCAGGCTGACCAGGAGGAAGAGCGGGAAGGGCGGTCCGAGGGCCGTCACTCGGCGCCGGAGGGGGCGGACACTCATCCGTTGATCGACCTCGACCGGGACCCGAACCCGGGCGTCGCGGACCACGCGAAGCCGGACGAGGAGTAGCACCGAACGCACGAACGCCGGTCGCCACTCAGGCGGCCGGCGTTCGCTGTTCGTCGGGCACGAACGAGTCGTCGGACAGGTCCATGCCGACGCGTTGACCGTCGCGGCGGCCCAGCGAGATCGCGAGCGGCGCGGTCATCACGGTGGACACCAGCGCCACGAGGACCAGGGTCGTGAACAGGGTCGGGGACAGCACGCCGAGGTCGAGCCCGATGTTCAGCACCACCAGCTCGGTCAACCCCCGACAGTTCATCAGCGCGCCCAGCTGCAGCGAGCGGTTCCAGCTCTCCCCGACGGTCCGCGCCGCGAGCGCCGCACCGCCCAGCTTGCCCGCCACGGCGACCAGCAGGATCGCGCCGCACCACAGCCACAGCTCCGCGTCGCCGGCGAGCAGGCCGATGTCGGTGCGCAGCCCGCTGTAGGCGAAGAACAGCGGCAGCAGCAGCGCCGAGGTCAGCCCGCCCGCCTTCTCGTGCAGCCAGGTCGCCACCGGGTTGTCCCGCGGGAACACGACGCCGAACAGGAACGCGCCGAACATCGCGTGCACGCCGATCCACTCGGTGGTCATGGCGCACAACAGCACGGCGACCAGTGCCAGCGGCGCGGTGTGCCGCAGCCGCCCCGGCGCGGTCCTGCTGATCACCCGGGCCAGCACCGGCTTCACCACCAGCAGGAGCAGCGCGATGAAGGCCGCCGTCAGCCCGAGCGTCACCAGCACCCCGGACAGCGACGAGGCCGTGGCGAGCGCGACGACCAGTGCCAACAGGCTCCACGCGGTGACGTCGTCGACCACCGCACAGGTCAGCGCCACCGCCCCGACCTCGCTGCGGAACAGCCCCACGTCCTTGAGGATCCGCACCAGCACCGGCAGCGCGGTCACGCTCATCGAGACGCCGAAGAACAGCGCGAAGGCCAGGAAGCCCACGCCCTGCGGGGCGAACGTGGTGAACGCCACGACCGCGAGCACGACGCCCAGCAGGAAGGGCACCGCGATGCTGACGTGGCTCACGACCGTGGCCAGCCGGCCGCGCCCGCGCAGCAGCGCGAGGTTCAGCTCGAGTCCGGTGAGGAACACGAAGAGGACGACACCGATCTGTGCCAGCGCGTTGAGCTGCGGCACGACCGAGTCCGGGACCAGCGCGGCGGCGCCGGCCGGCCAGAGCGCGCCGAGCACCGAGGGGCCGAGCACGATGCCCGCCGCGATCTCGCCGATCACCGGCGGCTGCCCGATCAGGTGCGCCAGCCAGCCGAAAGCCTTGCACAGCGCGACGACGGCGGCGATGGCCAGCAACAGCTGCGCCAGTGGATGCCCGGCGACCGACGTCGTGGCGGTGACGGTTCCCCCGTCGTCGTCGCCTCCGACGAGCAGGGCGACTGCGAGCAGTGCCGGTACCACCACCAAGCCGAGGTACACCCAGGACACCCGCGCGAGTCCCGTGCGTCGAGCGCCTGGCCCTTCCTGCTGTGGCATCGACACACCAGCTCCCTGTCACCGCGGGTTACGAGCAGTAACAATTTTCCCACGTGGCAGGCATTCCGGACGTCTCCGAAGGTGCGCCGAGCCGGCATGGAGAGCGCCGAGCGTCCATGATCATGACACTCGGCGTTTCCCCGCTCAGGAGCGCGGAGGATGCGGGATTTGAACCCGCGAGGGCTATCACACCCAACACGATTTCCAATCGTGCGCACTAGGCCACTATGCGAATCCTCCGCCGGGGAGCCTACCGGAGTGGGTTGCGACCACTCAAAACCCCTGGGCGGGCTCGGAGGGTTGGGCGGCGGTGGACGGGGTAGGTCTGTGGCGTACGACCAGAGTGGGAAGAGGGTGGGGAACATGCCTCACGACAAGGATCTCGGCACCGGTACCGGCGTTGGTACCGACGGGAGCCTGCACAGCCCGAAGGAAGAGCCCGTCGACCACGGCGCCGACCGCAGCACCGAGCACGGCGACGGCGTGGGCACCGACGGCAGCCTGGTGAACCCGGAGAAGGACCTGGTCGACGTGCCCGAACCCGAGTACACGGACCGGGACCGGAGGTCTGACCTCCGTTAGTCCTTCCGGCCCCACGCCGTGATCATCGGCGCGAGGGTGAGATCGAGCCCACCGCCGTCGAGGTTCGCCAGGTGGGTCTCGATCTCCTCGGCCGTTGCCAGGCCGGCGGTCAGCAGTTCTTCGCGGACGTGGCGCATCGTCGCCGCCTCCAGGATCTCGCACGCCGGCGACGTGATCGGGAAGTAGGCCTCCGCGCGGACGGCGGCCAGCCCCGCCTCACGCAGGAGGCGGGGCAGCTTGCGGCCGTACGACAGGTCCGCGCCGCGACCGGTGAGCAGCGTGCGGAAGGCGCGGCGCAGCCGGTTCGCCAGCTGTTCGGCCGGGCCGTGCTCGTCCGGGCAGCTCAACGGCTGCAGCGCCGGGTCGGCGTCCTCGAGCACGAGCCAGCCGCCGGGGCGCAGCGCGCCGATCATCGACCGCAGCGCGGCCTCGCGGTCTGCCAGGTGCACCAGTACCAGCCGGGCGTGAACGAGGTCGAACGTCTCTGCCGGCGGCGGGTCGCGGGTCACGTCGTGCCGGCGCACCTCCAGCACACCGCCGGCCGCCGGCGTCGTCCAGGACACGTCGATGTCCGTCGCGAGCACCCGGCCGCTCGCGCCCACCCGGTCGGCCAGGCCGCGCGGCACCGACGACCCGCCGGCGCCGACCTCCCAGCAGCGCCAACCCTCGCCGAGGCCGAGCCCGTCGAGATGGCGAAACGTCCACGGGTCGAACAGCTCGGCCAGCGCCTCGAACCGGGCGCCGGCCTCCGGACGGTCGTTGTCCAGCAGGTAGCGGTTCACGAACTCAGCATGGCCGCTCGAACCGGCGCGTGTGGTGGGCCGTGAGCGAGGTCTCGCGGGCCCGTTGTGCGTCCTCTCGTGCGCGCGGCGATGATCTGGCGAAACGTCATCGAATCGAGGGGGCCTCGATGCGCCGGATGTGGTGGCTGCCGACCCTGCTGGTGCTCGTCTGGCTCGGGCTCGGCGCGCTCGGCGGGCCCTTCGCCGGCAAGCTGGCGGAGGTCGCGGAGAACGACAACGCCGCCTTCCTGCCCGAGTCCGCCGAGGCCACCGAGGTCGCGCGACTCCAGGAGCGGTTCGACGAGCAGGAGGTCATCCCGGTCGTCGTCGTCGCCGAGCGGGCGGGCGGCATCACCGAGGCCGACACCCGCTACCTCGCCGGCCAGGCCGCCGAGCTCGCCCGAATCGAGGGCGTGACCGGGCCACCGCCGCGGGCCGTGCCGTCGAAGGACGGCGAGGCGCTGCAGCTGGTCGTGCCGATCACCGGGGACGGCAACCCGGGCGAGGTCGTCGCCGAGGTCCGCGAGGCGCTCGCCGAGGGCACTCCCGAGGGGCTGACCGTGCTCGTCACCGGGCCGGCCGGCCAGATCTCCGACCTCGTCGAGGCGTTCGGCGGGCTCGACGGGCTCCTGCTGCTCGTCGCCGGCGCGGTGGTCGTGGTCATCCTGATCGTCGTCTACCGCAGCCCGGTGCTGCCGCTCATCGTGCTGCTGTCGGCCGTGTTCGCGCTCGGCGTGGCGAGCTGGGTCGTCTACCAACTCGCCGACAGCGGCACGCTGACGCTGAACGGCCAGAGCCAGGGCATCCTGTTCATCCTGGTGTTCGGCGCGGCGACCGACTACGCGCTGCTGCTGGTGTCGCGGTTCCGCGAGATCCTGCGCGACACGCAGGACCGCTACACCGCGATCATCGCGGCCTGGCGGGCCACGATCGCGCCGATCACCGCGTCCGCCGGGACGGTCATCCTCGGCCTGCTCTGCCTCCTGTTCTCCGATCTCAACTCCAACCAGGGCCTCGGCCCGGTCGCCGCGATCGGCATCGCGGGCGCGCTGCTGTCGGCGATGACGTTCCTACCGGCCGCGCTCGCGCTGCTCGGGCGGGCCGCGTTCTGGCCATTCCGCCCGACGCTCGGCTCGGCGAAGCCGGAGCACGCGGGGCTGTGGGGCCGGATAGCGCGGCTCGTCGGTGCCCGGCCGCGGGTGATCTGGATCGTCACCACGCTCGTGCTGGTCGTCGGCGCCGCTTTCCTGCCGCAGCTCAAGGCCAGCGGCACCGCGCAGTCGGACCTGTTCCTGTCCGAAGTGGACTCCACGACCGGTCAGGAGGTGCTCTCCCGGCACTTCCCGGGCGGCTCCGGCTCGCCGACCGTGGTGATCGCCGAGGAGGCGGAGACCCGGGCCGTGCTCGACGCGGTCGGTGTGCCGGGCGTCTCCGAGGCGGCGCCGGTCGGCACCCGGGACGGCAAGGTCATGATCCAGGCCGTGCTGGACGACCCCAGCGACTCCGACGCCGCGCTGTCCACTGTGGAACGAATCCGGGCCGCGGTGCACCCCTTACCCGGCGCGGACGCCAAGGTGGGCGGCCAGAGCGCCATCCAGCTCGACACGGAGGTGGCCTCCGAGCACGACCGCACGCTGATCATCCCGATCGTCCTCGTGGTGATCTTCCTCGTGCTGGCGGTGCTGCTGCGCGCGTTGGTGGCACCGCTGCTGCTGATCGCGACGGTGGTCCTGTCCTTCGCGGCGACGATGGGTGTGTCGGCGCTGGTGTTCAACCACCTCTTCGACTTCCCGGGCTCGGACCCGGCGATCCCGCTGTTCGGTTTCATCTTCCTTGTGGCGTTGGGGATCGACTACAACATCTTCCTGATGACGCGGGTCCGCGAAGAGACGCTGCTGACCGACACCAGAACCGGCACGCTGCACGGGCTGGCCGTGACCGGCGGCGTGATCACGTCCGCCGGCGTGGTGCTGGCCGCGACCTTCGCCGCGCTCGCGGTGATCCCCGTGCTCTTCCTCGCCCAGATCGCGTTCATCGTGGCGTTCGGCGTACTGCTGGACACCATCGTGGTGCGCTCCCTCCTGGTGCCGGCCCTGACGATCGACATCGGCCCGAAGATCTGGTGGCCGGCCAAGCTGAGCCACGCCAAGCGCGACGGCGGCCGCCGCGATGACGCCCAGGCTTCGGCGGAGCGCGCCGATGTGTCCGATCAGGGTTGATGATCGGCGTGGTGTTCGCTGTAGACTACGCCATGCGTTCGCAGAGCCAGGCCAGGGACAACGGGTAGCGGTATTCGATGCCGCCGTGCTTGGCCGGGAACAGTTCGAAGTGGACGGTTGTGTCCGGGACGCCGGCGGCGGAAACCGCTCGGCGGAAGGCCTCCGCGCCGAAGTCCAGGTGGTACTCGTCCCGGGTGCCGGCGTCTATCCAGATCGCTCGTTGGCTTCGGAGGGCCTCGGCGTAGCGCGGCTCGGCGGCCATTCGGACCGGGTCCCAGGCCAGCCACCGAGACCAGACCTCGGGCACCGGCGCGCCCAACTCGTCGAACGGCAGGCTCACCGAGCCGTCCGGGTTCGCCGAGTACGCGGCCGCGTAGCCGTACGTCTCGATGAGGTCCAGGTCGCTGTCCTTCGTGCCGTGCAGGCGGCCGCGCCAGTCAGCGAGGAAAGCCTCGTACGAACCGGCGTACTCGTCTCGCAGGGTGCGAGCCACGTCGCGGAAGTCGGCCTGGTAGCAGACCTCGAACAGCGCGTCCCCGGCATGCGTGGCCAAGGCGCCGAACAAGTCGGGCCGCAGCATCGGCGTCACCATCGCGCCGTACCCGCCACTCGACTTGCCGGCGACGGCCCGGTGATCACGGTCGGCGAGCGTGCGGTACCGGGCGTCGACCCAGGGGACGACCTCCTCGCAGAGGTACGAGTGGTACCGGCCGGTGCCGGGGGAGTCGAGGAACTGGCTGCCCCCGAACGCCGTCCACGCGTCGACGTACACCACGATCGCCGGCGGCGTCGCCGTCGTGGCGAACAGCTCGTCCGCCAACTCCGGGAACGGACGGCGGAACGGCATGCGGTTGAACCACATCCCGACATGTCCGGTGTAACCCTGGATCGTGTAGACGACGGGGTAGCGCCGCCCGGTGTCCGAGTTGTAGCCGGGCGGCAGGTACACGTGGATCGGGCGCTCGTGCGGATCGCCGAGAGGGTTGCCGCGCAGCAGCTCGCTGTGCACGACTCCGTCTTCGATACGACCCGCCAGTTCGGAAGACCAAGGCAACATGGCCGTCACGTTAGGACGGGGCACCGACAAAAGCGCGCGAGATTTGTGCGGCCGAGGTTCCGAGCCCGCGCGGCCCGCCGATACGGTCGAAGCGAGGCGTCGGATAGCGCAGCGCCGCGTCCTCGTACCGGTGACAGCCCTCGTGCCAGTTGAGGATCCCCGCCATCCAGTCCTTGAACCCGTCGACATACGCCTCCAGCGCCGCCCGCTCTGGCGCGTCGAGCGAGGCGACCAGCGGGGGCAGCTCCTCGGCCAGCACGTGCTCGAACTGCTTCATCCTCGACGTCATCAGGTCCACGACGATCTCGAACGCGCGGTCGGTGTCCACGCCGAGGAAGCTACGCACGACCAGCACGGCGTTGTGCAGCTCGCCCTCGAACTCGATCTCCTTGCGGTAGGAGAACACGTCGTTGAGCAGCGCCGCGTAGTCCATCGCCGCGTTCTCTAGCGACTGGATCGGTCGTGCCTGGTAGACCGAAGCCGGCAACGTGTCGTGCGCGAGCCGCGCCAGCGACAACGTCAGGTCCGAGCCGAACGTCTGGCGGCGCATCTCGATGTAGTCGACCGGGTCCGGGATCCGGTTCGCCGAGTGGTTGTCCAGCTCCCACAGCCACGCGTCGAGCATGCGCTCGATGGCCGCGCGGAACGTCCTCCGCGCTTCGTCGGCCATCGGCGCGACCGTGCGCTGCCACGCGTCGAGCAGGCCGCGTTCCAGCGCGTTCGCGGGAACCATGGGCACAGGACCCAGCAGCTGCTTGAGCCGGTCGTTGCTCGCCCGCGCCCCGGCGAGGTCGCGGCCGAAGCGGACCGGGTAGTAGTCGTCGCCGTAGGTGCCCCAGGTAAGCCACATAGCGGAGGTGTCCAGCTCGTCGCCGGACGCGTCCGGGTGGATGCCGGCCGCGCACAGCGGCAGGTCGATGTCGCGCAGGTCGCGCTCGGTCCACACGCCCTCGGCCAGGAGGCCGACCGAGCGCGCCCAACCCACGACGTTCTCCCGCGACGCGTCGAGATGTTCGCTCATCCGCAACGTGTAAGGCATGTAGAGCTCCGGCCGCGGTCGCACTCCGACGTGCTCGTACGGCTTGTGGCTGAACGCGCGAGCCCGCTGCGGCATCGTCGTGAGCACTGAGGAGAGCGAGGACAGTCCACCGAGGACCGATGCCCGTTTGTTCATGTACCGGCTGGACCGCAGGTGCCACTCGTGGCCACCGGACTGCCAGTCCTGCAGCCCCTTCACGTACGCCGCGACGCCGGCCGCGTGCACGCCGTGCTCGGCCAGCAGCGGCGGCACCTCGGTGAGCGCCGTGTGCTCGAACTGGTGCAGCCGCGAGGTGAGCAGGTCGTTCACCGCCTCCGCGGCCTGCTGCGTCGTCAGCTCGAGGAACCGCTCGAACACCAGCACGCCGTTGGACAGCTCGCCCTCGTCGAGCACCTCGCGCTCGTAGGAGAACAGGTCGTTGCGCAGGTGCACGCCGTCCGCGAACGTGTCCCGCAGGACCCGCATCGGCCGGGACGCGGCGATCGACGCGGGCACCTCGACCCCGACCGCGTGCTCGATCAGGTTCGCCGACCATGGCGCGCCGCCCACCTTGCGCCGCATCTCGATGTACTCGATCGGGTTGGCGACCCTTCCTTCGTTGATGTTCGCGAGCTCCCACAGCGACTCGTCGAGCAGGTTCTTCGTGCTCTCCACGAACCGCGCCCGCCAGTCGGGCGAATGTGTCGGCACGGTCCGTGTCCACAGGTCCGCGAGGCCGCGCTCCACGGGGTTCTCCGGCGTCGCCGTGATCTCGCCGTGCACCGGCATGAACGCGGCGAGCCGGTCCAGGTACTGGCGCGCGCCGCGCAGGTCGCCGGTGCGCTTGAACAGCTCCAGGAAGTGGTCGTCGAAGTAGAAGACCCAGACGTACCAGTCGGTCACCAGGTCGAGGTCCTGGCCGGAGGTGTCCGGGTGGGTGTAGGCGCACAGGAGCGCGTAGTCGTGGGAGTCGAAGTCGTGTTCGTCCCAGATCTTCGTGCCGTGCTGCGGCACGTCGATCATGTCCATCTCGTATGCCCACGCCTTGCTGTGCTCGCGTGCCCGCTCGAGGTTCGGGTTCAGCCTGGCCGGGTAGGGCATGTAGAACTCGGGAAGCTCGAACGGCTGCTGCATGGCTTCGAGGCAACCAGGGGCGGCGCTGGGCGGCCAAGGGCTGCCGGCCGGTTGCACACGTTCGAGTCCGGCGGATCGCCCGACCAGCCCAGCCCGCGACACCGAGAGAGAGACGAAAGGGACCCCACGCACCCGTCAGAGCCCGCTTATCCTTGCTGCCTTCCGGCCCTGGGGAGGTTCACGAGATGAACGCCGCGTGGGGTCCAAGGTAATTGTAGCCACCGCGATCGCCGGCCGCCGTGGGTGGCCGGACCGTCGGGGCCGACGGGTAGGGTCGCTGCCGTGGCGCTCGCCCTCTATCGCAAGTACCGTCCGGCAACCTTCGCCGAGGTCGTCGGCCAGGAACACGTCACCGAGCCGCTTCGGGTCGCGCTGACCGCCAAGCGGGTCAACCACGCGTACCTGTTCTCCGGCCCGCGCGGCTGCGGCAAGACCTCCAGCGCGCGCATCCTCGCGCGCTCGCTGAACTGCGAGCGGGGGCCGACGCCGGACCCGTGCGGCGAGTGCGACTCGTGCATCTCGCTCGCGCCGGAGGGCCCCGGCAACGTCGACGTGGTCGAGCTCGACGCGGCCAGCCACGGCGGCGTGGACGACGCCCGCGAGCTGCGCGACCGCGCGTTCTACGCGCCGGCCTCGTCGCGGTACCGGGTGTTCATCATCGACGAGGCGCACATGGTCACCACGCAGGGCTTCAACGCCCTGCTCAAGATCGTCGAGGAGCCGCCGGAGCACCTCGTCTTCATCTTCGCCACCACCGAGCCGGACAAGGTGCTGCCGACGATCCGCTCGCGCACCCACCACTACCCGTTCCGGCTGATCCCGCCGAGCGCGATGCGCGAGCTGCTCGACCGCAACGTCGCCGCGGAGGGCGCCACCGTCGCGCCGGCCGTGTTCCCCCTGGTCATCCGCGCCGGCGGCGGCTCGGCGCGGGACACCCAGTCGCTGCTGGACCAGCTGCTCGCCGGCGCCGGGCCGGAAGGTGTCACCTACGACCGCGCGGTCGCGCTGCTCGGCGTCACCGACGTGGCGCTCATCGACGACATGGTCGACGGGCTCGCCGCGAACGACGCGACCGCCGTCTACGGCACGGTCGACCGGCTGGTCGAGGCCGGCCACGACCCGCGCCGGTTCGCCTCGGACCTGCTCGACCGGCTGCGTGACCTGGTGCTGCTGCGCGCGGTGCCCGACGCCGGCGCGCGCGGACTCGTCCCCGCGCCGGGCGACGAGCTGGACAAGATGATCACGCAGGCCCAGCAGCTCGGGCCCGCCACGCTCACCCGGTACGCGGAGATCGTGCACACCGGCCTGGTGGACATGCGTGGCGCGACAGCGCCCCGGCTGCTGCTGGAGCTGCTGTGCGCACGGATGCTGCTGCCGGGCGCGGTGCCGACCGATGCCGCCGCCGACTCGGCCGTGCTTCAAAGACTGGAGCGGATCGAGCGCCGGGTCACCGTGTCGGGTGGCGCCGAGGTCACGCAGGCGCCGGCGTACGAGCGCCCGAGCCGGCCGCAACAGCCCGCCGAGCAGAGCGAACAGGCCAAGCCCGCCGCCAAACCCGCGACCGAGCCCGCCGCCGCGCCGTCCGATGCCGGCGACCGGCCCGCGCCGACCCCGGACCGGCCGGCCGAGCGGACGCCCGCGGTCACCACGCCGGCCGCCGAGGCCGCCCGTCAGCCCGCCACCCCGGGCGGCGTCGACGCGGCCGGCATGCGCCGGCTCTGGTCGGACCTGCTCACCGAGGTCCGCAAGGTCAGTCGCAGCACCGAGGCCATGCTCACCAACGCGAGCGTGCAGTCGGTCGAGGCCGACACCGTGACCATCGGGCACACGGCCGCGCCGCTGGCTCGCCGGCTCGGGGAGCCCCGCAACGTCGAGGCGATTGCCAAGGCGCTGGAGAACGTGTTCGGCGGCAGCTGGCACGTGCGCTGCGTGCACGCCGACAACAGCGGGCCCGGTGCGGCCGCCGCGCCGAAGCCGGCCAGGGCCGAGCCGCCGACCTACGAGCGGCCCACCCGACCGGCGCCGCAACAGCCGCGGCAACCGAAGGAGCCGGAGCCGCCGCGCGAGCCGGTCCGCCCGGTCCAGACCGACGAGCCGCCCCCGCCGGAGCCGCCGGACGAGGAGGACTACTACTCGGGCAACGGCCCGGAGCCCGAGCCGCCGCCCAACCCCGAGGCGGACATGGTCAAGCTGCTCACCGACAAGCTCGGCGCCCGACCCCTGGAGCGTTAGGCGAGGTAGGCGAGGATCGCGGCGGCGATCGCCGCCGCGTAGGACCGCTGGCCGGCCGCGCTGGAGAACTTCGCCGCCTCGGCCGGGTTGCGCATGTTGCCGCACTCCACGAGCACCGCCGGGCGGGTCGACAGGTTCAGCCCGCCCAAGTCGTCACGCGGGGACAGGCCCGCCGCTCCGATGTAGCTCGACAGCGGGAAGCCGGCCGACCGCATCCCGTCGCGCATGGTGCGAGCCAGCCGCATGGCCGGCTCGCCCTGCGCGGCGTTCAGCGGCGGCGCCGAGTAGGCGACGTGGAACCCGCGCGCGTTCGGGTCGGTGGAGCCGTCCGCGTGGATCGACACGACCGCGTCCGCCGCCGCGTCGTTGCCGATCGCCGCCCGTTCGTTCACGCACGGGCCGACGCCGGTGTCGTTCTGGCGGGTGAGCACGACCTTCACCCCGCGCGCCACGAGGATGTCGCGGACCTGCCGCGAGACCGCCCAGGTGAACGCGTGCTCGGGGAATCCGGCGTCGGTCGCGGTCCCGGTCGTGTTGCACGGCTTGGTCCGGCCCCGGCCGGCCGGCACCGGCCGGTTGATCGCGGCCGGGTCGGCGGCGTTGCCGCCGTTGTGGCCCGGGTCGAGCA
>NZ_JBOHGA010000131.1:0-17647 GCF_050699915.1 Actinophytocola sp.
GGCTCGTCCGGCCGCTGCCGCCGGCCGTACTCGCCTCCGCGGGGATCATGGAGACCTTCGCCCACGGGCAGGACATCGCCGACGCGCTCGGCAAGGAGCGCACCCGCACCGACCGGCTCTGGCACCTCGCCTGGTTCGCCACGCTCACCTGGGACTTCGGCTACCAGGCACGCGGCGAGCAGGCCCCGGAGGTCCAGTTCCGCTACGAGCTCACCGCCCCCGAGGGCGGCACCTGGGAGTTCGGTCCGGCCAACGCGGAGCAGCGCATCACCGGCCCGGCGGAGGACTTCTGCCTGCTCGTGACCCGCCGCCGGCACCGCGACGACCTCGCGGTCACCGCCACCGGCGAGCACGCCGACCGGTGGCTCGACATCGCGCAGGCCTACCGCGGGCCCGCCGGCGAGGGACGCCGGCCGGGCCAGTTCCCCCGCTGACGATGGCGGTCCGGGCGGTACGCGGCGCGATCCAGGTCGACCGGGACGACCCGGCCGCGATCGCGGCGGGCACCGTCGAGCTGGTGACCGAGGTCGTCGAGCGCAACGGTGTCCACCACGAGGACATCATCAGCGTCGTGTTCACCATGACGGCCGACCTGGCGAGCGACTTCCCCGCGGCCGGCGCCCGCGGCCTGGGCCTCACCGACGTGCCCCTGTTGTGCGCCACCGAGATCGGCGTGCCGGACTCGCTGCCGCGGGTGATCCGGCTGCTCGCCCACATCGACAGCGACCTGCCGCGCTCGGCGATCCGCCACGTGTACCTGCGTGGCGCCGTCGCGCTCCGCCCCGATCTCGCCGCCTGAACCGAGGAGGAAGCACGTGGTCATCGTGATGGCGTCGGACGCGGAACAGTCTGATGTGGACGCCGTGATCGACCGGGTGGAGTCCGCCGGCGGCCAGGCGTTCGTCAGCCGCGGCGTTAGCCGGATGATCATCGGTCTGGTCGGCGACGTCGACGCGTTCGCCACGCTGAACCTGTCCGGCATGCGGGGCGTCTGCAACGTCACCCGCATCTCCACCAACTACAAGCTGGTGAGCCGCGAGCACCATCCGGACCGCTCGGTGGTGCACGTGCGCGGTGTCCCGATCGGCCCCGACACGGTGACGCTGATCGCCGGGCCGTGCGCGGTCGAGACGCCCGAGCAGACGCTGGAGTCCGCGCGGATGGCGCAGGCGGCGGGAGCGACGCTGCTGCGCGGCGGCGCCTTCAAGCCGCGCACGTCGCCGTACGCGTTCCAGGGGCTCGGCGAGCTGGGCCTGAAGATCCTCGCCGACGTGCGCGAGGAGACCGGCCTGCCGATCGTCACCGAGGTCGTGGGCGCGCACGAGGTCGACATGGTCGCCGAGTACGCGGACATGCTGCAGGTCGGCACCCGGAACATGCAGAACTTCACGCTGCTGCAGGCGGTCGGCGCGGCCGGCAAGCCGGTGATGCTCAAGCGGGGCATGAACGCCACCATCGAGGAGTGGCTGATGGCCGCGGAGTACATCGCGCAGCGCGGCAACCTGCACATCGTGCTGTGCGAGCGCGGGATCCGGACGTTCGAGACGGCGACCCGCAACACGCTGGACATCTCGGCGGTCCCGGTGGCGCAGCGGCTGTCGCACCTGCCGGTGATCGTCGACCCGTCGCACTCGGGCGGCCGGCGGGACCTCGTGCTGCCGCTGAGCCGGGCGGCCATCGTGGCCGGCGCCGACGGTGTCATCGTCGACGTCCACCCCCAGCCGGACCTTGCCCTGTGCGACGGCCCCCAGGCCCTCGTCGCCGAGGACCTGGCGGACCTGTCCCGCACGGTCGCCGAACTGACCGTCTACATGGGACGCAACGCGCCGACCAGGCGGTTGCGCCGGGCGAGCTGAATGCCAGGAAGGCGTCCTTCAGGGCACCCAGTGTCCGGAAGGCGTCCTTCCTGGCCGTGCCGAGCAGGGATCTCGGGGCTGGCACATCACTCGTAGAGGACGGCCCTGATCTTGTCGTCCTCGACGTTCGTCTTGTCGTACCAGTAGAAGCCGGTGTCGACGCTCTTCGGCTGGTCCGTGCCGTCGATCGCCTTCATCGCGGCCCGCACCAGCTCGCGGCCCATGTTGATCGGGTCCTGGGTGACGGCGCCGGCCATCGAGCCGTCCTTGATCGCGTCGATCTGCGCCTTGCCGGAGTCGAACCCGACCAGCTGGATGCCGGACTTGCCGCTCTCCTCCACGCCCTTGATCACGCCGATCGCGGAGCCCTCGTTGGACGCGTAGATGCCCTTCAGGTCCGGGTTCGACGAGATGATCGACTTGGTGATGTTGGCGGACTCGGCCTGGTCACCGCCGCCGTACTGCGGGTCGAGCACGGTGATGTCGGGCGCGTTCTCCTTCATCCACGCCATGAACCCGTCTCGCCGGTCGGTGCCGGACTTGCTGGTCTGGTCGTGCACGACCATCGCGACCTCGCCCTTGCCGCCGACCAGCTCGGCCATGTGCTTGGCGGCCTCGGCCGCGGCGGCCTTGTTGTCGGTGGCGACCGTGGTCACCGGCACGTCACTGTCCACACCGGAGTCGAAGGCGATCACCGGGATGTTCTGCGACTTGGCCTGCTGCAGCAGCGGCTCGGCGGCCTTGCTGTCCAGCGCGGCGAAGCCGATGGCCTGCGGCGTCTTGGCGATGTCGTTGGTGAGCATGTTGATCTGCTCCTCGACGTCCGCCTCGGTCGGCGGGCCGACGAAGGTGACCCGCGCGCCCTGCTTCTCCGCCTCCTCGTCGGCGCCCTGCTTCACCGCCTGCCAGAACTGGTGCTGGAACCCCTTGGACACGATGGCGATGTAGGGCTGGCCGCCACCGGCACCGCCGGCGCCGCCCTCCTCGCCGCACGCGGTCAGCGAGAGGGTCAGGGTGGCGCCGAGCAGGACGGCGGCGGCCTTGCGCATGTTCATGGGTCAGGCCTCTTTCTTGCGGAGGATGTCGGTGTAGACGGCCACGAGGATCACGCAGCCGAGGATGACGTTCTGCCACTCCTGCGGGATGGACATGATCTGCAGGCCGTTGTTCAGCGTGGAGATGATCAGCGCGCCGATCAGCGTGCCGACGATGGACCCCTTGCCCCCGGACAGCGAGGTGCCGCCGATGACGACCGCGGCGATCGCCTGCAGCTCGTAGCCCATGCCCGTGGCCGGCTGGGCGGACCCGAGTCGTGCGGAGATCATGATGCCGGCGAGCCCGATGAACAGCCCCGCGAACGCGTAGACCGCGATCTTCCACCGGCGCACGTCGATGCCCGACAGCGCGGTGGCCTCCTCGTTGCTGCCGATCGAGTACGTGTAGCGGCCGAGCAGCGTCTTGGTCAGCAGCACGCCGGCGATGACCGCGACCCCGATCAGCACCAGCACCGCGTTCGGGAACTGCACGCCCGGGATGACGTTGCCGGTGGAGATCTTCGTGTACGACGGGTCCTCGCTGAAGTAGATCGGCGCGCTGTTCGACAGCACCAGCGCGAGCCCCTCGGCGACCAGCATCATCGCGAGCGTGGCGATGAACGGCGGGATGCGCAGGATCGCGATGTTGATGCCGTTGACGAGCCCCATCAGCCCGCCGAACAGGACGGTGCCGACGAGCCCGACGGCGATCGGCAGGTCCAGCTTCACGATGAACACGCCGGACATCACCGCGCACAGCGCCATGCCGGTGCCGATCGACAGGTCGATGCCGCCGCTGATGATCACGAACGTGGTGCCGATGGCGAGCGTGCCGATCACCACGGTGGAGAACAGGATCGCGGTGAAGTTGCCGTAGGTGAAGAAGAACGGGCTCGCGAAGGAGAAGAACGCGTAGATGACGAGGAGGCTCGCGAACGCCAGGAGCTGCTGAAGTCTGCCTCTGGCCACGGTGACGAACCCACTCGCCTGCTCTCGCGTGCGCACCGCCGTCATGCGCCCTCCCCTTCCGCCGCGCCGGTCTCCACCGGGTCGAGGCCCAGCTCCTCGGCGTCCTCGACGTTCTCGTCCGGGCGCAGCGTGGCGAAGTGCATGATGCTTTCCTGCGTCGCCTCGGCGGCGGTGAGGACCTGGGTCACCCGGCCCTCGCTCATCACCACCACCCGGTGCGACATCCGCAGCACCTCCGGCAGCTCGGAGGAGATCATGATGATCGACTTCCCCTGCGACGCGAGCTCCTCGAGCAGCCCGTGGATCTCCTCCTTGGCGCCGACGTCGATGCCGCGGGTGGGCTCGTCGAAGATCAGGATGTCGCAGTCGCGCACCAGCCACTTGGCGATGACGACCTTCTGCTGGTTGCCGCCGGAGAGGAACTTCGTGGTCTGCTCGACGGACGGCGTCTTGATCTTCAGCGTGCCGACGTACTCCCCCGCCTTCGCCCGCGCGGCGCGGTCGTTGATGAACCCGGCGGTGGCGAACCGATCCCGCAGCGCGCCGAGCGTGACGTTGGCCTTGACGTCCTTGTCGAGCAGCAGACCGTAGCGCTTGCGGTCCTCGGACAGGTAGCCGATGCCGTGCCGTACCGCGTCGGCCGGGTGCCCGACGCGGATCGGCTTGCCCCGCAACAGGATCGCGCCACCGTCGGTCGGGTCGGCGCCGACGATCGCCCGCGCGGTCTCGGTGCGGCCGGCGCCCATCAGCCCGGCGAAGCCGAGGATCTCGCCCTCCCGCAGGTCGAACGACACGTCCTTGAGCCGGGTCGTCGTCCCGGCGGCCTTCGTGCGCAGCCCGACGACCTCGAGGACGGTCTCCCGGTCGTCGCGGACGTCGCGCGGGCCGGTGGTGTCGGCGATCGTGCGGCCGACCATCATCGAGATGATCTCGCGGGTGCTCGCGGCGGCGATGTCGACGGTGTCGACGTACTGGCCGTCCCGGATGACCGTGACCCGGTCGGCGATCCGCTTGATCTCCTCCATCCGGTGGGAGATGTAGATGACGCCGGTATCGGGTCCGACGAAACGTCGGATCAATTCGTGGAGGGTTGCCACCTCGGCGTCGTTGAGCGCCGCGGTGGGCTCGTCCATGATCAGGACCTTGGGCTCGTAGGACAGCGCCTTGGCGATCTCCACCATCTGCTGGTTGGCGACGGTCAGCCCGCCGACCAGGGCGTTCGGGTCGAGCGGCAGGCGCAGCCGGTCGACGAGCTCGCGGGCGTCGCGGACGAGACGGCGCTCGTCGAGCAGGACCCGCAGCCGGCGCGGCTCGCGGCCGATGAAGACGTTCTGCGCGACGGTCAGGTGGGGCACCAGGTTGAACTCCTGGTGGATGATGCTGAGGCCGAGCTCCATGGCGTGCTTGGGCCCGGCGATCTCCAGCGGTTCGCCGTTCATCGTGAACAGCCCGCGGTCGGCCGGGTAGATGCCGGTCAGCAGCTTCATGAGGGTGGACTTGCCGGCGCCGTTCTCGCCCACCAGCGCGAGAACCTCGCCGGCGCGCAGCTCCAGGCGCATGTCGGAGAGGGCCCGCACCCCGGGGAAGGTCTTGTCGACCTCCGTCACCTCGAGCAGCGGCACGGGGGCGGTGTCGGGGACGGCCGTGTCCAGGTCAGCCATGAGCCCGCCCATTCATCGGATGACCCGACGACCGAGCCGTGCTCCGCGCGACGATGCGTGCCACGAACGCTCCCGCTCCCTGGACGTGATCTATCCAGGGAGGTTAGACATCCGATGTCTGACCCGTCAAGCATTCACACCCGATGACGATCACCGGTTAGCTGGTACCGCGTCGTCACCAAAGCCGTCAGCGGGCCGTCACCAGGCCGCGGTGCGCTCCCAGGTGTCCAGGTAGACCTCCGCGCCGCGGCCCATGTCGTTCGTGATGGCATCCGCGTCCGGGCCGGAGGCGACCTTCAGGTCCGCCATCCAGTCCGGCACCATCCCGTAGTGGGCCATGCCGTCGGCGTTGAGGTCGAACACCCGCTGACCGGTCCGCTGACGGTCCACAGTAGACCCGCCGTCGAAGGTCTGGAACGGGTAGTGCAACGGGTTGGCCGCCGCGTCGGGCCGGGGTCCGGGCTGCGCGCCGAAGCCGCCCGTGTCGAACCCGGCGCCCAGGCCGCCCGGGTAGTTCGGCACGTTCCGCAGCGTCCGCCAGTCCGCGGTGAACTGCTGCGTGCCGTTCCCGTACGGGCCCGCGATGCCGCCCAGCGCGAAGATTCGCTCGTAGTACCCCGGGTCCAGCCACGAGTGGCTCGACACGACACCCGGGTAGGCCTTCTCCTCCAGCAGCGACAGGGCGCTGTCCATCGACTTCACGCCCATGTGGTCGATGTCGATCATCATGCCCCGGGCCATCATGCCTTCCATCGCGTAGCGGCCCAGGTCGGTCAGCCCGTGGATGTTGCAGTGTGGTGCGCTCGGGTAGACCGGCAGCGTCACGCCGTCGGGCAGCAGCGCCTGCAGCGGCCCGGCGAGCAGGTCGCTCTCGAAGGAGACCGGGTTGTCGTGCCGCGGCCCGGTGCAGGTCTCCGCCTCCCAGAAGCGCCCGGTGGTCCACACGTTGCCCGCGTTCACCACCACGCCCTGGGTGCCCTCGTCGAACCGCACGCCGCACAGCGCGTTGTCGAACTTGTGGCAGACGAACATCCGCCGCACGCCCAGGTCGTACATCTCGTCCAGGCCGGCGTCGATGTCCGCCTGCGTGCACTGCGGCACGTCGCCGTTCGCGCTGACCTTGATGCCGCAGCCGAACGGCTGGGACACCTCGACGCCGAGCACGACCGCGAGCTTGCCCTGCTCGATCACCGAGCGGGCCTGCCCCGGATCGGTCACGATGCGGAACCAGCCCTTGCCCGGCCCGCCGTTCCTCTCGTCGATGAAGCTCTCGAGCTGGCGGATGCGCTGCGCCTGCAGCCGGACCGCGTCCATGTCGTCGCACGAGTTGTGCTTGATCGGGTAGATGTCGCACAGCGCGGAGTTGTTGACGAAGAGGTTCGTGTAGACCCGCAGGCCGCCGCGCCACGCGCGCTCGATCCACTTGTAGTACTGCGCCTCGTGGGTCAGCGAGTTGTGCTTCGGCCAGTCCTTGAAGGTCGGCCAGCCTTTCGTGTCGTGGGTCAGCCCCGGGTACGCGCCGGACACGAGGTTCTCCAGCCACCCGCCCAGGCCGTGCGGCTCGTGGTCGGGGCAGTCGACGAGGGCGGCGGTGATGCCGTACGGGCTGAACGGCTCTCCACAGTGGATGTCGCCGCCCATGAACTCGTACGCGGTCAGGTGGTTGTGCAGGTCGACGATCCCGCGGACCTCGCCCTCGGGCGTCGTGCCGGACAGCGGTGTGCCGTCGATGTTCAGCTCGGCCTCCGGCGCGGCCGCGCAGCCGCCGGCCTCCTCCAGGGTGAACTTCGTGGCGGTGCCGCGCAGCGCGAGGATCTTGAAGATCGAGTCGACCGCCAGCTGCTGCCCGGCCGCCGGCGAGGAGATCGTCACCTCGTTGCCGGACGCGGTCAGCTTCCAGTCGGCCTGCGGGCCGGCGGCCGCCGACTTCAGCACACCGAGCGAGCCGAGACCGGTCGCGACGAAGTCGCGCTCCGTGCCGTAGAACAGGTAGCTCGCCTGGCTGGTGCGCTGCAGGCGGAACGGCTCGGTCGGGCCGGACCCGGTCGCCTGGTAGCCGCCGAGCACGTTGCGCACGACGTACTTGCCGGACGGCGCCTTCAGCGCGACGCACGCGCCGTCGAGGTTGTTCACGTCCGGCGCGGCGTTCGCCTCGGTCGGTCCCGGGATCGTCACCACCCCGGCGACGAGAACCGCGGCGACCAGCCCCAACCACCGTTTGCGCGCCATTGCTACTCCCCGGTAAGTAGACCGATCCATACCTTGGCGGGGCCGTGGCGGGGTCGTCAACCGCCGATCAGCGGGCAATCCCTGCCAGAACCTCTCGACCATCTGTGAACGCCGCGGCGTCCAGGCCGGACAGCCGTGCGCGCACGGCCAGCAGGAACTCCTCTTGGGCGGCCGGCTCGAGGCGGGCGAGCCGGCGGGCGCCGACCCCGAGGTTGGTGTTGTGGTCGACGAACTCCTCGCGGCTCTGCTCCCTCGACCACGGCACGGGCCCCACGTCCACCTGGGCGAAGCCGGCTTCACCGAAGACGTTCGCGAGCTTGTCCGGGGTGTTCAGGATTACGTGCCGGCTGACGAGGGCGTCGTCCTGCGGCGCGCCGGCGCGGTCGAGCTCCTCGTGCCAGATCTCCACGGCACGCATCGGCCGGTCCTGCCCCCACACCGCGACGCCGACCGTGCCACCGGCGCGCACGACGCGCCGCACCTCCCGCACGCCGGCGGCCGGGTCGGGCAGGTGGAACAGCATGAACGCCAGCACGGCGACGTCGAACGCGCCGCCCGCGAAGGGCAGCCGGGCGGCGTCGACCACCACACGAGGGAAGTCGACGGACGCGCGGCGCAGCATCCCGGCGGCCCGGTCCGCGCCGACGACCGTCGCGGCGGGCGCGGCGTCGCGCAGGTCCGGCAGCAGCGTGCCGACCCCGGTGCCGAGGTCCAGCACCCGACCCGCGCCGGTGAGCGGCAGCCGGTCCAGCAGTCGCCGGGTCACCGGGTGCAGCACACCGGCCCATTCCCGCTCGTAGGCGGCGGCCGAGCCGGAGTAGTGGTCGGCGAGCGTGCGGACGGGGTCGTTGGCTGACGCGTTCACGGCGCCACCGTACGTCGGTGCGGCGGGCGTAGGTTGGCGCCATGCGGTGGCCGGACTTCGCCGAACGCGCCCCCGAGCTCGCCGGGCACGGCTGGCGGCTGCTCGCCGAGCGGCACGGGTACGCCTACCTCGCGACGACCGCCGCCGACGGGAGTCCGCGCGTGCACCCGGTCGCCCCGATCCGTGGTGAGCGCGGCCTGTTCGTGGCGGTCGGCCGGGCGTCGCCGAAGCTGGCGGACCTGCGCCGCGACCCGCGAATGGCACTGCACGCGACGGTGCTGCCCCCGGACGACGAGGAGTTCACGCTGCGCGGCACGGCGCGGGAGGTCGCGGACCCGGCCGAGCGCGAGTCCGCCGTGGACGGCGTGACCGACGGCGCTCGGCTCAGCGAGCGGTTGGCGCTCTTCGAGATCGACGTCCTCGCGGCGGGCTGGGCCCGGTGGTCCGACGGCACCCCGACCCGGCTGCGCTGGCGCGCTTCGAACCGTCTGCAGTGACGTGTGTGGACGGTCGGGGTTGCGCGCGGGTGCAAGCCACCATCGGGGAGATCGTTGTGCACGTGGAAGAACGTCGCCGGGCTCGTCGCCGCCTCGGCCGCGGTGAGCGCCTGCGCGGCGGTTATGGTCACCAACTTGCCGCTGCCGGTCGAGGACCGGGAGGCGCAGATCGTGAACGGCCTCGACGCGATCCGCGCCGCGGTGCCGGACGCGCCGGTGCCCTACTTCCGTGCAGCGGGCGGCGGCGACCGCCAGCAGACCCTGGCCGCCCTGGCGCGCTGCCTACCCTGGCTCGCCGACCAGGGCTACGAGTTCGACCTGCCCGCCTAGCTCCGCTCGATCAGGCGGCCGACCACGTCCGGACCCGGGTGTGCGGTGCCCGAGCCGTCGCGGCGCGGGTCGGGCTCGGGGAGCTCGACGGCCGAGCCCGTGCGCGACACACCCGCCGGCCGGGAGCCCACCCAGCCGAGCGCCAGCCTGGTCTCCCCCCTGAGGAAGCGCTGCGTGCGGACGCCGCCGGTGGCGCGGCCCTTCGCCGGGTACCTCGCGAACGGGGTGACCTTGACGCTCTGTCCGGTGGCGGTGACGACCATCGGCTCGCCGTGCTGGTCGTCGTCGGTGCGCACGGCGGCGAAGAACACCACGTGCGCGCCCGCCGCCAGGTTGATGCCCGCCATGCCGCCGCCCTTGAGTCCCTGCGGTCGCACGACCGAGGTGGCGAACCTCAGCAGCGAGGAGTCCGACGACAGGAAAACGCACGCCTCAGTCCCGTCGGTGAGCCAGGTGGCGCCCATGACCTCGTCGCCCTCCTTGAGCCCGATCACCTCGAACTCGTCGGAACGCACCGGCCAGTCGGGCGCGCACACCTTCACGATGCCGTGCCGGGTGCCCAGTGTGAGGCCGGCCGCGCCCTCGGCCCGCTCGCCCAGCGGCGCGATGCCGACGACCCGCTCGCCCTTCTCCAGCGGCACCAGCTCGCTCGCCGCCATGCCGCCGCCGAGCGACACGGTGCCGACGTGCTCGGGCAGCACCGGCAGCGGCAGCACGTCGGTCTTGAACGCCCGGCCGCGGCTCGTCACCACGAGGATCTGCCCGCGCGCGGTCGTGTGCACCAGCGCGGCGACCGCGTCGTGCTTGGCGCGACCACTGCGCCGCCGCGCCTCGGTGGCCTCCTCCGACTCGGCCGCGGTACGGGCCACCAGGCCGGTGGCCGACAGCAGCACCTGGCACGGGTCGTCGGCGACCTCGAGCGGGCCGGCCGGCTTGGACGCGGCGAGCACCTCCTTGAGGTCGCCGTCGATCAGCGCGGTGCGCCGCTCGCCGGCCAGGTCCTTGGCGATCTTGGCGAGCTCGTTCGAGACGAGCTTCTTGAGCACCGAATCGTCATCGAGGATCTTGGTCAGCTCGGCGATCTCCGCGCGCAGCCGGTCCTGCTCCTGCTCGAGCTCCAGCTTGTCGTACTTCGTCAGCCTCCGAAGTGGAGTGTCCAAGATGTACGTCGCCTGGATCTCGGTGAGCTTGAACCGCTTCATGAGGCCTTCCTTGGCCTCGGCGGCGTTCTCGCTGGCGCGGATCAGCCGGATCACCTTGTCGATGTCCAGCAGCGCGATCAGCAGGCCCTCGACCAGGTGCAGCCGTTCCTCGCGCTTGCGGCGGCGGAACCGGGTGCGCCGGGTGACGACCTCGTAGCGGTGCCCCAGGAACACGTCGAGCAGAGCCTTGAGCCCCAGCGTCCGCGGCTGCCCGTCGACGAGTACCAGGTTGTTGATGCCGAACGACTGCTCCATCGGCGTGAGCCGGTACAGGTCGGAGAGCAGCGCCTGCGGGTTCACGCCGACCTTGCACTCGATGACCAGCCGGGTGCCGTTCTCGCCGTCGGTGAGGTCCTTGACGTCGGCGATCCCGGTGAGCCGCTTGGACTTGGTCACCTCGTCGGTGATCTTCTCGATGATCTTCTCGGGGCCCACCGCGTACGGCAGCTCGACGATCGTGATGGCCTGGCGGCCGCGGCTGCCCTCCAGCGGGCCGATCTCGACCTTGGCCCGCATCCGGACCACGCCGCGCCCGGTCTCGTAGGCGCGGCGCACCTCGTCGAGGCCGAGCAGCATCCCGCCGGTGGGCAGGTCGGGGCCCGGCACGAACTCCATCAGCTTGTCGAGTGTCGCGTTGGGATGGTGGATGAGCCAGCGCGCGGCGCCGATGACCTCGCCCAGGTTGTGCGGGATCATGTTGGTGGCCATGCCGACCGCGATTCCGGAGGTCCCGTTCACGAGCAGGTTCGGGAAGGCCGCCGGCAGCACGGACGGCTCCTCCAGCGAGCCGTCGTAGTTGGGCCGGAAGTCGACGGTGTCCTCGCCAAGCTCGCCCACGAGCAGCATCGCCTCGGGCGAGAGCCGCGACTCGGTGTTGTGGTTGACGAAGCCGCCGGCGAGGAACGAGTGGTCGGCGGACCGCACGCGCACGGAGTAGACCTGCGCGGGCCCGGCCGGCACCGCCGAGGTGACCTCCTCGAACCGGTACCCGGAGTCCATCACCGGCAGGATCGTCGCCAGGATCTCCTCGCCACCGACCCGACTGCCGATCTCGTCGACCAGCCGCGCGCGGTCGGTGGCCCAGCGGGAGAGGTCGACCCCGGCGAACTCGCTCACGAACGGCACGCTGTCCACATGGGACACCGTGAGCGAGCGCCCGCGCCGCTTCGCGACCACGCCGAGCTCGGCGAGCAGCTCCTGGAGCTCCGCGGCCTGCTCGACCGACCCCGCGGTGGCGCGGCCACGCAGGTCTCCGCCGAACGCGGTCATCAGGTACGCGCGCTTGAGGCCCCAGCCGCCGGCCCACACCCGCTCGGGGACCGGGCCGCCCGCGGTGTGCGCCCGTGCTCCGGCGAGCAGCTCCTCGGCGGTCGGGGTGATGTCGGCACCGGCGTTGCGGGCGATGCACACGACCGTGCCGGGGCGGACCTCGTCGAGCCGGCGCCACTGGAACAGCGGCACGCCCAGCGGCGCGTCCAGGCAGAGAACCAGGTGGTTCTCGCTGCCGCGCAAGGAGAACCCAGACCGCGAGGCGATCCGCAGCGTGGGGTGGGTGCCCGAGTTGAAGACCTTCTCGACGCGGACCGCCTTGCCGTCCTTGTCGAGCACGTCGAAGTCGGCGTCGGCCTCGGCGTCGGCCGGCAGGTCGACCAGGTCGCCGATGCGCGGGCTGGCGCCGTCGGCCAGCCGGATCCGGGTGTCCCCGGTGACGCAGTACCGCGACGCGGCCGGTCCGTCGTCCGGGCTGCCGAAGTTGCCGTGGCCGTCGACGAGCGGGGCGTTCATCGAGAAGTCCTGCGCCAGGCGGACCATCGCGTCGTAGATCGCCACGTCGCCGTGCGGGTGGTAGCGGCCCATGACGTCGCCGACCACGCGGGAGGACTTCACGTAGGCGTGGGTCGGTCGGTAGCCGTTCTCGTTCATCGAGAACAGGATCCGGCGGTGTACCGGCTTGAGGCCGTCGCGCGCGTCGGGCAGGGCGCGGGAGTGGATGACCGAGTACGCGTACTCCAGGTAGGAGTCCTCGATCTCCGTCTTCAGCGGGTTGTCGAAGACGGTCGCGCCGGCGCGGTCGAACGCGGCCGGGTCGACGCGGGTCGTGCGGGCCTTGCGGCGTGCCATGTGTGCTCGTCCCTCAGAAGTCGATCGCTGCCTGGTCCACCCGGACCGAGGACTCCACCAGCCACGCCCGCCTCGGCTCGACCTTCTCCCCCATCAACAGCTCGAGCGCGCGCTCCGCCGCGTCGACGTCGTCGAGGGTGATCCGGCGGACCGAGCGGGTCGCCGGGTTCATCGTGGTGTCCCACAGCTCGTCCGCGTCCATCTCGCCGAGGCCCTTGAACCGGGGCACCGGCGTGACGATCTGCCTGCCGGCCTTCTCCAGCGCGGCGACCTTGGTCTCCATCTCCCGCTGGGTGAAGGTGAAGAAGGTCTCCGAGTTGCGGCCCTTCGTGGTGACCTTGTGCAGCGGCGGCATCGCCGCGAACAGCCGGCCGTCCTCGATCACGGGCCGCATGTACCGGGCGAACAGGGTGATCAGCAGGGTGCGGATGTGCGAACCGTCCACATCGGCGTCCGCCATCAGAATCACCCGGCCGTAGCGCATGGTCGTCAGGTCGAACGTGCGCCCGCTGCCGGCCCCGAGCACCTGCACGATCGAGGCGATCTCCGTGTTGCGCAGCGTGTCCGCCAGGCTCGCCTTCTGCACGTTGAGGATCTTGCCCCGCAAGGGAAGCAGCGCCTGGTACTCCGACACCCGCGCGTGTCGCGCCGAACCGAGTGCGGAGTCGCCTTCCACGAGGAACAGTTCGCTGCGGTTGATGCCCGTGGCGCGGCAGTCCACGAGCTTCGGCGGCATCGCGGCGCCCTCGAGGGCCGTCTTGCGGCGGGCGGCGTCCTTCTGCTGCTTCTGGGCGAGCCGCACGCGGGCGGCGTCGACCACCTTCTGCAGCACGGTCTTCGCCTCGGTCTTGGTGCGGCGGGCCTCGGTCCAGGCCTTCACCTGCTGCTCGACGATGGTCTGCAGCACCTTGGTGATGCCCGCGGTGGACAGCTCGTCCTTGGTCTGCGAGGTGAACTGCGGCTCGGGGATCCGCACGTGCACGACCGCGGTCATGCCCTCCTGGACGTCCTCCAGCGTCGGCGGGTCCTCCTTGGGCTTGAGCAGCCCGCGGGTCCTGCCGATCGCCTCGTTGACCGCCTTGAGGACCGCGCGGTCGAAGCCGCGGCGGTGCGTGCCGCCGTGCACGTTGCGGATCGTGTTGGTGAAGCACTCGACCGTGCGGTCGTAGCCGGTGCCCCAGCGCAGCGCCACCTCGACCTCGGCCCGACGCTCCACTTTGGACTGCATGACGCCGTTCTCGTCGGCGGCGTTCTCCCGGTAGGTGCCCTCGCCGGTGATCATCAGCATGCCGGACACGGCCTTCTCGCCCGACGGCGCGAGGAACTCGACCATGTCGGCGAGGCCGTGCGGGTAGGAGAACTTCTCCTCCTCGATGGCCCCCTCGGTCGTGTTGCGCAGCACGTAGGCGACGCCGGGGACGAGGAACGCGGTGTTGCGCAGCTTCGCCCGCACGGCCTCGATGTCCAGCGCCGCGGTGGCCTCGAAGTAGCGCGCGTCGTACCAGTAGCGGATCGATGTGCCGGTCGACTCGCCGCGCTTCATCTTCCGCTCGACCTGCAGGCCGGACTGCTTCTTGAACCTGCCCTTCGGGCCGGGCGCGTCGAACACGCCCGGCACGCCGCGCGCGAACGACATCTGGTGCACCTTGCCGTCGCGCTTCACGGTCACGTCGAACCGGTGCGAGAGCGCGTTGACCGCGGACGCGCCGACGCCGTGCAGGCCGCCGGAGGTCTTGTAGCCGGAGCCGCCGAACTTGCCGCCCGCGTGCAGCCGGGTGAGCACCAGCTCGACGCCGGACAGCTTCGACTTGGCGTGCACGCCGGTGGGGATCCCGCGGCCGTCGTCGTCGACCTGGACGCTGCCGTCGGCGTGCAGCGTGACAACGACCCGCTTCGCGTGGCCGGCCACGCCCTCGTCGGTGGAGTTGTCGACGATCTCGTTGAAGAGGTGGTTGATGCCCCGGCTGTCGGTGGACCCGATGTACATGCCGGGCCGCTTGCGCACCGCCTCGAGTCCCTCGAGATGCGTAAGATCGTCGGCCCCGTACAGCGTCTCCGCAGTCACCCTCAACTCCCGGTTCATCGGCGCCGCCCAAGATCGACATGCCGGTCGACGGCGTGCACCACGGTAGAGAGGGTATCGGCAGCCACCGACAACCCCTCGCATTTGGCGTGCGCCGAGCCGTGTGCCGGCGGGCGGGGCCTTGACTACCTGCGCTTATCGTCAACCGCGGCCGATGAACGGCATCGTCGTGGCCATCAGCGTGACGAACTGCACGTTGGCGTCGGGCGGCAGGCCCGCCATGTACGCCACCAACTCTCCCACGTGCGAGGCGTCCATGGTCGGTTCAGGACGCCGCGTCCCGTCCGCCTGCGGGGTGCCCGCGCCGAACCCGGCGGTCATCTCGGTGGCCGCGTTGCCGATGTCGATCTGGCTCACCGCGATGTCGTGCGCCCGGCCTTCGAGCGCCAGCGCCTTCGTCAGGCCGGTGACCGCGTGCTTGGTCGCCGTGTACGCGACCGAGTACGGGCGCGGGACGTGCGCGGAGATGGAGCCGTTGTTGATGATCCGGCCGCCGCGTGGATCCTGCGCGGCCATCAGCTCGAACGCGGCCCGGGCGCAGCGGAACGAGCCGGTGAGGTTCACGTCGACGACCGCCTGCCAGTCCTCTTCGGACACTTCGGGCACCGGTGCGCCGCGGCCGAACATGCCGGCGTTGTTCACGAGCAGGTCCAGCCGGCCGTACCGCGCGCGGACGTGGTCGAACAGCGCGGCCACCGACGCGGGGTCGGTCACGTCGGCCACGACCGGGTCGGCGCCGGCCACCGACTCGAGCGACGCACGGGTGCGGCCGGCCACCACCACCGTGTGTCCGGCGGCGAGCAGTGCGGTCGCGATTTCCCGGCCGATGCCGGACCCGCCTCCGGTCACCAACACGATCTTCGGTGTCGACACGGCAACCTCCCGGGAGTAGGCAGGACGACATGGACGGTATCCGGGTGGTCGCCTGCGACGTGTTCGGCACGACGGTCGACTGGTACGCCGGTGTGGCCGAGCAGGTGCGTGAGCTGCTCGGCGACACGGACGCCGGTGCGTTCGCGAGCCAGTGGCGGGAGCGGTACCTGCCGTCGATGGCGAACGTCCGCGAGGGCCGGCGCGACTGGGCCTACCTCGACACGCTGCACCGGGAGTCGCTGGACGAGCTGCTCGACCGGCACGGCCTCGACCCCGACGAGGACACCCGGCGCCGGCTCGTCCGCGCCTGGCACCGGCTGCCGGCCTGGCCGGACTCGGTCGAGGGCCTCACCCGGCTGCGCGAGCGACACATCCTCGCCGCCCTGTCCAACGGCGGCTTCGCGCTGCTGACGAACCTGGTCAAGGCCGCCCGGCTGCCCTTCGACTGCATCCTGTCCGCCGAGCTCGCCCGCACCTACAAGCCGGCCCCGGAGGTCTACCTGACCGCGGCCCGGCTGCTCGACGTGGCGCCGGACGAGGTGCTGATGGTCGCCGCGCACGGTTGGGACCTCGACGGCGCTCGCGAGGCCGGCCTGCGCACCGCGTTCCTGGAGCGGCCCGGCGAGAAGGGCCCGCACCAGGCGGCCGACCGCGGGATGGCGGCGGACGTGTCGGTGGCGAGCTTCACCGAGCTGGCCGACCTCCTCAGCCCAGCCGGCGCGGGCCGATGAGCGCCGCGATGCCGCTCAGGCCGTAGCCGACCGCGGGCCCGTACGCGCCGAAGGTCAGGCCCTCGCCGTCGGCGAACAGGTCCTGCAGCGCGTAGACGTGCACGCCGGCCATGCCCAGCAGGACCAACCCGGCGATCCGGCGGAACATGGCGAGGCCGGCCTTGAGCATGATCAACACGATCACCAGCGCGCCGACCCCGATGCCGACCGCGATCATCTCCTGGCGGGAGAAGCCCTTCTCCTCGCCGAACAGGCCGGCCGCCGGCCCGGCGCCGTAGCGCACGATCAGGTAGCCGATGCCGAGGATGGCGATGCAGGCGAAGATCACCTTGCCGGCCACCGACTCCAGCACCGACACCAGCGCCAGCACGATGCCGAGCGCGGCGAGCGGGTAGCTGAACACGACCAGGTACCAGCCGCCGAAGCCCTGCAGGTTGGCGTCGGTCGCGAGATCCCACAGCTGCGGCAGCGTCAGCTCCTCGCCGCCGGCGGCCGACGCGGACACCCACGGCAGCACGAGCATGCAGACCAGCTGCACCGCGATCCCGAGCAGACTCAGGATCAGTCCGAAGCCGGGCAGCCGGAGCCCGCGGCGGGGCTCGTCCGGGTACATCTCCCGCGCCGACGGCTGGTATGGCTGGTCGTAGGACTGGTACTGCTGGTCGTAGGACTGGTACTGCGGCTCCGGATACCCCGGCTGCTGGTACTGCGGCTGCTGATATTGCGGCTGCTGGTACTGCGGCTCCGAGTACCCCGGCTGCTGGTACTGGGGCTGCTGGTAGCTCTGCTCCGGGTATGCCTGGGCCCGGCGCTGCGGCTGCCCGAAGTCGGGGTCCTGGAACTCCCGCTGCCAGTCGTAGGGCCGGGGCTCGCCTTGGTGCGGACCGGGTCGCGACATGCACGAACCGTACCCGCCGCGCCCGTGAACGCAAGGTCAGTCCGGAACGTCCCGCTTCCAGAAGTCCCGCACGAGCGCGGCGAACTCCTCCGCGCGCTCGATCTGCGGCATGTGTCCGGTGTCGGTGAACAGATGCGTGCGCGCGTGCGGCAGCAGCCGCTTCGCCGCCTCCAGGTGTGCCGCCGGGAGGATGAGGTCGTGGGAGCCCCACACCACCAGCGTGGGCACGGCCGCCGTCGCGGTCGCCGCGATCAGCGCGTCTCGCCACGGCCGGCGCGTGCCGCGGACCGTGGCGAGC
>NZ_JBOHGA010000132.1:0-17588 GCF_050699915.1 Actinophytocola sp.
GAGGTCGCCCAGCGGCTCGCCGCCCGGCCGCTGCTGGACGCGGTCCGCCGGCTGGCCCGGCGCGCCCGGATCCCGCTCGGCGACGGCCCCGTGCCGCGCGAGGCGCTCGATCCGTTCACCCCGCGCGAGCGGTCGGTGCTGAGTCTCGTGGCGCTGGGCCGGACCAACCGGCAGGTGGGCGAGGAGCTGTACATCAGCGAGAAGACCGTGAGCGTGCACCTGTCGCGGATCATGGCCAAGCTCGGCGCGACCCGCCGGGCGGAGGCCGTCGCGATCGCCTACGACAAGGGTCTGCTGGAGCAGACGACCCCGTAGGCTGCCGCCGTGAATCCGTGTGGCTGCTGGCTCTGCACCGGGCCCGAGGGGTTGGGCTCGCGGGAGCTCAACACGGTGTGGCACGTGCAGGAGCACGGCTGGAGCGTCATCGCGGTCGCCGCGGAGGACGAGCTGCCCGGGTGGGCGTACACCGTCGGCGTGGGGCACACGCTGGGCGCGCCGGAGGTCTGCATGTTCGGCCTGCGCACGCGGGACATGCACACCTGGCTCAACGCGGTCGGCCAGCAGCTGCGCGCGGGCCAGCCGCTGCGGGCGGACGAGGAGCGGCTCGGCGTCCTGGACGGGTTCCCGGTGCTCGTCCGGCCGGTGCACCGGTCGTGGTTCGAGGATCTCTTCGGGCAGGCGCTCGGGTTCTACCGCGGGACGCCGCCGCCGATGATGCAGCTGATCTGGCCCGACCGGGCCGGGGTGTTCCCGTGGCAGCCGGACGCAGGGGAGCGGTGCCGAGCGGACCAGCCGTGGCTGTGGCTGCCGAAGGACGACCATCCGCCCAGCCCGTGGACCCGGGTCGCGGACCTGACCGACTCGCCGTTCCCGGACGCGTCGATCGACGAGCTCGTGGTCGGCTCGAGACGGGTCATCCGCGGCGAGGCGCCGGTCGCCGGGATCGTGCACCGCCACGACGGCCAGTGGGCGTTCCTGGACGGGCCCGGCAGCGTCGACGTCGGGGCCGTCCATCTGCGACACCTGGTGTCCGAGCACCCGCACATCCGCGACTTCGCGGACCTGCCGCGCGGCCACGCGGCGTGGCGCGAGCCGGACGGCAACTGGTCGCGCCGTCCTGTCTCGTGATCCCGGTTCGGCTCGCGCATCGGGTGACCGACGGTCCCGGCGGGCCGCCGGTGGTGTTGCTGCACGGGCTGGGGGAGACCGCCGGCACGTGGGAGCGGTTCGCTCTCGAGCTGGCCGGCTCGCGCGCGTCGATCGCGCTCGACCTTCGCGGCCACGGCGCCAGCCCGTGGCCTGGTGTGTACACGGTGGACGCGATGGTCGACGACGTCGTCGCGTTCCTGTCCGATGCCGGCCCGGTGGACGTGGTCGGGCATTCCATGGGCGGCCACGTCGCGTCGGTGCTCGCGGCCCGGCGCCCGGTCCGGCGCCTCGTGCTCGAAGAGGCGCCCGTGCCGCCCCGTGACGGCGACGCGCTGCCCGACGTCCCGCCGGCCAGGCCGCCCGAGCCGCTGAACTTCGACTGGGATGTCGTGGCGCCGATGCGACGGGCGCTCCGCGCGCCGAACCCGCGGTGGTGGCAGGGCGTCGAGCGGCTCGCGACCCCGACGCTGTGGATCAGCGGCGGTCCGACGAGCCACCTCGACCCGGCCCACGTAGCCGAGGCGGCAGCGGCGATGCCGAACGCGACAACGGCGACGATTCCGGTAGGCCACCTGGTCCACGACGACGCGCCGGACGAGTTCGCCCGCCTGGTGGTCCCGTTTCTGTCCGCCGACGGTGAAACGCCCACGCCGTAAGCGAACCCGCGCGATTCGGGGCGTGGCCGGCCCTAGCGTCGAGGCATGCTCAACACACTCGACGACACCATCAACGAGCGGCTGCTGCGAGAGCGGATCATCTACCTCGGGTCCGAAGTGGACGACGAGGTCGCGAACCGGCTCACCGGGCAGCTGCTGCTGCTCGCCGCCGACGACCCGGACAGGGACATCACGTTCTACATCAACTCACCGGGCGGCTCGGTGACGGCCGGCCTGGCCATCTACGACACGATGCAGCTCGTGGAGCCCGACGTGTCCACCTGGGCGGTGGGATTCGCGGCGTCGATGGGCCAGTTCCTGCTCTCCTCGGGCGCGCCCGGCAAGCGGTACGCGCTGCCGAACGCGAACATCCTCATGCACCAGCCCTCCGCCGGGGTCGGCGGCGTGGCGGCCGACGTCGCGATTCGGGCCACCGCGTACGCCCGGATGAAGCTGCGCATGGCCGAGCTCACCGCGCAGCAGACCGGCCAGGCGGTGGAACGCATCACCGCCGACGCCGACCGGGATCGCTGGTTCACCGCCACCGAGGCGCGCGACTACGGCTTCGTGGACCACGTCGTCGAGCGGCTGCGGGGCCGGGGCTAGTTCTTCTTGTCGTCCTGGTCGTCGGCCAGTTCGGGGGCGGGCGGGGCGGCGGGCAGGTCGCCGAGGCTCGACTTGCCGGGCTCCGGCGCGGGCGGCTCCTCCGGCTGAGCCGGCTCCGGCTGTTCTGTCGTCGCCTGCTCTGGTGTGGGCGGCTGCTCCGAGGCGGGCGCCTGTTCCGGCTGGGTCGGCTCCGGCTCCGCGGGAGCTTCCGCCGCCGCCTGCTCTGGCGCCGGCGGCTGCTCGGGCTCGGCCGGCTGCTCCTCCAGTCGCGTCGTCCAGTCCTCGGGAGCCGGCGAGTCGGCGACCGTCTCCGGCTCGTCGATCGTCGGGGCCTGCTCCGCGGACGGCGGGATCTCCGTCGGCGCGTCGTGAGCCACCGGCATCGTGACGGGTGCCTCGGTGGGGGCCTCCGGGTCGGACACCTCCGTCGGGGCCTCCGAGACGGGCTCCGAGGCGGGCTCCTCCGCCGCCGACTCGGTCACCTTGGTGCGCAAGGTGATCTCGCCCTCTTCATCCGATGTAGACGGTGCGGGCGCGCCGGGCGCCGGGATGACCGGCGGCGGGCCGGGCGGCCTCAGCTGTCCAACCGCGACACCCCGGGTGTACGGCATCGGGAAGCCGATGCGCGGTGTCATCGGCTCCACGCGAACCTGCGGACGATGCGCGAACACCACCGCCACCACGCCGACCACCACACCGGCCAACGGCAGCCACAGCCCGGTACTCGTCGTGAACGTGAGGCTCTCCCCGGGCCCGAGGAACTCCCCGTTCCACCGCTCCAGGGCCTCCAGCGTGTTCAGCAGCGCCAGCAGCACCGTGCCCGTCAGCGAACCCAGCCCCAGCGCCAGCAACAGTCGCGCCCCGGTCACCACCCGGGCGAACGCCAGCGCCGCCCCCGACGCCAGCAGCAGCGCCGCCAGCACGAGCGCCAGGCCCGCCACCGTGTCGGCCGACGGACCGGTGCCCCACCACTCGATCACGAGGTCGCCGACCTCCCGGTCCACCTCGTAGATCGGCGCGAACGAGCCCCCAAGCGCGAGCCCGGCGGCGACCAGGCCGCACAGGCCGGCGACGATGCCCGCGATCGGGCGCCGCGGCGGGGGGACGTATCGCGGCAGCACCTGCGGATGTGGTGGCGGATAAGGCGGACGCATGGACGGCTGAGTCACGGCACGCATGATGCCAGTGCTCACCGACACAAGAACCCATCAGGTTCGACAAACGAGTTGCCCGTCAAACCAGAAATTCCTAAACAGTTGCGGGTGCAAACGTCACGTTGTGCGTCGGACTCCCTCTTATTGCGTAGTGGCGGTTGGCCCGAGCGAGGGCCGGGCCAACCGCTACATACCAAAGCCGCTGGTCAGCACGAGCCTCTTCCACTCGGCGAGCAGCGCGTCCCGGCGCCCGGGGTCTCCGCCGATCATCGCGTCCAGTGCCAGGCCGCGGACAAGGTTCACCGTCAACAGCAACATGGTCTGCAGCCGCGCCTCGTCGACCGGGCCCGCGATCCGCCGGTAGAACTCCAGCGTCTGGTGGCCCAGCTCGCGGTCGACCGGCAGCAGGCTCCGCCGCAGCTCCTCGTCCGTCCGCGCCGCCACCCACAGCTCCACCGCCGCCGTCGACAGCGTCCCCGAGTACGCCTGCCACAGCAGGTCGATCCCGTGGTCGAGCCGCTCCGGCCCCGGCGGCAGGTCGGACGTCGCCGTCAGGATCTCCTCGCCGAGCCGCCGGAACAGGTGCTCCAGTGCGCTCGTCATCAGCTCCGCCTTCGTCGTGAAGTGGTGCTGCTGCGCCCCGCGGGACAGGCCCGCCCGTCGGCAGATCTCGTGCACGGTCGTCCGCGCGTAGCCCAGCTCCACCAGGCAGGAGATCGTCGCCTCCAGCAGGAGCTCGCGGGTGCGCTCACTGCGCTCGGCCTGGGTTCGGTGCCGAACCGGAGAAGACATCGGCAAGGCCTCCTCGACAGCTTTACGTGCGTCCGCGCACGCAGGTACATTCGGGCTGGACTTTACATGCCACTCGGATTGTTTTTGGAGCCCTCATGCCGCTGACCCAGCGTTCCTCGTGGCTGGACGCCGACCTCGACAGCTTCCGCGAGCTCGCCCACGCGTTCTGCCAGAAGGAGATCGCGCCGCACCACGAGCGCTGGTCGGAGGCCAAGCAGGTCGACCGGGAGCTGTGGCGCAAGGCCGGCGAGGTCGGGCTGCTCTGCCTGTCGATCCCCGAGGAGCACGGCGGGGGCGGCGGCACCTTCGCCCACGAGGCGATCCTGCTGGAGGAGCAGGCCAAGGCCGGCGACGACGCGTGGGGCAACGCCGTGCACAGCGGCATCGTCGCCCACTACGTCAACGCCTTCGGCACCGACGACCAGAAGGGGCGCTGGCTGCCCAGGCTCGCGTCCGGCGAGCTCGTCGGCGCGATCGCGATGACCGAGCCGGGCACGGGTTCGGACCTGCAGAACATCAAGACGAAGGCGATCAAGGACGGCGCCCACTACGTCCTCAACGGCGCCAAGACGTTCATCACCAACGGCGCCCAGGCCGAGCTGGTCATCGTCGTCGCCAAGACGAACCCCGAGGAGACCGCGAAGGGCGTGTCGCTGCTCGTGGTCGAGACCGAGGGCGCCGACGGCTTCCGGCGCGGCCGCATCCTCGACAAGGTCGGGATGAAGGGTCAGGACACCGCCGAGCTGTTCTTCGACGACGTCCGCGTCCCCGCCGAGAACCTGCTCGGCGGCGCGGAGGGCCTCGGGTTCGTCCAGCTCATGCAGCAGCTGCCGCAGGAGCGGCTGATCATCGCCGTGTCCTCGGTGGCCGCCATGGAGTCCGCGGTCGAGCTGACGATCGCCTACACCAAGGACCGCACCGCGTTCGGCCGGGAGATCTTCAAGTTCCAGAACACCAGGTTCAAGCTCGCCGAGTGCGCGACCGAGGTCAACGTGTCGAAGGCGTACCTCGACCAGTGCATCGAGCGCCACCTGCGCGGCGAGCTGGACGTCACCGGCGCGGCGATGGTCAAGTGGTGGACGACCGACCGGCTCTCCCGGGTCGCCGACGAGTGCCTGCAGCTGTTCGGCGGGTACGGCTACATGAACGAGTACCCGATCTCGCGGGCGTGGACCTCGGCGCGCGTGCAGCGGATCTTCGGTGGTACCAACGAGATCATGAAGGAAATCATTTCTCGGTCGCTCTGACCTGGATCGTCTGACAAGGAGACTTGATGGCTGGTCCGCTCGCCGGGCTCAAGGTCGTCGAGCTGGCCGGGCTCGCGCCGGCGCCGTTCGCGACGACCGTCCTCGCCGACCTCGGCGCCGACGTCGTCCGGGTCGACCGCGCCAAGCAGGCCTTCGACGTGCTGTCGTTCCCGCACGACCCGCTGTCGCGCAGCCGGCAGTGGATCGGCGTGGACACGAAGTCGCCGGCGGGCCGGGACGTCGTGCTGCGCCTGGTCGACGAGGCCGACGTGCTCATCGAGGGCTTCCGGCCTGGAGTGACCGAGCGGCTCGGCCTGGGACCTTCCGACTGCCTGGCTCGCAACCCGCGGCTCGTGTACGGCCGGATCACCGGCTGGGGACAGGACGGCCCGCTCGCGCAGGCCGCCGGGCACGACATCAACTACATCGGGCTCGCGGGCGCGCTCGAGCCGATCGGGCGGGCGGGGGAGCGGCCGGTGCCGCCGCTGAACCTGATCGGCGACTTCGGCGGCGGCGGGCTGCTGCTCGCGATGGGCGTGCTGGCGGCGCTGGTCGAGCGGGCGTCGTCGGGTCGCGGCCAGGTGGTCGACGCGTCGATGGTCGACGGCTCGGCGCTGCTCACGGCCGGCCTGCACGGGCTGCGCAACATCGGCCTGTGGAACCGCGGTCGCGGCGGCAACATGCTCGACGGCGGCGCGCCGTTCTACGACACGTACGAGACCGCCGACGGCCGGTACGTCGCCGTCGGCGCGATCGAGGAGCGGTTCTGGGGCGACCTGCTGAAGGTGCTGGAAATCGACCCAGCCGACGTGGCCGGCCGGCTCGACTCCGCGCAGTGGCCGGCCGTGCGGGACAAGCTCGCGGCCGTGATCCGCACCCGCACCCGCGACGAGTGGACCGAGCGCGCGGCCGGCACAGACTCGTGCCTGACTCCGGTGCTGACACCGGAGGAGGCGGCGTCGCACCCGCACAACCAGGCCCGCGGGACCTTCGTCGACCTCGACGGCCATCGCCAGCCCGCGCCGGCCCCGAAGTTCGACCGCACCCCGCCGGCCACGCCGACCGCGCCACACGAACCCCGCACGGACACGACAGCGGTGCTGACCTCGCTCGGCTACTCGCCGGAGGACATCGAGAAGCTCCGCGCGGACGGCGTGATCGGGTAGGTCAAGTGCCTGGAAGGACGCCTTCCGGACGTTCAACGTCAGGAAGGCGTCCTTCCAGGCTGTCAAAAGGTGCCGTGGCGGCCGGCGCCGGATGCGAAGCGGGTCAGGCCCGCGGCCGCCTCTGGTAGCACTGACATGCCGTGGGCGAACTCCGTCGCCATCGGGTCCGGGGCGGACCATTGTTCGAGTGTCGACGCGCGGTCGGACCGGAGACAGGCCTGCGGGAACTCTGCCAGCTGCAGCGCCAGCGCCTCGGCCTCCGAGCGAGCCGAACCCGCCGGGACCACCCGGTTCGCCAGGCCCATGGCCAGGGCCTCCGAGGCGGAGACCGCACGACCCGTCAGGATCATGTCCATCGCCCGGCTCTGGCCGATCAGCCGCGGCAGCCGCACCGTCCCGCCGTCGATCAGCGGCACGCCCCACCGCCGGCAGAACACCCCGAACACCGCCGTCTCGTCCGCCACCCGCAGGTCGCACCACAGCGCCAGCTCCAGGCCGCCTGCTACGGCATGCCCGGACACCGCCGCGATCACCGGCTTCGACAGCACCATCCGCGTCGGGCCCATCGGGCCGTCGCCGTCCGTCGTCGTCCTGTTCCCTCGATCGGTGCCAGCCGCCTTCAGGTCGGCGCCCGCGCAGAACGACGGCCCGACCCCGGCGAGCACCGCCACCGAGGCCGACGGGTCCGCCTCGAACGAACGGAACGCCGCCGCGAGCGCCGAGGCGGTGGCTCCGTCGACGGCGTTTCGGACCGACGGGCGGTTGAGCAGGACGGTCGTCACCGGCCCGGCACGCTCGACACGGACGGTCTCGATCATGGCGTGTCTCCTCGATGATCGGGTGACTTCGACGTAGAGTGCTGGGTGTACCGCTGTACGCACCGTAAGCTGGCTCCCGCCACAGTGTGAAAGTCGCCTCCGAAACCGGCGATTTTGTAGCACCATGGCGCAGGGGCCACAGGTGCTCGGTGGTGAGCGGGGAAGCGGCGGGACGGAGCTAGCAGTGGACGCGAAGAAGGCCATGATCCTGGTGGGTGTGGCGCTGGTGCTGTTCTACGTGATCACGCAGCCCACCGCGGCCGCCGAAGCAGTGCAGGGTCTCCTCGGTTGGCTCCAGGACGGCGCCGAGGCGATCATCACCTTCATGCGGAGCCTGTTCGCCTAACCCGATAAACAGCGCACGCCGCCCGGCCGAAAAGGCCCGGCGGCCTGCAGGTTTGCGCTCCCTCATGCGGGTTACGGACCGTAACGAAACCTCGCCGAATCACGAGACACATTGGACCGTACGGGTGGATTCTCGGCCAGACGGCCCAGCTAGGGGGCCTGAGGCCGGATCAGGTCTGGCGAACTGTCGGTGGTGGCCTCTACGGTTTCCCGCATCGACTTTCGCGGGTGGGTCCGCAGTTTCTCTCTAGGAGGCAGGATGCTCGACGATACCGGCGTGGACGACCTGGTCCGGCAGTGGACCGAGGACCACACCAAGGCCGCCGAGTCGGACGAGATCAACCGAATCGCGTCGGAGTGGCTCGCGGACGTGCCGGTGCAGCCGAACACCGGGATCCCGGGCCAGCGCGCCCGCGGGGGCAACAGCCCGTGGGCGGCCGTCGAGTCGGTCGATCCCGAGTTCTACGCCGCGATGCGCGAGCGCCTGCCCGAAGTTCCGGCCGAGCTGCTGTCCGCCGCCGCCGGCGTGTGGCAGATGGTCGGCGGCCTCGCCGAGGCCAAGGAGTGGTGGGACGCCGGTATCAGTCCGCTCGACCAGCGCGCGCTCGACTACCGCGCGGCCGGCCTGGCGCCGTCGGACCTGAGCCGCCGGCTCGGCCCGCTCACCGTGCTGCAGCACCTGCGCAAGGGCAGCGCGCCCGCCTGGTGCGTGGCACGTCTCCAGCGCCAGAACGAGCGCCGCTCCGCGTGAGGCTTGCCGCCCGACCCTGACGCCCGAGAAGTCGACAACTCGTCAGTAACGTCGCCCACCCCGCGTCGTTGACCTTGTGTGACCGACACCGAGCTGGACCTGAGCAGCCCCCACCCGCGTCGACGCGGGCTCGGCCTGCTCCTCCGGCTCGGTGTCGTCGTACTGGTGCTGCTCGTGGCCGGCGGCGGCGTGCTGCTGCAACGGCTCGTGGTCGGCCATGACTCCCAGCCGCCCGCCGCCGAGGCGCCCGCCGAGCAGGTCCCGGCCGCGAACGTTCAGCCCGGTGAGGTGACTCCCGCGCCCGTCGACATCACCGACACCGCCGCGAAGCCGCAGGCCAAGCCGCGGCCGCGGGCCGGCGAGGACCCGCTGCGCACCTGGGCCGAGGGGCTCTCGTCGCCGACCGGCGTGCCCGCCCGCGCGCTCATGGCGTACGGCAACGCCGAGCTCGTCCTGCACGAGACCGATCCCGGCTGCCGCGTCTCCTGGGCCACGCTCGCCGGCATCGGCCGTATCGAGTCCAACCATGGCCAGTACGGCGGCGCCACGCTCGGTGACGACGGTCGCCCCTCGGAGCCCATCATCGGCGTGCCGCTGGACGGGTCCGCCGGCGTGAAGGCCATCTCCGACACCGACGGCGGCCAGTTCGACGGCGACCCGCGTGTCGACCGCGCGGTCGGGCCGATGCAGTTCATCCCGTCCACCTGGCAGCGCTGGGCGGCCGACGCGAACCTCGACGGTCGCGGCGACCCGCAGCAGATCGACGACGCCGCGCTCGCCGCGGCCCGGTATCTCTGCGTCGGCGGCCGCGACCTCGCCCAGCCGGCCGACTGGTGGGCCGCGGTGTTCTCCTACAACAACTCCGTGCCCTACGGCCAGAAGGTCTTCGGCCTCGCCGACGGCTACGCGCGCACCGCCATGAAACACGCCTGAGTGGGATTCCCGGATCTGCTTTCGCGCCTGCGAGCATGTGATCACACGGTCACGGGAGGTAACGCAGGGTGGGGCAGCAGACGAGCCCAACGTTCCGGCGGCGCAAGCTCGCGCGCCGGCTGCGGCAGATGCGCGAGGCGGCGGGGCTGACGCTCGACGAGGCGGCGCCGAAGCTCGACAAGACCAAGAGCGCGCTCAGCCGCCTGGAGACCGCGATGTCTCGGGCCGATGTCCACATCGTCCGCTCGATGATGGACCTCTACGACCACTACGACCCGGACCTAATCGAACTCGCTCGCGAGTCCCGCCGCCCGGGCTGGTGGAAGAGGTTCAACATCGAGAGTCGCGGGTTCATCGACATGGAGACCGAGGCTTCTACGGAGTTGGAGCTGAGCCTCGTACACGTTCCTGGCCTGCTGCAGACCGAGGACTACATGCGCGCGTTGTTCACCTCGGATCTGCGGGCGGACCGGGGAACCATGCGGGACAACGACGTGGCCGCCCGAATCCACCGGCAACAGCGGCTCAGTGACGAGGAGTTCCCCCTTGAGCTGGTCGCGATCATCGACGAGGCGACGCTGCGCAAGAGCGTGGGCGGATCCGAGGTCATGCGTGGCCAGCTTCGGCACCTCATCCAACAAGCGGAGTTGCCTACGGTGACCCTGCAGGTGCTGCCGAACGACGCGGGCGCCCACCTCGGGATGGACGGCCCCTTCATTGTTCTGAGCTTTCCGGAGGACGATCCGGACCTTCTGTTCATCAGCTACATCACCGGTTCACTGCACATCGAGAAACCCGAGGAGGTCGAGGCGGCTAGACTCGCCTTTGATCGCTTGCGCTCGGAGGCCCTCAGTCCGAGGGATTCGGTGGCCTTCATCGATCGCGTGAGGGGCGAGATCTAACCGAAGGGCGTGCAGTGTCCACTATGGACTTAGCGGCTGCTGAGTGGAGGAAGAGCAGCCGCAGCGGCGGCGGTAGCGACAACGCCTGTGTCGAGGTCGCGTTCGCTGAGGTGGCCGTCGGGGTGCGGGACTCCAAGCAGTCGGGTGGGTCGCACCTCACGTTCAGTGACGCTGCCTGGCGGAAGGCGCTCCGGACCTGGTGTTAGCGTCGTTGCCGTGAACAGCCGGCTGGTGGCACGACGAGCGGGGATCGTCGCCGTGTGCGTGTTGTCGCTGGTCGCGTGCGTGGGGCTGGCGTGGTGGCAGTGGCAGCGCTTCGAGTCGTCCGCCGGCACGTGGCAGAACCTCGGCTACGTCCTGCAGTGGCCGCTGTTCGGCCTCTTCCCGGCCTTCATGTTCTGGCGGCTGCGCAAGCTCCGGCGCCAGCACACCGAACAACCGCCCGCCGAGGTGGCCCCGAAGCTCGCCCCCGAGCCGCCTCCGCCCCCGGCCGCCCGGCAGGATGACGGGGACGAAGAGCCCGAAGATCGCGCGCTGGCCGCGTACAACCGCTACCTCGCCGAGCTGAACGCCCGGCACCAGGAGAAGCAACGATGAGCGAGACGCCCTTGACCGACGAGGAGAACCCGGCCCAGGCCGCGGGCGCGGCGGGCGTCCGCGGGGCGCTCGCGCGCTACCGGGTGATGGCCTACATCGTCGGCGTCGGCCTGCTCGCGCTCTGCGCGGCGATGGTGCTCAAGTACGGCTTCGACGAGGACCTGTACGTGGCGATCGTCGGCCCGGCGCACGGCTTCCTGTACATCGTCTACCTGCTCGCGGTGGTCGACCTGGCGCTCAAGGCACGCTGGTCGCTCAAGGGCACGGTCCTCGTGATGCTGTCCGGGGTAGTGCCGCTGGTGTCGTTCTTCGTGGAGCGCCGGGTGACCGCCAAGGTTCGCGGGGGCCACGCGATCTAGACCGTGTGTCAAGCGGTGTCTAGCCCTTGACGGTCACCCGGCGGCCTATGCGCCGATCCCGGTCAGCGAGCGGACCTCCATCTCGGCCTGCTTCTCGGGATCGGCCTTCTCGCGGCCGAGCACCGTGCCGAGGAACCCCGCGAGGAACGAGATCGGGATCGACACGAGGCCCGGGTTGGACAGTGGGAAGAACTGGAAGTCGAGGCTCGGGAAGATCGACGTCGGCGCGCCCGACACCACCGGCGACACGGCCACCAGCAGCAGGCACGAGCCGAGCCCGCCGTACATCGCCCAGAGCGTGCCCCGGGTGTTGAACCGCTTCCAGAACAGGGAGTACAGCAGCGTCGACAGGTTCGCCGACGCCGCGAACGCGAAGGCGAGCGCCACCAAAAAGGCGACGTTCTGCCCGTTCGCCAGGATGCCGCCGACCATCGCGAGCACCCCGATCACCACCGCGGTGAGCCGGGCGACTCGGACCTCGGCGGCGGGCTCGGCCCGGCCCCGGCGGACGATGCTGGCGTACACGTCGTGCGCGAAGGAGGCCGACGCGGTGATCGTCAGACCGGCGACCACCGCGAGGATCGTCGCGAACGCGACCGCGGAGACGATGCCGAGCAGCAGCGTGCCGCCGATCTCGAACGCGAGCAGCGGCGCCGCGGAGTTCTCCTTGCCGGTGGACGCGAGGATGGTGTCCGAGCCGACCAGCGCCGCGGCGCCGTACCCGATCACCAGCGTGGCCAGGTAGAACACGGCCATCGCACCGATCGCCCACACCACCGACCGCCGCGCCTGGCGCGCGTTGGGCACGGTGTAGAACCGCATCAGCACGTGTGGCAGGCCGGCCGCGCCGAGGATCAGGGCGAGGGAGAGCGAGACGAAGTCGAGCTGGCTCATCGCGGACTTGCCGTACTGCCCACCCGGCTCGAGCACGGCCTTGCCGGTCGCGTTGTTCGCGGCTGCCTCGTCGAGCAGCGCCGTGACGCTGAACCCGAACTTGCCGAGCAGGAACACGGTCATCAGCACCACGCACAGCACGAGCATGGTCGCCTTGATGATCTGCACCCAGGTGGTGCCCTTCATGCCGCCGACGAGCACGTAGAAGATCATGATCAGGCCGACGATCGTGATCACCAGCGCCTGGCCGTTCTTGTCGTGCACGTTGAGCAGCAGCGCGACCAGGCCGCCGGCGCCGGCCATCTGGGCGACCATGTAGAAGAAGGAGATCACGAGCGTGGACGTCGCGGCCGCGGCGCGGACCGGGCGCTGGCGCATCCGGTAGGCCAGCACGTCGCCCATCGTGAACCGGCCGGTGTTGCGCACGAGCTCGGCGACGAGCAGCAGGGCGACGAGCCAGGCGACGAGGAAGCCGATGGAGTAGAGGAAGCCGTCGTAGCCGTGCACCGCGATGGCGCCGGCGATGCCGAGGAACGACGCGGCGGACAGGTAGTCGCCGGTGAGCGCGACGCCGTTCTGCGTGCCGGTGAACGTGCTGCCGGCGGCGTAGTAGTCGGCGGTGGAGGTGTTGCGGTGGCTCACCTTGTAGACGATGTACAGCGTGATCGCCACGAACAGGCCGAACACGGTCATGTTGAGCGCCGGGCTGCCCAGCGACTCGGCGGCGGTGTCGATCGGTGCGGTCATCAGTGTGGTCATCGGTGTGGTCATTCGGCGACCTCCGCGACGCCGGCGGCCGCTCTGATCCGCGCCGCCTGCGGGTCGAGCCGGTTCCTCGCGTAGCGGACGTAGGCGTAGGTGACGGCGAGCGTCGAGGCGAACTGCGCCAGCCCGAGCACGAGGCCGACGTTGACCGAGCCGAACAGCGGGTGGCTCATGAAGTCCCGCGCGTACGCGGCGAGCAGCACGTAGGTCAGGTACCAGAGGAAGAACAGCGCACTCATCGGAAAGACGAACCGCCGGAATCGGCGGCGCAGGACGGCGAACTCGGGGCTGTGCCGGATGGCCGCGAAGTCGGGTGCGGCTGGTTGGGCTGGTGGTGGAGCGGGTTGTCCGGTGATTCCGCCGAAGCCGCTCTCCGGAAGTCCCGGATAACGCGCGGCAATGGGGGAGTGAACCACCTGAGTCATATGTTCCTCCGCTGACATAGGCGCTGTTCGCCTAATTCCACAGTGGTCGCGAGGGGCGGTCGCGATGGGCTCGCAATGGAGCCGCTGGGGCGTCCGGCTCGGGACTATACGGCCGCAATCCCGGTGTTCGTCAAACCGGAGGAGTAGTTGGCCCTGACGCCGCAGAGCGAACATGTCCGCACCATTCACTCCTCTCGGTGAATCGATGCGTGACGTTGCGTCGCGAAAGTTGCAGCACGCAGGTTCACCGTCACCGATCGTGTTCCCCGAGCGGGCGACAGGTGACTCTCGTCAGCCGATGGAGTCGAGTCTTGCCAGGTCGTCCAGCGGTTCCGCGGCGGAGTCACGGTGACCACTTTCCGCAGTTGGGAGGCCGTCGCCAGGTGGTTGCGGGGTCGGGCCGGCGGGCCGGGGCTCGGTCGACGGCCGCCGGACTTGATCGTTCGTGACGCCGTCACGCGGCCGGTGAGAACGATGATTACCCGATCGGGTCATCAAGTACCTGTCGTTCAGACACAAAGTAGATCGGTCATGATCGAATACGCTGGCCGGTCGGTCAGGGGAGCCTAATTTGATCGCTTTCGGGACCGTCCACGCAGGTCAGCGAGCATTTGTCGGAACACTTTCGGGTTCGGTTGATTGAGGTACGATCGATCCGCAGTTCTCGCCACGACGCCGCCTCAGGCGACGAGACACAAGGAAGGCGCGAGTACTGCGGTCGAATTGAGTTCGCCGCCCTGCCTAATTGTCGGCGCGCTCGGATCGAATTCACTATTCCTCATTCTGAAATGAGGCTGCTGTCTTGACAGACAACGTGACACGCACCGGCCAGCCAGGTCGCCTGGCGGCACTGTGGAGCGTGCTGGCCAACTGGCGGGACTGGAACCTGCCGGTCAAGCTCGCGGCCGTCACCCTCGTTCCGGTCATCTTCGCCATCGTCCTCGGCGCGATGCAGATCGCCGACCAGATCGACAAGGCGAGCTCCTACCGGCGGGTGGACCGGCTGGTCGTGGTCAACGCCGAGCTGCGCTCGCTGATCGAGGCACTGCAGCGGGAGCGCACCGCCGGCGTGGTGCTGCTCGCCGGGCGCGGGGTGGACATCGGACCCGAGACGGCCGGCGTGCGCGCCGCCACCGACGCGGCCCGAGGCGGCTTCCTGCGCGCCGCGGATCGTGTGACGCTCGACGAGCAGGTCACCGCCGCCAGCTACGACGACGTGGGCAAGTGGCTGAACGAGCTGCCCACGATCCGCAAGCAGGTGATCGGCTCGACGATCGACCCGATCACGGCGGTCGGCCGCTACACCGACGTCCTCGACGCGCTGCTGCGCTTCGACAAGACCATGGCGGCCGAGGCGCTCGACCCCCGGCTCGCCGCGACCGCCTCCGCGCTCTACGAGCTGGAGATGATCAGCGAGCAGGTCGCCTTCCAGCACGCGCTGATCGGCGCCGGCATCGTGCGCGGCGGTCTCGCCGGGCCCGAGGCGGAGGCGCTGCGCACGTCGGCCGGTCGGCTCGCCGACAGCACCACCGACTTCTACGCCGTCGCCGGCGCCGACCGACGGCGTGCGTACGACGAGAGCGTGAGCGGCACCGGGATCGCGGGTCGCAACAACGTCGTGAGCGTGGTGCTCGCGACCCGGCCCGGCACCGACATCCCGGTCACCGCGCAGGAGTGGAACGACGCGTCGCGGCTGACGGAGGCCCGGCTCGGCGACGTCGCCGAGCGGCTCGGCCAGCAGCTGCGCGACCGGTCCGCGGCCCTGCAGGACGAGGCGAGCGACGGCGCCGGGCTCGCCGCGGTGATCCTGCTGGTCGCGCTCGTGGTCGCCATCGGCGTGATGTTCGTGGTGGGCCGGCACCTGTTGAGCTCTCTGTCCGCGCTGCGTCGCAGCGCCCTCGAGGTGGCCGAGCACCGGCTGCCGGATGCGGTCGCACGGATTCGGGATCGGGGCGACGATGCCGGTCCGGTAGCGGTCGAGCCGGTGCCGGTCACCTCGTTGGATGAAGTCGGTCAGGTGGCCCGGGCGTTCGACGCGGTGCAGCGACAGGCGCTGCGGCTGGCGACCGAGCAGGCGGGCCTGCGGGCGAAGTACTCGAGCGTGTTCGTCAACCTGTCGCGGCGCAGCCAGGGTCTGGTGCAGCGGCAGCTGCAGCTGCTGGAGCGGCTGGAGCGTGACGAGGAGGACGCCGACCAGCTCGCCACGCTGTTCCAGCTGGACCACCTGGCGACCCGGATGCGGCGCAACAACGAGAACCTGATGGTGCTGTCCGGTGGCGACGTCGGCCGGCGCAACCAGAAGCCGGCTTCGCTTGCGGACCTGTTGCGCGCGTCGGTGTCGGAGATCGAGCAGTACCAGCGGGTCGTCATGCTGCCGCCGCCGGACGTGCAGATCGTCGGGTATGCCGTCGGTGATCTCGTCCGGCTCACCGCGGAGCTGCTCGACAACGCGACCGCGTTCTCCGCGCCGGACACTCAGGTGACGATCGCCAGTCACGAGTTCGAGGACGGCTCGCTGTGCATCGCCGTGCTCGACGAGGGCATCGGGATGAGCCAGGCCGAGCTCGACGAGGCGAACTCCAAGCTGGCCGACTCGGGTTCGATCGACGTGTCGACGTCCCGCCGGATGGGCCTGTTCGTGATCGGCCGCCTCGCGAGCCGGCACGGCATCGAGGTGCGGCTCAACGGTGGCCAAGAGGTGACCGGCGTGCGGGCGACCGTGAACGTGCCGGCCGACGTGGTCTTCTCAACCGGTGCTCCTGAGCCGTCTGCTGCCTCCGCTCCGGCTTCGTCCACTTACTCGCCCAACGGTCATAGGAACGGCCACGCCAACGGCTCGGCGGTCAACGGTACGAACGGTGTGTCCGGCCTGGTGAACGGCCTGACTCCGGCGCCGCTGCCGCGCCGGAACCCGCCGGAGGTGTCTCGCTGGCCCTCCGACTCGCCGCCTGACTCGCCGCCTGACTCGCCGCCTGACTCGCCGCCTGAGTCGGACGCCCCGGAGCGCCTGCCCCGGCGTTCGCCCGGCACGCGGCTGCCCGGCCCGCCGGCCGGTGAGACGCCGGCGACCGACGGTCTGTTCACGCCCACGGGCGACACGGGTTGGTGGGTCGCGACGGGGCCGGGTCGTCCGGTGGACCCGCGCGCACTGGACGAGACGACGCCCATCTTCGACGAGATGATCTCGGCCTGGTTCCGGGCGGTCACGGACCCTTCCCAGCCGTCGCAGTCCACCCCGCCGACGCCGCCTTCTCCTTCCCCGCGCTCGAAGCGGCCGGCTTCGGGGCCTGCCTCGGGTCCGGCCTCGGGTCCGGCCTCGGGGCCGGAGCAGCGGACGGCTCGGCAGCAGCGCTCGCCCGAGCAGTCTCAGGTGCCTCGCGAGGATGGGTCGGCGGAGCGTTCGCCGGATCGGTCGGAGCAGTCGGCGGACAGGTCGTCCGAGGGCGGGGCAGAGGGTCATTCGCCGGAGAGGCGATCCGAGGGTCTGGCCGAGGATTGGACCGAGGAGTCGTCCGAGGAGCGGTCGGCTGCGCAGGCGCAGCAGGAGGACTCCTGGCGGTTCGCCGCAGACTCCGGCTTCGACACGGCGCGCGCGGTGACGCGCGCCGAACCGGAGAGCTTCACGGAGAACGGTCTGCCGAGGCGCAGCGCGGGCCAGAACCTGGTGCCCGGGAGCGCGGGCAACACGGCGTCCGCGTCATCGAGGCCAGGCCGCTCGGCGAAGGACATGCGTGACCGGTTGAGCAACTACCGGCACGGCATACGCCGGGCGCGGGACCACCGGCAGGGCGTGGAGCCCAGCGCCCCCCCGGTGGCCCGCCCCGGTTCCCACCCGACCCCCCAACCCGGTCCACGCCAGGAACAACAGCCCGGCTCCGGCCAGGAGCCCCAGTCGGCCTCCGGCCCGGCACCGCAGCCGGCCTCCGGCTCGGCGGTCGGCCTTGGCTCCGGCCCGGCAACGCAGCCGGGCTCCGGCTCGGCAACGCAGCCGGGCTCCGGCTCGGCAACGCAGCCGGGCTCCGGCTCGGC
>NZ_JBOHGA010000133.1:0-17330 GCF_050699915.1 Actinophytocola sp.
GTCCAACCCGGCCGGCCGACTCTTTTCCGCTCAGTTGTTCCACTGCACGCCGTAGGCGAGTCCCTGGCGCGGTCCGGGGAATACCTCGTGGATTTCCCCGGCGGCGTCCGGCCGCAGCAGCTCGCCGCTGGACTCGCCGTCGTCCATGACACGCACGGGCGACTCGGTGACCCGCCACAACCGCCGCGGCACGTGTTTCGGGTCGAAGCGCAGCCGCATCTCGAACAGATCACACCGCCGGTGCGGGATGAAGACATAGTGCTGGCGCACCGGCTGTCCGTCCGGAATCTTCAGCCGCAGCGCGTACTCGTGTTCCTCGCCCGCGGCCAGGGTGGCGGGCAGCTCGACGGAGAACTCGAAGTGACTCTCCGAGCGGCGCTGCCGCCGCACGACCTTCCCGCCGTAGAGCATCGCCACGCCCAGGTCGTGCGTCGGGCGCTCGTCGGCCGGATGGCGCGGCAGGCTGAACTCGGTGTCCAGCTCGTCGACCCCGTCCCGGGTGGCGACGATCGTGCGGGTCTCGGTCACCTCGGGGGCGGGCCCGTCCAGCCGCACCAGCGCGGTGAACCGCCGCACGTACCAGCCTTCGCCGGGCTCCGGCGCCAGCGCGGGCAGCGCGCCCGCGGCCTCGGCGAGCTGTTCGCAGGCCAGGTCGGCACGCCGGCGGGCGGTCCGGGAGTCGCGCGCGAGCTTCCCGGCGAGCCAGTCCAGCCGCTCGCCGAGCTGCGGCCGGTCGGCCGACTCGTGCAGGCCGAGCTGGACGAGCAGCGCCAGGCGCAGGTCGTCCGGCAGCCGTTCGGCCAGCGAGCGCAGTGTCGTCGCGAGCCGGTCGCGGACGGTGGCCGGGCCGTCGTCGGAGCGGATGCCGCACAGCCGGCGCAGCGCCGGCCCCGCCCGCTGGGCGATGTTGGGCGCGTGGACGCCGCGGCCCTTGCGCAGCCGCTTGAGCTCCTCGGTGAGCATCGCGTGGTCGTCGGGCATCTGCCGTCCGTGCTTGAGGTGACTCCTGAAAGTAACTCGTTGAACGAGTAACAATAAAAGGGTGCAATCGTCGGAAACGCTGGACCCGCTGCCGGGTCTGGTCGGCTTCGCGGCCGCGCTGCGGGAGGCGGGCCTGCCCGCCGACGCCCACCGGGTGCAGGCGTACCTGGGCGCCGTGCGGGCCGTGAACGTGGCCGACCCGGACCAGCTGTACTGGGCGGGCCGGCTGACCCTGTGCGCCGAGCCGGACGACCTGCCCCGCTACGACGAGGCGTTCGCCGCCTGGTTCACCGCCGAGCAGCCGCGCCGGCGTCGGCCGACCGGCCCGCCGCGGCCGCGCCGAGCAATGATGGCCGCGCTGACCGACGTGTCCGCGGCCGGCACGCCGGGCGAGCGGGAGACCGAGGACCTGAAGGTCGCGGCGAGCGACACCGAGGTGCTGCGGCACCGGGACATCTCGGCACTGACCGCGGCGGAGCGCGAGCACCTGCGCGAGCTGATCGCAACGCTGCGGCTGGACCCGCCGCTGCGCCGCTCGATGCGGCTGCGGCCGATGCGGTCGGGCCGGCTGGACGTGCCCAAGGTCCTGCGCACCATGCGGGCCGCGGGCGGCGAACCGATCCGGCTGGCCTACCGCAACCGCTCGCGCCGGCCGCGACGGGTCGTGCTGCTGATCGACGTGTCCGGCTCGATGACTCCCTACGCCGACGCGCTGCTGCGGTTCGCGCACGCGGTGACTCGCGTGGCGCCCGCCACCACCGAGGTGTTCACCGCGGGCACGCGGCTGACCCGGCTGTCCCGTCAGCTGCGCGCCCGCGACCCGCAGGAGGCGCTGTCCGCGGCCTCGCGCGCGGTGCCCGACTTCGCCGGCGGCACCCGGCTGGGGGAGACGCTGCGGGCGTTCCTCGACCGGTGGGGCCAGCGGGGAATGGCCCGCCGCGCCGTGGTCGTTCTCTTCTCCGACGGCTGGGAGCGCGGCGACTCGACGTTGTTGGGCGAGCAGCTGGCCCGGCTGCGCCGGCTCGCGCACGCGGTGCTGTGGGTCAACCCGCACGCCGGCCGGGACGGCTACGAGCCGGTCCAGTCCGGCATCGCGGCCGCGCTGCCGCACCTGGACCTGCTGCTCGCCGGGCACAGCCTGGCTACGCTCGATGAACTGTTGATGGAGGTACGCCGTGCGTGACGTGCTGGACGAGCTGCTGCGCCGCTACTCCGCCGGCGAGCCGACCGCGCTCGGGACCGTGGTGGCGACGTTCTCCTCGGCGCCCCGCGCGCCCGGGGCCGCGATGCTGGTCGCACCGGACGGGACGGTGTCGGGCAGCGTCTCGGGCGGGTGCGTGGAGGGCGCGGTCTACGAGCAGGGCCAACAGGTCCTCGAGGACGGCGAGCCGGTCCTGGCGCGCTACGGCGTGAGCGACGACGACGCGTTCGCCGTGGGCCTGACCTGCGGCGGGATCATCGACATCTACACCGAGCGGATCACGCCGGCCGACTTCCCGGAGTTCGCGGAGCTGGCCAAGTCGATCGAGGGGGAGGAGCCGGTCGCGCTGGCCACGGTCGTCGCCCACCCCGAGCCGGGGCGGCTGGGCCGGCGCCTGGTGGTCTGGCCCGGGCGGACCGCCGGCGACCTGGGCACGGCCCGGATCAACGACGCGGTGGCCGACGACGCGCGCGGCATGCTGGCGAGCGGCCGGACCGGAACGCTGCACTACGGCGTCGAGGGCGAGCGGCGCGGCGAGGGCATGTCGGTGTTCGTGAGCTCGTTCGAGCCGCCGCCCCGGCTGCTGGTCTTCGGCGCGATCGACTTCGCCGCCGCGATGGCCCGGCTCGGCTCGTTCCTCGGCTACCGGGTGACGGTGTGCGACGCGCGGCCGGTGTTCGCGACGAAGAGCCGCTTCCCGCACGCCGACGAGGTCGTCGTCGACTGGCCGCACCGGTACCTGGCGGCCGAGGTGGAGGCGGGTCGGCTCGACGGGCGCACGGTGGTCGCGGTGCTGACCCACGACCCGAAGTTCGACGTGCCCGTGCTGGAGGTCGCCCTGCGCAGCGACGTCGGCTACGTGGGTGCGATGGGCTCGCGCCGCACGCACGAGGACCGCATGACGCGGCTGCGCGAGGCGGGCCTGTCGGCGGAGGAGCTGGCCCGGCTGGCGTCGCCGATCGGCCTGGACCTGGGCGCGCGCACCCCGGAGGAGACGGCGGTCTCGATCGCCGCGGAGATCATCTCGCTCCGCTGGGGCGGCGCGGGCAGCCGCCTGACCGAGGCGAGCGGCCGCATCCACCGCGAACCCTGACCCCGGCGGGCTAACCCACAGCGGGGATGTCGGCGAGTCGGTAGTACACCGGCAGCCCCCGCTCGGTCGCGATGGCCACGTCCTGGTCCGCGCCCGTCGACTCGCCTGGCAGTCGCAGGACCGCGTCGCAGTGCGCCAGCAGACGTTCCGCGGTCGGGTACATGATCCGCTTCGCGACCGGGTCGGTCACCGAGTCGCCGCCCGCGCCGCGCAGCACCGGCAGCGCCACCCACTCGCCGATCATCGGGAGGTGGCCGGCCCGGAAGATCGGCCACGCCGCCTCCTCCAGCCGGGCGAGGTTGCGCGCGAGGAGCTCGGGGTCGTCGCCGGTGCCGGAGCGGTACGGGCCGGCGACGAGAATCAGCAGCGGTTTCTGCATGACCAGACCATAACGTGCAAGACTGTGCAGAAACAAGGAGAAACGTGCATGCTTGCCGCTGAGCGTCGGGACCTGCTGCTCGCTCGTCTGGCGCGCGACGGGAAGGTCGTGGCCAAGGACGTGGCCGCCGAGCTGGGGCTCTCCGAGGACTCGGTCCGCCGCGACCTTCGCGACCTCGCCGCGGCCGGCCTGTGTCAGCGGGTCTACGGCGGCGCGCTGCCGGTCTCGCCGGCGATCGCGGACTACGCCACCCGCACGACGGTCCGCCCCGAGGGCAAGGCGGCGGTCGCGGCGCGTGCGGCGAGCCTTGTCCGGCCGGGCACCACGGTGATCCTCGACGGCGGCACGACGGCCCTCGCGCTGGCGAGAGCCTTGCCCGCGGACCTCGCCGCCACGGTCGTGACGCACAGCCCGACGGTCGCGGCCGCGCTGGTCGAGCACCCGGCCGTCGACGTGTTCGTCATCGGCGGTCGGCTGTTCAAGCACTCGGCGGTCACCTCGGGTGCGGCGGCGGCCGAGGCGGCGGAGCGGGTCAGCGCAGAGCAGTTCTTCCTCGGCGTCACCGGCGTGCACCCCGAGGCCGGCCTGACCACCGGCGACGCGGACGAGGCCGCCATGAAGCGGCTGCTCGCCCGGCGCGCGGCGGACACCTACGTGCTGGCGAGCGCGGAGAAGATCGGCGCCGCGTCACCGTTCGAGGTGCTCCCGCTCGCGGAGGTCGCCGGGATCATCACCGACGCCCCGGCCGACGACCCGACGGTCCAGCGGCTGGCTGACGTCATCCACGCCTAGGTGGGCGCGGGGGCCTCCAGCGCGCGAGGCGTCCGGGACGCGCGCATGCCGTCGACCGTCAGGATCACCAGGCCCAGCCACACGATCGCGAAGCCCAGCCAGCGCTCCGGCGGCATCAGCTCGTGGAACACGAGCACCCCGAACGCGAACTGCAGCACCGGCGCCAGATACTGCAGCAGCCCGATCATCGACAGCGGGATCCGCACCGCCGCGCCGCCGAACGCGAGCAGCGGCAGCGTCGACACCAGCCCGCCGGCGACCAGCAGCAGCGTGTGGCCCACGCCGAGCGACACGAACGACCCCGAGCCGGTCGCCTCCAGGAACGCGATGTACGCCAGCGCCGGCACGAGCGTGAACCCGGCCTCGATCCCGACCGACTCCACGGCCGGCACCCCGGCGAGCTTCTTCACCAGCCCGTACGTCGAGAAGCTGAACGCCAGCACCAGCGCCACCCACGGCACCTGCCCGTACCCGACGGCCAGCACCCCGACCGCGATCGCGCCCAGCCCGACCGCCAACCACTGCCCGACCCGCAGCCGCTCGCCCAGCAGCAGCACGCCCATCAGCACCGACACCAGCGGCCCGGTGAAGTACCCGAGCGCGGTCTCCACCACGCGCCCGTTGGTCACGCCCCAGATGTAGGCGCCCCAGTTGAACGAGATCAGCACCGCCGCGACCGCCAGCAGCCCGAGCCGGCGCCGCGAGGCGAGCACGGCCCGCACCGAGCCGAACCGGCCCGTCCACCACAGCACGAGCAGCACCACGGCCAGCGACCACACCATCCGGTGCGCCAGCGTCTCCAGCGCGCCGGACGCGCTCAGCAGCGTCCAGAACAGCGGGAACAGGCCCCACAGCCCGTACGCCGTGGCGCCGAGCAGTACGCCGCGCCGGTACTCGGGATAGGTGTCCGGGCGCGGGCGGGTCGCGGAGGAGACCACGCCACCGATCGTAAGCGAAGCGAACGACCTCAGGCCCGCACGTAGCGCAGGATCACATGCCCGCTGTCGAACGTGGTGACGTCGGTGCGCCGCAGCGACCGGAGGCCGAACTCGCCGCTGATCATCGGGATGCCGGTGCCGAGCATGATCGGGTACTGCTTCACGACCACCTCGTCGATCTCCTCGTACAGCGCACCCGCGAGCCGCGCGCCGCCGGCGAGGTAGATGCCGAGCCCCTCCTCGGCCTTGAGCTCGCGGACCCGTGCCACCGGGTCGCCGGCGACGATCTCCACCGCTGGATCGGGTGAGCTCAGGGTCGAGGACACGACGAGCTGGCGCAGGTGCGCGTACGGGCTGGGGACGCCGGCGTCGAGGGCCGGCTGGTAGGTCGTCCGGCCCTGGATCACCGTGTCGAAGTGCTTGTTCGGGGCGTCGGCGATGCCGAGGTGGGGCCGGATGTGCGACGGGAGCGTCTCCGGGAACTCCGTGCACAGGTGCCGCAGATAGCCCTCCGGAGTGGGGTAGATGTCGTACTCCCCGCGTGGCCCGGCGATGAACCCGTCGACCGACATGGCGATCAGGTACGTCAGCTTCCGCACGGCGCTCCTTCCAGTTTCGCGCACAGATCCACATTTTCACGCCTGGACTTGTCCCGTCGGATCATCGGGGGCAGGCTTCTACGGAGTGTGAGCGTGCTCACGCGATCTTCCCGAACCGACCAACCGAGGCCGTCTGTGTCGTATTGGAGGCCCCATGCGCATCACCGTGACCGTTGACGGAACCAAGTACACCGACGAGGTCGAGTCACGCCAACTGCTCGTGCACTATCTACGCGAACGACTCGGCAAGGTCGGCACCGTCGTGGGATGCGACACCAGCAACTGCGGTGCGTGCACCGTGCATCTCGACGGGCACAGCGTGAAGTCCTGCTCGGTCCTCGCGGTCCAGGCCGACGGCTGCGAGGTGACCACGATCGAGGGGCTCGCCCGGGACGGCCGGCTCCACCCGGTCCAGCAGGCGTTCCACGAGAACCACGCCCTGCAGTGCGGCTTCTGCACCCCGGGCATGATCATGCAGTCGATCGACCTGCTGGCCGACAACCCCGACCCCGACGAGAAGGCCGTGCGCGAGGGCCTCGAGGGCAACCTCTGCCGCTGCACGGGCTACCAGAACATCGTCCGCGCCGTGCGCGACGCGGCCGGCCACATGAAGGGCGGTGCCGGGCCAGAGGCGGAACGCGTCACCGGCGCGAACCAGCCGGTGGGAGGCGGGAACTGATGACCGCGACCATCGAACCCGAGGTCGGCAAGTCCCGCCGCCGCAAGGAGGACGCGCGACTGATCGCCGGCCGCACCCGGTGGACGGACAACCTGACGCTGCCCGGCCTGTTGCACATGGCGATCCTGCGCAGCCCCCACGCGCACGCCCGGATCACGAGCATCGACACGGCCGCCGCCAAGGAGATGCCCGGCGTGCTCGCCGTGTTCACCGGGCGCGACTTCGCCGACGAGCAGGGCAGCCTGCCCTGCGCGTGGCCGATCACCGAGGACATGAAGGCCCCGGCCGCGCCGGCCATCGCCGTCGACCAGGTCAACTTCGCGGGTGAGGCGGTCGCGATCGTCGTGGCCCGCAGCGCCTACGAGGCCGCCGACGCGCTCGAGGCGATCGACCCGGACTACGACGAGCTGCCCGTGGTGCTGGACATGGCGGCCGCGGTCGCCGACGGCGCCGACCTCGTGCACGAGGACCTGGGCACGAACTCCAGCGCCACCTGGGTCTTCGACTCCGCCGAGGCCGGCTCCGGCGGTGACGTCGAGCAGGCGATCTCCGGGGCCGAGGTGCTGATCGAGCGGACCTACCGCCAGCAGCGGCTGATCCCGGCGTTCATGGAGCCCCGCTCGGTGGTCGTCGACCCGACCGGCGATCAGTACACGATGTGGTCGGCCACCCAGATCCCGCACATCCTGCGGCTGATGCTCGCGATGACGCTGTCCGTCCCCGAGCACAAGGTCCGCGTGATCGCGCCGGACGTCGGCGGCGGGTTCGGCGGTAAGCTGCAGGTCACGCCGGAGGAGATCCTCGTCTTCCTGACCGCGCGGCGGGTCGGCAAGCCGGTGAAGTACACCGAGACGCGCAGCGAGAGCATCCTCGCGGCGCACCACGGCCGCGACCAGATCCAGAAGCTGACGATGTCGGCGAAGCGGGACGGCACGGTCACCGGCCTGAAGGTCGAGCTGCTCGCGGACATGGGCGCGTACCTGCGCCTGGTCTCGCCGGGCATCCCGATCCTCGGCGCGTTCATGTACAACGCGATCTACAAGTTCCCGGCCTACCGGTTCGTGTGCACCAACGTGTTCACGAACAAGACGCCGACCGACGCCTACCGCGGCGCGGGCCGCCCGGAGGCGACGTACGCGATCGAGCGGCTGATGGACGAGCTGGCCGTCGAGCTCGGCATGGACCCGATGGCGGTCCGGGAGAAGAACTGGATCAAGCACGAGGAGTTCCCGTTCACCACGGTCTGCGGCCTGGTGTACGACTCGGGCAACTACGAGGCCGCGACGGCGAAGGCCAAGGAGCTCTTCGGCTACGACGCGCTGCGCACCGAGCAGCGGGAGCGCCGCGAGCGCAACGACTCCGTGCAGCTGGGCATCGGCATCTCGACGTTCACCGAGATGTGCGGGCTCGCGCCGTCGCGGGTGCTCGGCTCGCTGTCCTACGGGGCGGGCGGCTGGGAGCACGCGGCGATCCGCATGCTGCCGACCGGCAAGGTCGAGGTCGTCACGGGTTCCTCGCCGCACGGCCAGGGCCACGAGACGGCGTGGAGCCAGATCGTGGCCGACCAGCTCGGCGTGCCGTTCGAGGACGTCGAGGTGCTCCACGGCGACACCCAGTCCTCGCACAAGGGCATGGACACCTACGGCTCGCGGTCGCTGACCGTCGGCGCCATGGCGGTCGTCCAGGCCGCGGACAAGGTGAAGGAGAAGGCCGCGAAGGTGGCCGCGCACATGCTCGAGGCCGGCGAGGGCGACGTCGAGTTCGCCGACGGCGTGTTCCGCGTGAAGGGCGCGGGAGCGGAGGCGAAGTCGGTGTCCATCCAGGACGTCGCGCTCGCCGTGTTCGCCGCGCACGACCTGCCGGACGGCGTCGAGCCGAACCTGGACTCCGAGGCCACGTTCGACCCGGAGAACTTCTCCTTCCCGCACGGCACGCACCTGTGCGCGACCGAGGTGGACACGGAGACCGGCCGGGTCACGATCCGCTCGTACGTCTGCGTCGACGACATCGGCAAGGTGATCAACCCGCTGATCGTCGAGGGTCAGGTGCACGGCGGGCTCGCGCAGGGCATCGCGCAGGCCCTGTTCGAGGAGGCGGTCCACGACGAGTCCGGCACGCTGACCACGGGCACGCTGGCCGACTACCTGGTGCCCTCGGCGGCCGACCTGCCGTCCTTCGTCACCGACCGGACGGAGAGCCCTTCCACCACGAACCGGCTGGGCGTCAAGGGTGTCGGCGAGGCCGGCACGATCGCCTCGACCCCGGCGGTGGTCAACGCGATCGTCGACGCGGTGCGCCACTTCGGCGTGTCCGACATCCAGATGCCGTGCACGCCGATGCGCGTGTGGCAGGCGATCCGCACCGGCCAGTCCGACGCGGGCGGGCTCGGCAGCGAGGCCGGCGGCGGCCTCGGTTCCATCGACACCTCCGGAGGTGCCCAGTGATCCCCGCCGCGTTCGACTACGTCGCACCGACCACTGTGGACGATGCGATCGCCGCGCTCGCCACCGCGGGCGAGGACGCGAAGGTGCTGGCCGGTGGGCAGAGCCTGCTGCCGGTGCTGCGGATGCGGCTCGCCACACCGCCCGTGCTGATCGACCTCGCCAAGGTGAGTGAGCTGCGCGGGGTCCGCGAGGACGGCGACGCCATCGTGATCGGCGCCATGACCACGCACTACGACGTGCTGCACGACGCGCTGGTCGCCGAGCACGCCGCATTGCTGGCCGAGACGACCGGCACCGTGGCCGACCCGCAGATCCGCCATCGCGGCACGTTCGGCGGCTCGCTCGCGCACGCCGACCCGGCGGCCGACCTGCCGGCGGCGGCGCTCGCGCTGGACTCGGAGATGGTGATCGCCGGTCCGGGTGGGCGCCGCACGGTCCCGGCCGCGGAGTTCTTCGTGGACCTCTTCACGACCGCGCTGGAGCCGAACGAGATCCTCTGCGAGATCCGGGTGCCCAAGCACACGGGCTGGCACGCGCACTACGAGAAGTTCAACCGGGTGGCCCAGGCGTGGCCGATCGTCGCGGTGGCGGCGACGCTGCGCGTCGACGGCGACTCGATCGCCGAGGCACGGGTCGGGCTCGCGAACATGGGCTCGACTCCCGTCCGGGCGACCGGCGTCGAGCAGGCCCTGGTCGGGCAGCCGGCCACGGCCGAGGCCATCAACGCGGCCGCCGAGCACGCGGCGGAGGGCACGAGCCCGACCGCCGACGGCAACGCCGACGCGGAGTACCGCCAGCACCTGGCCCGGGTCCTCACCGGCCGGGCGGTGTCGGCGGCTGTCGGCGCCTAGTCTGGACGAGTTCAATTCGAAACACTCCGGCTCGGAGCCTAGTCTTGGCCAAGCGCACCTGTTTCGAATTGGACTCGGTCCCACGGCCCCGGGTGACGGAGTCCCGTCGCCCGGGGCCGTTGACTTTCGCAAGGGAGGCGAAGAGTCGTGAAGCTCGAGCACTCTTTCACCGTGCCGGCCGACCTGGACACCGTGTGGGCGGCGGTGCTGGACCCCGAACGCGTCGCGCCCTGCATGCCGGGCGCGAGCCTCAGCGAGGTCGAGGGGGACTCGTTCAAGGGCACGGTGAAGGTCAAGGTCGGGCCGATCTCCTTGCAGTACAAGGGGTCCGGCGAGTTCCTGGAGAAGGACGAGGCGGCCCGCAAGGTCGTGATCAAGGCGGCGGGCAAGGACACCCGGGGCAACGGCACCGCGTCGGCCACGGTCACCGTGACGCTGCGCGCGGAGGGTGAGAAGACCGCCGGCTCGGTCGACACCGACCTGTCGATCACCGGCAAGCCGGCCCAGTTCGGCCGCGGGCTGATCTCGGAGGTGGGCGGCAAGATCCTGGACTCGTTCGCCACCTGCCTCGCCAGCAAGCTCGCCCCGGCGCAGGACGCCGAGCCGCCGCCGGCCGAGGCGCCGAAGTCCACGCCGAAGTCCACGCGGAAGGCGGCGAGCAAGGCCGCGGCGAAGGAGCCGAAGCTGGCCGTCGTGGAGTCCGGGCGAGCCGAGGCGGTCGCCGCCGGTGCCAACGCGGGACGCACGGTAGCGAGGACGGCCCCGCCGGTCACGCAGAGCGAACCGGCGAAGCCCAGGCTCGCGGCGGTCCAGCAGGAGCCGGAGGGGCAGCCGGAGTCCGAACCGATAGACCTGTTGGCCTACGCCGGACCGTCCGTCGTGAAGCGGGTGGTGCCGTTGGTCGCGGTGCTGGTGGTCCTGGTGGCGGTCATCCGACTGCTCCGCCGCCGCGGTTGACGACGATCGGCTCTTGAAACACGGACACGTGCCCCGAAAGAATGCGCGCGTGCGCCGTTGGTTGCCGATCCTGTGCGGAGTGTCAGTGCTCCTTGCCGGCTGCTCGGAGTCGTCGAGCGGCGGTATCACCATTCCCGAGCCCGAAACCCCGCCGACCCCGGACAAGCCCGCGTCGTCGGCGGCGCCCGCCGGCGCCTCGTTCTCCGTGCTCGCGACCGGCGACGTGCTGGTCCACCCGGCCCTCACCGAGCAGGCGACCAAGGACGGCGACGGCTCGCGCGACTACACCGACATGTTCGGCGGCGTCCGGGCCGCGGTCGAGCAGGCCGACCTCGCGATCTGCCATCTCGAGGTGCCGCTGGCCGACAAGAAGGGGCCCTTCTCGGGCTTCCCGACCTTCTCCGCGCCGCCCGAGGTCGCCACCGGCCTCGCCGCGACCGGCTACGACACGTGCTCCACGGCCTCGAACCACACGTTCGACCAGGGCGCCGAGGGCTCGGCGACCACCCTGAAGCAGCTGGACTCGGCCGGCATCGGGCACACCGGCTCGGCGCGCACGCAGAAGGAGTCGAACACGCCGCTGGTGAGCGACGTCGGCGGCGTGAAGGTCGGGCAGGTCTCCTACACGTTCGCGTACAACGTGGGCACCGAGCCGCCCGAGCCCTGGATGGGCAACCTGCTGGACGTCGACGAGATCCTGGCCGACGCCCGCGCCGCACGCGAGGCCGGCGCCCAGATCGTGATCGCGAGCCTGCACTGGGGCAACGAGGACCAGTCCGCGCCGACGCCGTTCCAGCGCCAGACCGCGCGCCGGCTGCTCGCCGACCCGGCGATCGACCTGATCGTCGGGCACCACGCGCACGTCGTGCAGCCCTTCGAGAAGATCAACAACAAGTGGGTCGCCTACGGGCTCGGCAACCAGATCGCCCGGCACGAGGACCCGCGCGGCACGACGGAGGAAGGCGTCATGGCCCGCTTCACGTTCAGCCGCGGAACCAACGGCTGGTTCGTCGAGAAGGCCGAGTACGTGCCGACGCTGGTGGACCTCGGCCCGCCGATCCGGCTGCGCAACCTGACCACCGACACCAGCGTCGAGCCGAAGCGGCGCGCGCAGGCGATCGTGCGCACCGACAAGGCGGTCCTCTCGTTGGGTGCCGCCGAGAACGGGCTCTCGCGACCCGGTGAGTAACGTCGTCCGCATGGAGAGTGTGCGTGCGGTGGCCGACTGGCCGGTGGACCACGCGGCCGCGGCGGTCGTGGGTTCCGGCGGCGCGGTGCTGGCCGCGGAGGGCCCGGGGACGCGGGAGTTCAGGCTGGCGTCGGTGACGAAGCTGCTGACCGCGTACGCGACGTTGATCGCGGTCGAGGAGGGCGCCGTCGAGTGGGACCACCCGGCCGGGCCGGAGGGGTCGACGGTGCGCCACCTGATCGCGCACACGTCCGGGCTGGCGTTCGACGAGCACAAGGCCGTGGCGCAGCCGGGCACCCGGCGGCTGTACTCGAACGCCGGGTTCGAGGTGCTGGCCGACACCGTGCACGAGGCGTCCGGCATCCCGTTCGCGGAGTACCTCACCGAGGCGGTGCTCGAGCCGCTCGGCATGACCTCCTCGCGGCTGGCCGGCACGGCCGGCGCCGGCGCGGTGTCCACGTGCGACGACCTGGTGCTGTTCGCGGCCGAGCTGCTGTCCCCGACGCTCGTCTCGCCGCAGACGCTGACCGAGGCGGTCACGGTGGCGTTCCCGGGCCTGGCCGGCGTGCTGCCGGGTTTCGGGTACCAGAAGGAGAACGACTGGGGGTTGGGGTTCGAGCTGCGTGACCACAAGAGTCCGCACTGGACGGGGAAGAACAGCTCGCCGCGCACGTTCGGCCACTTCGGACAGTCGGGCACGTTCCTGTGGGTGGACCCGGAGGCGCGGGTGGCCTGCGCGGCGCTGTCGGACCGCGCGTTCGGCCAGTGGGCGATGGACACGTGGCCGGCGTTCACCGACGCCGTGCTCGCGGAGGTGGCCTGATGTCCCACCGCATGGAACGTGACGAGTGGCTGGAGTTCGTCGGGCACGGGACGCGGACGGGCAAGCTCGCGGTCGTCCGCGCGGACGGCTCGCCGCACGTGGCCCCGGTGTGGTTCGTGATCGACACGGCGGACGGCGTCGACCGGCTGGTGTTCAACACGGGCGAGAACACGGTGAAGGGCAAGGCCTTGCGCCGCGACCCGCGGTTCGCGATGTGCGTGGACCTCGACGAGCCGCCGTTCTCGTACGTGATGTTCTACGCGACGGCGACGATCATCGACTCGCCTTCGGAGTCGCTGCCCTGGTCGGTCCGGATCGGCGCGCGGTACATGGGGGAGAAGCGCGGCGAGGAGTTCGGCCGCCGCAACGCCGTGCCCGGCGAGCTGCTGATCGTCGCCGAGATCACCAAGGTGGTCGCGGAGGCGAACATCGCCGACTGACGGTTGTCCACAGGGCTCTCCGCTGTGGTCCTGTTCGTCGGTGGGCGCCGGTATCGTGGATTTCGGGGGCCGGAGGCCAGCGGTGATCTTGGAAAGTTGACCTCTTGCAGGGGATTTGGCGCTTGGGGTTCGGGAGTGGAGGGTCCGACCCTTCGCTCCCGGGGGTCGGGGCCGTCTGCGGATTTTACGGGCTCCGACTCACGGTTCAAGGGCGGCCTTCGGCCGTCGGCTTCGCCGATTTCGCTTCGCTCAACCCTTGAGCCGCGAGCCTCCGTCGCCCTGCGGGCAGGAAACCGCGGGCAGGGCTGGCGCCCTGCCCGCAATCACCCGCCGACGGCCCCGACCCTTGTCGCTCGAGCTAGCGCGTTTGAGGTGAGCTTCTGGGGTGCTCTTGCTAGCCCGTGATTTCCGGGAGTGCGGGGCCTAGGAAGTCGTCGGCGTCGCGGATTGTGTACGCGTAGCCCTGTTCGGCCAGGAAGCGTTGCCGGTGCGCGGCGTAGTCGGTGTCCAACGTGTCCCGCGAGACCACCGAGTAGAAGTGCGCCTGCCGGCCGTCGTCCTTGGGTCGCAGCAGGCGGCCGAGCCGTTGCGCCTCCTCCTGCCGCGAGCCGAACGTGCCCGACACCTGCACGGCCACCGTCGCGTCGGGTAGGTCGATGGAGAAGTTGGCCACTTTGGACACCACGAGCGTGGGCAGCTCGCCGCGGCGGAACTCGTCGTAGAGCCGCTCGCGCTCGGCGTTGCGCGTCGAGCCCTGCACGATGGGCGCGTCGAGCGCGGCGCCCAGGTCCTCCAGCTGGTCCAGGTACGCGCCGATCACCAGGGCCGGCTCACCCGGATGGCGGTCGAGGATCTTGCGTACCACCGGCAGCTTCGTCTCCACCGTCGAGCACAGCCGGTACCGCTCCTCCGGCTCCGCGGTCGCGTACGCGAGACGCTCGTTGTCGGTCAGCGTCACTCGAACCTCGACGCACTCCGCCGGCGCGATCCAGCCCTGCGCCTCGATGTCGCGCCACGGCACGTCGTAGCGCTTCGGGCCGATCAGGCTGAACACATCGCCCTCGCGACCGTCCTCTCGGACCAGTGTCGCGGTCAGCCCCAGGCGCCGGCGGGACTGCAGGTCGGCCGTCATCCGGAAGACCGGCGCCGGCAGCAGGTGCACCTCGTCGTAGACGACCAGGCCCCAGTCGCGGGAGTCGAACAGCTCCAGGTGGCGGTACTCGCCCTTCGACTTGCGCGTCATCACCTGGTACGTGGCGATCGTGACCGGCCGGATCTCCTTGCGCTCGCCCGAGTACTCGCCGATCTCGTCCTCGGTCAGCGAGGTGCGGGCCACCAGCTCGCGCTTCCACTGCCGCCCGGCGACCGTGTTGGTCACGAGGATCAGCGTGGTCGCCTTCGCCTGGGCCATCGCGGCCGCGCCGACGAGCGTCTTGCCGGCGCCACACGGGAGCACGACCACACCGGACCCGCCGGCCCAGAACGTGTCGGCCGCCTGGCGCTGGTAGTCGCGCAGCTGCCAACCCTCCTCGTGCAACTCGATCGGGTGATGCTCGCCGTCGACGTACCCGGCGAAGTCCTCGGCCGGCCAGCCGACCTTCAGCAGGATCTGCTTGAGCCGGCCGCGCTCGCTGGGGTGCACGACGACGGTGTCATCGTCGATCCGCTCGCCGAGCATCGGCGCGATCTTCTTGTGCCGCAACACCTCTTCGAGCACCGCACGGTCGATTGTGGACATCGTGAGCCCGTGCGCGGGGTGGTTCTGCAGCTGCAGCCGGCCGAACCGGCCCATCGTGTCCACGATGTCGATCAGCAGCGGCTGCGGCACCGGGTAACGGGAGAACCGGGTGAGCGCGTCGACCACCTGCTCGGCGTCGTGCCCCGCGGCCCGCGCGTTCCACAGAGCCAACGGCGTCACTCGATAGGTGTGTATGTGCTCGGGCGCGCGTTCCAGCTCCGCGAACGGTGCCACGGCCATCCGCGCGTCGTTCGCGTTGGGATGGTCGACCTCGAGCAGAAGTGTCTTGTCGGACTGCACGATCAGCGGGCCATCGGTCACGTCTCGCGCTCCCCCTCGTCGGATTCGTCTAGATTGCCGGCATGACAATGCCGCCGCGCCGGCCCCGGCCTCACGGCCGACAGCCGGGCGGACACGGCGAGCAGCCGACACACCGGCTGCGACCGCTCTCCGGCCTGCAACGGTACGGCCAGCACCGGTCCTCTGCGCAACAACCACCGGGCCGCGCGCATTCCGGCCGGCACCAGCGGCCGCACGGCGGGACCGCCGTCGCCACCGGCATCGTCGCGGTGCTCGCGCTCGTCCTCGTCGGCGCCGGGCTGCTGGTGCTCACGAACGACGAGAACGAGCCCGCAGCCGGCGGATCGCCGACGGCGACCCGGACGCCGGCGTCCGAACCGGCGTCCGACCCGGCCACCCAGGACGGTGCGCCGAAGCCGGGCGCGGGCACCGACGCCGCGGTCGGCGAGTGCGTCGAGGTCGAGGACGTGAGCGTGACCGACACGGACGTCGCGACGGTCGACTGCGCCGACCCGCGCGCCGTCTACCGGGTCGGTCTCCGCGAGGAGGGCGGCGGCGCCGGTTGTCCGGGCCGCAACTACGTGTCCTACACCGAGGAGAGCGGCCTGCTGCTGTGCCTGACGCTCAACGCGCACCGGGGCGAGTGCTTCCACGAGGCCGCGCAGCTGGACACCCGCGTGCCCTGCGACTCACCGGACGCGAGCTACCGGGTGGGCGAGGTCTTCACCGACGTCGAGGACGCCGGCAGGTGCGGCGAAACCGACGCGCCCAACGCGCTCACCTATCCACGGCCGCCGCTCACGATCTGCCGGCTCGCCATCCGGTGAGGCCGGCGGTTTCGTTGATTTCGCTGAGTACTGCGATCGTGCGATGACGGACGGTGTTTGTTGGAACGGGAAATGACGGTTCCTCCACGGCCGTCGGTGGCACCGCGTACATTCTGATCCTCCGTACCGGACCCACTTTGCTGGCGCAGACCAGATCTCCGCGAGGTGTACATGAACACGCCCAACCCCCCGCCGCCCTCCGGCCCCTACGGCGGCCCGCCCCGCGGCCCGCAGGGCGGCCAGGGCCCGCAGGGCGGCCCCTACGGCCCACCCGGCGGCCCCTACGGCCCGCCGCCCGGCGGCGGCCGCCCGCCGCAGACGCCTCCCGGTGGCGGCCAGTACGGCCAGCAGCCGTACGGCCCGCCCGGCGGCCAGCCCCAGTACGGCGGCGGCCCGGGCGGTCCCGGTGGCCCGGGCGGGCAGTACGGCGGCCCCGGTGGTCAGTTCGGCGGCCCGCCGCCGCAAACCCCGCCCGGCGGCCAGCCCTTCGGCCAGGAGCCGGCTGAGGGCTTCGGGCCCACCCCGCCCGCGGCGCCGACGCCCAAGAAGCGCCCGTCCAAGGTCGTCCGGATCGTCGCCACCGCGGTGATCGCCCTGGTCGTCGCCGGCGTGGTCCTCTGGATGCAGCGGGACGCGCCGGCCAGCGCGAAGGCCGGCGACTGCATCAAGGTCAACGACGCCGCCAAGGCCGACATCGAACAGATCGACTGCGCCTCGAAGGAGGCGGTCTACAAGGTCGCCGTCACTAGGGACGACGTCGCGGCCAAGTGCCCCAACGACAACTACCTGGAGTACACCGAGACCGGCAGCGGCGATCTGAAGATCTGCCTGGTCCTCAACGCCAAGCAGGGCGACTGCTTCCAGGAGAACACGCAGGACCACACCCGGGTCGAGTGCACCTCGCCGAAGGCCAGCTTCCAGATCGCCAAGGTGGTCCAGGGCAGCGAGGACGCGAAGCAGTGCGGTGCGGAGAACGCCGCCGCCGCGCTCACCTATCCGGAACCGAAGATGACGCTGTGCCTCGCCGCGCCGAAGGCCGCGGCGAGCTAGCTCGCGGAGTGATCGAGGTGGCTCCCGCCCGGCGGTTTCGGGCGGGAGC
>NZ_JBOHGA010000134.1:0-17104 GCF_050699915.1 Actinophytocola sp.
CCGCGCTCGGTTCCGTGCCCGGGATCGGGCGCTGGCTCGCCGCGGTGGGGGTCGCGCTGACGAGCCTCGTCGCCGCCGTCGTCGCGGCGTTCGCCGGCCTCGCCACCCGCAACGTGCCCGCCGCCGTGGCCGGCGGCGTGATCGTCGTGCTGGGCAAGGTGGTCGCGCTCGTCCAGGCCATCGCGGGGCTGGAGCGCGGGCGCGGGCTGACCGACGCCGAGGCGACCCTGCTCACCACCGTCTACGGCGACTCGGTCGACCTGGCCGCGATCCGGCTGGTGCCCGGCCGGGCCGGCGTGTTCGGTGCGAGCGAGCGCCCGTTCACCCTCGGCGCGACCGTCTACCTGAAGCGGGAAGCACTGTCGGACCACGTGCTCGTGCACGAGTGCGCCCACGTGTGGCAGTACCAGCACCTGGGCAGCCGCTACGCCTTCGACGCCGTGTGGGCGCAGTGGCGGGTCAAGCCGGACGCCTACGTGTGGGCCGACGAGCTCGGCCGCGGCCGGCAGCGCTGGCACGAGTTCAACCGCGAGGCACAGGCCAAGTTCGTGGAGGACATCGCCCGGTTCGAGCCGGACTTCTTCACCTCGGACACGGCCCGGTTCGTCCACGGCGACGCCGACCACACCGACCTCGCCCGGGCCGCCGTCGCCCAGATCCGCGCCGGGCGGCTCAGCTGAGGCGCAGGTGCACCATGTCGTCCGCGGCCCGGTAGCCGACCCGCTCGTAGAGGCGCTGCTCGTTCGTCCCGGCCGGCGTGAGGAACACGGTGTGCGCACCACGCTCATGCACGGCACCGGTCAGCCACGCGGTGATCGCCGCGCCCACGCCGCGGCGGCGATACCTCGCCCGCACCCCGATGCCGGCGACCTCGGTCGTGCCGTCGGCGACCGCCTCGGCCGACCCGCCGCCGGCCGCCTCACCGGTCGCGGCTTCCCTGGCGTACACGGAGAAACCGCCGCCGTCGAGCCAGGCGCGGGCACCCGGGACGTCGTGGGGCGAGGAGTCGTCGAACGCCTCGTGCTGGGCGGCGAGCATCCCTGCGAAGTCCACATCGGACTCTGGGACGACCAGTTCGACCCCGGCCGGCGCGGGCGGCGTGACGAGGGCGTCCGGCGGGCACAGCAGCACCGGGATGCGACGCTCCACCTCGTAGCCGGCCTCGCGCAGCGCCGGCTCGGCCCACGGCGCGGTCGCGACGAGGAACTCCAGGCGCGGCACCAGGTCGCGGTCGCGGTACGCGGCGGTCAGCGCGTCCACGTCGGACCGGGTGGGCCGGGCGCCGTCGTCGGGCACGGCGTAGTTGAGGAAGGGGTTGGTGGAGCGCGGCGAGAACGTCGCCAGGAACGGGCCGATCCGTTCGGTGGTTCGGCCGGCCGCCGCGGCGGCGCGCATGTGGGACTGCAGTGCGGACACGAACCGACCCTAACGGCGCGCGCCACCCGGTTTCGGCAGGCGCGCGCCGGTCGGGCCAGAACGGCTATAGCGTGCCGGCGGCCACGATCAGGACGTTGCGCACCTGGTCGATGATGTCGCGCTGGTTCGCCTCGAACACCGGATCGGTCAGCTCGGTCGTGTTGCCCTCGGCGAACTGCAGCACCGGCGTGTGCAGGTGCCCGCCGGGGATGCTCAGGCCGAGCGCGTCGCGCAGCAACGTGGCGCGGTAGGCGATCTCGTTGGACAGGTAGTTGCCACCGCCGCCCTGCCGGGCGACCGAGCCGGGCGTCGGGCCGTCCGGCCGGGTCACCGGCTCGGTCCCTCCGGCGGGGATCTCGACCACCGTGGTGTTGTCGAACACCGGGAAGCGGCCGGTGTTCGCGGCGACGATCTGCTCGTACGGCAACGTGGTCGGCACGAACTCGGGCGCGGGCAGCACGGTCGGCACGCCGTCGGGAATCGGGATCACGCCGGTGCTGGACTCGTTGTCGTTGTCCGGGAAGCCGCCGCGCCAGCGCCCGTTGTAACGCTCGACGTCGAACCGGCCGACGCGGCCCTGGCTGACGGTGGTGAACATGTCGAGCCGGTCCAGCCGCGGCAGGAACGTGCGCTCGACGACCCCCTGCGCGAACGGGCCCCACAGCACGGGGAACATCGCGGTCTCGATCCGCGCGGGGCCGGCCGGGGTCTGGATCGTCGTGCCGTCGAGGGCGAGCGCGGTCGCGCCGGACGGGTTGCTGCGCCGGATGTCCTGGTCCAGCTGGAACGGGTCGAACCCGCTGACGAGGATCCGCTTCGCGCCGCGGCGGTGGTCGATCGAGTCCTGGCCGCGGGAGGCGCGGTCGAGCGTGTCGATCAGCTCGGCGCGCCGCTGCGTGCTCAGCTCGAACGACGGTGTCCACTGCCGCATGGCCTTCGTGAGCTGCAGGCGCGCCCAGTACAGCGGGCGGTCGTCGGTGACCGCGAGGCTGCCGGCGGGCAGCCGGCCCTGCGCCCGGGCGACCGCGGCCGCCCAGAGCGCGCGGCCCTGGACGTGCATGGCGTGCTCGGCGACTCGGGCGTCGGGCAGCCGGCACAGCGCGGGTGTGAAGATCCGCCCGAACTTGTCGAACCCGGTGCGCCGCAGGACTTCCGCGGGCGCCGGCAGGGTGAGGCGCCGCTCCTCGACGGTGAGTGGCGCGGCGGGATCGGCGCAGGTCGGCGGTGCGGCTGGGGCCGCGGTAGTGGACGCCGTGGCAGAAACAGCAGGCACGAGTGCTGCCACCAGTCCGAGCAGGACCACGATCAACAAGCGGGCCAACGGTCTCACGGAAACTCCCTCGCTCGTCGGAACTGGGGGAAAGATACCGACAGAGCGCGCCGAGGGAAGCCGCTAGTTCGCCCAGTGTCCGGGGCGGACCAGGCGGGGCGGGAGCGTGGTGGCGGCGTCCCCGTGGGCGGCGTTCGCCTGGAACTGGGTGAGGTACAGGGTGGTGCCGAGATCGGCGCCGCGCAGGTCCGCACCCCGCAGGTCCGCGCCGATGACGTCCGCCTCGCGCAGGTCGGCCCCGTCGAGGCGGGCACCGATGAGGTAGGCACCACGCAGGTCGGCGCCACGGAGGTCCGCCCGGCGGAGGTCGCGGCCCATGAGGTCCTCACCGCGCAGGTTCCTGCCGCGCTGGGACTTGCCTTCGGTGCGGACCAGCTCGCTCGTGCGGCGCAGCCACCGGTTGACCTCGGCGCGGTGGGTGGCCACGTCCAGGTCCTCGAGCCGCTGCTCGTCGGTGAGGCGCTCGGTTTCCGCGAGCGCCGCGCGGAGCTCGGCGTGGAGCGGGGCGGCGGCCGGGCGGTCGAGTGCGTCGGTGAGGTACCAGAGCAGCTCGTGCAGGTCCCGAAGCACGCCGAACGCGGCGAACATCCGCGCGGCCACGTCCGGGTGCGCGCGCCAGTCGGGGCCGCGCTCCCGCGTCACCCGCTGGCCGGCGCCGAAGCAGTCGTAGGTGGTGCAGCCCGGGAAGCCGCGGCTGCGCAGGTCGGCGTGGATGCCGCAGCGGAAGTCGGCCAGCAGGTTGGGGCAGGGGCGCCCGGCCGGCTTGTCGATGGCGAAGTCCGCCGACCTGGCGAACGTGGGCGCGACGCAGCACAGGGCGGCGCAGCGGGCGCAGTCGGCGCGCAGGTCGGTCACCGGCCCAAGGTAGTCCGGTCGCGGGCGCCCCGCGGTTCGCTAGTGGCGCTGCTGGATCTGGATCAGGTTGCCGCAGGTGTCGTCGAACACCGCGGTGGTCACCGGTCCCATCCGGGTCGGCTCCTGGGTGAACCGCACGCCGAGCGCCACGAGCCGGGCGTGCTCGGCGGCCACGTCGTCCACCGCGAACGCCGTGAGCGGGATGCCATCGCCGACCAGTGCCTCCTTGTACGCCTTGGCGGCGGGATGGCCGGAGGGCTCGAGCAGCAGCTCGGTGCCGTCCGGGGCGTCGGGCGAGACCACCGTCAGCCAGCGGTCCTCGCCGACCGGCACGTCCTCCTTCGGGAGGAAGCCCAGCACGTCGGTGTAGAACCGCAGTGCGCTGGCCTGGTCGTCGACCAGCACGCTAGTCAGGTGGATTCTCATCGGGACTCCTGTGTGATTCGGGCGCGAGCCAACGGTCGGTGAGGTGTGTCAGCGGCCGCGTGTCCAGGTGGTGGAACTTGTAGCGCCCCTCCCGCCGGGTGACGACCAGCCCGGCCGCCGCCAGCACGTCGAGATGCTGGGAGACGGCCTGGCGCGACGAGGTCAGCCGGTGCTTCATGGCCAGCCGTCCGCAGATCTCGAACAGCGTCTGGCCATCGCGCTCGGTCAGCTCGTCGAGGATCATCCGGCGCGTCGGATCCGCCAAGGCCTGGTACACGTCAGCCATGGCGGCGAGTATATGCAAGTAATTACTTGCCTGTCGACCTCACCTCGTCAGAGCCGGGCACACTGGCCCGTCCGGGGGCCGTGCACCGCGTTCGGGGCGCGCAGGTTCTCCGGAGCCGGCGTGTTTCCCTGACACACCAACGGACCGCGAACCGTCACCCCGGCGACCACCGGCGCCCGCGCGGTCCGGTTCGCCGACAACGTCACCGCGCCCCGCACGGAACCGCCGACCAGCGTCACGTCCGCCGTGGTGCCGCGCAGGGTCACCGGGCCGCCGACCGTGCTGTTCAGCAGCTCCACCGCCGACGCGCCGGTCGCGGTCAGCGGGCCGGACACGGTCGAGCCCGTGGCCACCACGGAACCGCCCGCCAGCACCGTCACCGGGCCGCCGACCGTCGCGCCGGACAGGCACGTCACGCCCGAGCGGACGACCAGCGGGCCGGCCACGCGGCCGGTCAGCGTCGTCGTACAGGCGGGTGGCGGCGGGATCAGGGTGACGGCGAACTCCGACGACGAGCCGATGTTGCCGCTCGGGTCGATCGCGCGGTACTCGATCGCGTGGCGGCCGTAGTTCGGCGTCGGGTCCTCCCACGGCACCATGCGCGGCTTGCCCAGCTTCCCGTACACCAGGTCGTCGACGTTCGTGCCGCTCGGCGTGAACCGGAACGGCGCGTCCGGGTCGGTCGGCCAGCCGTAGTAGTTGTACCAACCGTCCCCGTCCGTGCGGAACTCGCGAACCACGTACCCAGGTGTGTCGTCCGCGGCGGTGAGGCTCATCGTGAACGGGCCGTTGTAGATGTGCTCGCCACCGGCCACCAGCAACGGATCCGACAGCTCGTAGGCCGCCGACGGCGGGGACGCGTCGACCGTCCAGGTCAGCGTTTCCGAACCGACCGACGCGGTCAGCGTGTGGCTGCCGGTCAGGCGCAGCGGCGCCAGCGACACCGCGCGGTCGTTGCCGCCCACCGCGAGCGGGTCACCGTCCAGCGACCAGGTGACCTGGTGCACGGAGTCCACCGGATGCGTGGTCTCCGCGTACACCACGTCCCGGCCGCCCACCGGCTGCGCGGTCGGCGTGGACAGCGTGAACTCCGGCGGCGCCGGCTCGGCCGGTGTGGTCAGCGACGTGTCGACCGTCCACGTGCGACTCTGCGTCAGCGCCGCCGACGACCGGACCGCGGGGTCGCGCACGTACGACGTCGGGTCGACGACGGTAACGCCCAGCGTGTGCGTGCCCGCCGAGAGGTCCAGTGTGGACAGGTCCACGCTCCGGGCCCCGTCGACCGGCAGCGCGGCGCCGTCGAGGGTCCAGGTGACGTCGAGCTGGTGGCTCACCGGGTACATCGTCTCGACCCACACCACCCGGTCCGCCCCGATAGGGGCCGCGGCGGGCGTCGAGTCGGTCAGGATGTTGGTCTTCGCCGAGATCCGCTGGGTCATCCGCTCCCGGGATACCTGGTCGAAGTAGTAGCCGAGCGAGCGCATCATCGAGTGTTCGCTCGGCTTCCACACCCCGGCGTCGGAGTACAGCCCGCCCTCGTGCCGGCCGATCACGCCGCCGGACTCGGACGGCTCACCGAGCCAGCGCCACCACTTCGCCCGCTGGGCGAGCAGCTCCTGCTCGGTGAGCAGCGTGTGGTGGATCGAGTCCGGCTCGCCACCGGTGTACGGCTCGCCGCGCACGCCGCGCTGGTAGTAGTCGTACTCGTCGTCCAGCCCGCCGAGCGAGTGGCCGAGCTCGTGCGGGGTGATCAGCGCGGACAGCGCGTTGCCGCCCGACGCCGTCGCGTTCGCGCCGCCCGCTCCCCCGTAGGTGTCACTGTTGCCCAGTGCCAGCAGCTGCCGGTTGGCGCGCGAGGTGCCGGGCACCAGGTCGGCGTAGGTGTTGGCGGCCGTGCCGTCCACGGTGAGCAGCCGCTGCACGCTAGCCGGGTTGCAGCCGCCCCAGAACCCCATGTTCAGCGGGGTGTCCCGGCGCGGCGCGTCCAGCGACGGGTCACAGTCCACACCGGACTCACCGGAGACGATCTCCACCGCGTACACGTTGGTGTAGCTGCGGTAGGACTTGAACGGTTCGAGCGTCCACAGCACGTTGAGGTGCTTGTCCACGTGCGCGCGGAACTCGGCCTGCTCGGCCTCGGTATAGCCGTCGCCGACGATCACCAGGTTGAACCGCTTGGCCGGGTCGCCGGTCACCTGGATCGGCACGACGGTGGCGTCGCCGGGGTCGGCGTGCGCCACGGCCGGCGCGGCGATCGCGACCGCCGCGCCGGTGAGGATGGTCAACGCGGCGGCCGCGAAACGCCTCATCGCGCGAGCACCGCGCAGGTCGCCGTGGCCTTCTTCGACGGGTCGCTCTCCGACGTCGCGGTCAGCTTCACCTTCGCCAGCCGCGCGCCGCTCCCGTCCCGCTTGGCGTACACCGGAACCTGCACGTGACGGCCGAACTCGGCCGTGGCGAGCTCGTTCGGCACCGACACCGCCCAACCGCGACCGTCCACAGTGGCCGATACACGGTAGACGTCGCCGTTCAGGTACTGGCGCACGTCCTCCGGGTGCGCACCGGCCGGAGTCGCGGCGCGGCCGGTGTTCACCAGCGGGAACTTGCAGGTCGCGAGCCCGCTGCGGTTCGGCTTGGTGAGCGTCGGCAGCACCGCCACGCCGCGACGCTGCGGGCCGGGGCCGTCGAGCGAGGAGATCGCCACCGTGTACGACAGCTGGCCGTGCTTGTCACGCTTCACGTCGAGCACGTAGAAGTGCAGCCGGTTGGCCTCGTCCACGTACTCGTACTCGCTGCCGGACCCGGTGCCCGCGTGGAACAACGCGTCGGACAGCTGCCGGTAGTCGCCGATCGTGATCGGCACCTCGGTGCCGTCCGGCAGGACGTAGTCGGTCATCCCGATGTCCTGCGGGTTCGCGTCGATGACCCACTCGAACGGTGCCCGGTCCACGTTCTTCGTCTTAGCCACAAGCACGCCGGCGTCGGGCGTGAACGAGTCCGTGCCCATCCGGTCCACGACCTCGACGGTGTAGTTGTTGTAGCCGCCGCCGTCGCAGAACGGGTTCGTGTTCACGTCGCACGCCGGGCTGAGGTCGCCGGTGTCCATCTGCACATTGACGCCGGACAGCCCCGTCGCGCCGGGCTGGACCACCCGCGCGGTGACCTTCGCGATCACCATGCCGGAGTCGGCGAGCGCCTCCCGGGACAACCGCAGCACGTTCTGTTCGTCGACGATGCCGAGGTCGATCTTGTTGCGCAGCATGTGCTGGGCGCCCATCGAGGCACCGCCGGTGGCGGGGATCATCCACCGGCTGTGCGGGCCTCCCGGCCCGTTGAACGTGCCGCGGGAGAGCATCTCCCAGATGCCGGAGTAGGCCCGGCGGGCCGGCACGCCGTACGGGTTGTTGTAGTTGTCGCCGATGCCGAGGATGTGGCTGAACTCGTGGGCGTACACGGACATGCCCGAGCTCTCCGCCTGGGTCGAGGAGCCGCCGCCGGCGTTCGGCCAGATGGTCGAGGCCGCGGCCCACGACGACCAGTCCACGTACCGGGTGTCCGCCCAGTTCGGCAGGGCCTCGTCCGGCGGGCCGAACGCGTCGGTCACGTCCTCCTTGACCGGGAACTTCATCATCCCGAACTCCTGCCAGGTCGAGGACTCGTCCTGGCCGGCGGAGAGGAAGAACACGAAGTCGAAGCTCGCCGCGACGTCCTCGCCGACGTCGGCCACCCACGCGGCGCGCGCGTCGGTGCGCAGGTCGCGGTCGCAGCTGTCGCCGGCCGGACACGCGCCGTCGCCCTGGAACTCCATGGCGTACTCGTGGTCCTTGCCGGGCATCTCGTACGGCCCGAACCCGGCCAGGTCGACGCCCAACCGGCCGCCGGAGTCCTCCATCCAGTACTCGTGGATGGTGTGCCCGCGGTTGAGCGTGCCCGGCTTGTTCAGGAAGTCCTGGTAGTACTGGGCGACGTTCTCGCGCGGTATGTCGTGCGCCTCGGCCGACGGGTTTCCGAACACCGTCGAGCCCTGCGGCTGGGTCACCACGAACGGCTGGTTCACGTAGTCGGCGAGGACGAGCGCGCCGCGGAACTGGCGGGTCGAGCCCTCGACGGCCGGGTCGGCCCAGTTCGTGTTCGGCGGCTTGCGATAGTCCGCCCAGGTCATGTGATCGGGGTTCTGCCAGTCCTGCGCGTCGATGGGGCCGGGGAAGCCGGCCTGTGCGACGCGCGCGGCCTCGGCGGGCTGCGGTGCGGCCGTCGACTGCTGCCACGGCTGCTGCTGGGGCCAGTGGTCGAACTGCCAGGGTTGCTCGGGGGCGGCGGGGGACGCGGAGGACGCGGAGGCGGGTGCGGGGCTGCCGGCCAGACCGGCGACGAGCGCCGCTGCCGATAACAGCGCCACCACCGGCAGGGTGTGGCGAGTCACGATCAGGACGCTAGCCCCGCCGTTGACCCAAATCATCGCCCGAGTGGACGATCTCCGCTCGTGACCGTGGGTTTCGAAGTTGAGTAGTCGTACGGATTCGACCACTCAGCGCGGTCGCGACACTCGGGGACATGGCTGACCCGCTTCCCCGCCTGGCCGAAGAACTGCGCGACGTGGCCGCCCGTGTCGACGCGATCGGCGTCGAGCTCCGCACGCTCGAGCTGACGACCGCACCCGCCGCGGCGGCGACCACCCCACCCGGCGCCGCGGCGACCGCGACGCACCAAGCGCCACCGGCCGGCGAACCGCACACCAGCGGCACCCGGCCCGTCGGAGCCACGCCTCCGGCCAGCGCCGATCCGCATGTCGGTGGGACCCGGCCCGTTGGAGCCGTGCCGCCCGGCGCCGCGGCGACCACACCGCACCAGGTCCCCCCAGCCGGCGAACCACACGCCGGTTGGGCCCGGCACGTCGGGACCATGCCGCCGCCCGAGGCCGGGATGCCGCATCGGCCCGGTCAGGCGCCCATCCCGACCTGGCCGCAGTTGCCCCCACCCCAACCACCCCGCCCGGCGCCGAGCCTGTGGGATCGCGCCACCGGCGACGGCGCCGGCAGCCGGCTGCTCGCCTGGGCCGGTGGCGTGGTCACGCTCGCCGGCGTCGTGCTGCTGCTCGTCCTCGCCGTGCAGCGGGGCTACCTCGGACCGCTGCCCCGGGTCCTGCTCGGCGCCGCGCTGGGGCTCGGGCTCGTCGGGATCGGGCTGCGGCTGCACCCCAACCCGCACGCGCGCACCGGTGCGTTCGCACTGGCGGCCACCGGTTTCGCCGTGCTGTACCTGGACGTCGTCGCCGCCACCGCGCTCCTCGGGTTCCTCCCGCCGGCCGCCGGGCTCGCCGCGGGGCTCGCGGTCGCCGGGCTCGGGCTGTTGCTCGCCGTGCGCTGGAACGCCCAGGCGTTCGGCGTGTTCGTCGTCGTGTGCTGTGCCGTCGCGGCGCCCTTCCTGACCGACGGGCTCGTGCCGCTGCTGATCGGGTTCCTGCTGGTACTGGAGATCTGCGCGACGCCCGCACAGCTCGCGCGGCGCTGGGGCGGCCTGTCCCTCGCCGCCGCCATTCCGCCGGTGCTGGCCTCGCTCGCGACCAGCGCGCTCGCGGCCGTCTCCGGCGAGTTCGCCGACATCCCCCTCGTCGCCTACCTCGGCCTGGTCACCAGCGCCGCACAGGTCGCCGTCGCGACCATCACGTCGCTGCGCCGGCCCGACGACCGGCTGCCGGTCGGCCTGGTGCTGCTCGCCCCGCTGCCGGCGATGCTCGCCGCCATCCTGCTGCCGCAGGCCGGCGCGATCGCCCTGCCCGGCACGATCGGCGCGCTGCTCGTCCTCGTCTGGGCGCTCGGCCGGCTCACCGGCCTGGCACTCGCCACGCGATTCACCACGGCCGCGGGCGCGGCGGCGTCCGTCGCCCTCCTGCAGACGACGGTCTTCGCGTTCGACGGCTCCGCGCTGGCGATCGTGCTGCTCGCCGAGGCGCTGCTGCTCGCCCTCGTGGCGCCGGCGCTGCGCTTCCCGGCGGCGCTCGCGGCCGCGTGCCTGTTCGGGTTCGTCGGCCTGGCGGCGGCCTCCGCGACCGCACTGCCGGGCACGCTCATCGGCACGCCGCCCGACGACCGGCTGCCGCTCGCGACGGTGGTGACCGCCGGGCTGACCGGTCTCCTGCTCGCCGCCGCGGCGCTCACCACGTGCCGGGTCGCCGGTCGCCTCGGCGTCCTGTCCGGCGACGGCGCCGTGGCCGGCTGGCTGCTCGGCGGGCTGGTCGCGCTGTACGGCCAGACCGGCACCGTGCTGTCGGTGGGCCTGCTGGTCTCCCCCGACCGCACCGGGTTCCTGCTCGGCCACGTGCTCGTGACGGTGTCCTGGACGATCGGCGCGCTGATCCTGCTGCTGCGCGGCATCGACTCGGCGCCGGCGCGGGCCGCCGGGCTGTCGTTGGTGGCCGCGGCACTGGTCAAGCTGGTGCTGTTCGACCTGTCCGCACTGGACGGTCTGGCGCGGGTCGCCGCCTTCCTGGTCGCCGGCCTGGTCCTGCTCGCGGCCGGGGCCCGCTACGCGCGGCTCGTGTCCGCACGCGCGGGCCGGACCGCTACGGGAGGGAGTTGAGGAACGGCCGGTGGCTGTTCTGGAACTCCCAGCCGTAGAAGCGGTCCCAGTTGATCGACCATGTCATCAGCCCGCGGATGGCCGGTGACGCTCCGCCCCGCAGCGTGTAGCCGCCGCAGTTCTGGTTGCGCGCCAAGCAGTTCAGCGCGTCGTGCACCGGGCCGGGCGGGGTGTGGCCGTTGCCGGCGCTGACCGCGGCGGGCAGGCCGAACGCGATCTGGTCCTCCCGCAGGCCGGGGAACGTGTGGCCGGTGTTGGCCACCGGGAAGCCGGCCTTGACCATGTCGGTCATCGCGATGTGGAAGTCCGCGCCGCCCATGTTGTGGTACTGGTTGTCGAGCCCCATCACCGGGCCCGAGTTGTAGTCCTGCACATGGAGCACGGTCAGCGCGTCGCGTAGCGCGTGGATCACCGGCAGGTACGAGCCCGTCCGGTTGTCGCCCGCGCCGGTGCCGCCGTAGAACTGGTAGCCGACCTGGACGAAGAACGTCTCCGGCGCCATCGTCAGCACGAAGTCGTCGCCGTAGCGGGACTTCAGCGACCGCAGCGCGCTGATGAGGTTCACGATCACCGGCGTGGTCGGGTTTCGGAAGTCCGTGTCACCCTGGTTCAGGTACAGCGAGTGGCCCTCGAAGTCGATGTCCAGCCCGTCCAGCCCGTACCGGTCGATGATCGCCGACACCGAGCCGACGAACGCGTCCCGGGCCGCCGCGGTGGTGAGCTGCACCTGCCCGTTCGCGCCGCCGATGGAGATCAGCACCTTCTTGCCCTGCGCCTGCTTGGCCCGGATCGCCGCCGTGAAGTCCGCCTCGGACTCGACGTTCGGGCACTCCGCCGCCGGGCACAGGGTGAACCGGATGTCCCCGGAGGTCACCGAGGTCGGCTCGCCGAACGCCAGGTTGATCACGTCCCACGCGTCGGGCACGTCGGCCATCCGCACGTACCCGGACCCGTTGGCGAAGCTCGAGTGCAGGTAGCCGATCAGCGCGTGCCGTGGCAGGTCCGCGGCCTGGCAGCCGGCCGTCGTCGCGGACACCGCCGAGCTGCGGGCCGACTCGCCGACGTCGTTGACCGCGGCCACCGTGTACGAGTGGGTCGAGCAGGCGGCGAGCCCGGAGAAGGTGACCGTCGAATGAGGACACTGGTGGTGGTCTCCGCGGGCCTGACCGAGCCGTCGTCCACCCGGCTGCTCGCCGACCGCCTCGCCGCGGCGGTCGGCGGCCAGGTGGAGGTCGACGTGCGGGTGGTGGACCTGCGCGGCCTGGCGACCGACATCGCGAACAACCTCGTGACGGGCTTCGCCTCGCCGAGGCTCGCCGCCGAGCTGTCGGCGGTCGCCGCGGCGGACGGGCTGATCGCCGCCACGCCGATCTTCACCGCGTCGTACTCGGGGCTGTTCAAGTCGTTCTTCGACGTGCTCGACCACGACGCGCTGGTGGGCAAGCCGGTCCTGATCGCCGCGACCGGCGGCACGGCCCGGCACTCGCTCGCGCTGGAGCACGCGCTGCGCCCGATGTTCACCTACCTGCGCGCGGTGGTCGTGCCTACCGCCGTCTACGCGGCGTCGGAGGACTGGGCCTCCGGTGGCGACCTCAAGGGCGACGACGACCTGGCGCACCGCATCGCGCGGGCGGCCGGCGAGCTGGCGGAGCTCATGTCCGGCCGGCCGCCGGCCACCCCGCCTGCGCAGGAGGCCGTCATCCCGTTCGAGCAACAGCTCGCCGCACTGCGCCTGCCGTCCCGCGACGAGTAGGGCGCTCAGAACTGCCAGCCGACGAGGTTCCACTGCCACAGGAACCAGCCGAGGGCGACCATGCCGGCGAGTAGCAGAACCTGGTGCACCCGGGCGACGACGCCGGCGCCCGACCCGCGCCAGCCCCGCACCGTGCACGCGATGGCGGCGAGCGCCGCGGCGAGCACGACGATCGGCACCGCGAGCAGCAGGCGGAAGCTCAGCGGGACGCCGTAGAGGAACTCCCCGCTGCCCTCGACCAGGGTCAGCATCAGCAACGCGAGGAACACGACGCCCAGCCCAGCGGCGCCGGCGGCCAGTCCGCGGGCCAGGCGCCAGGTGCCGGTCGTGCGGGCCGGCCGGTGTCGCAGCCGGCGCACGAGCCACGCGACGGGCAGGGCCAGGGCCGAGAGCGCGGGCACCGCGAAGACCAGCAGCACGACCAGGTTGACCGGCAGCGTCTCCGCCTGGGGCATCAGCTGGTAGGTCGAGCCGTCGGTGGCCGCGTAGTGCCGCCCGTCCGCGCCGTCGACGAAGACCAGCCGGTCGGTGCCGTCGGCCAGCTCGTACATCCCGTCCGGCCGCGGGAGCCACTCCTTGCTCTTGAAGTGCACGACGCCGGCACCGTCCACGGACAGGCGCGCCGGGCCGAGCAGCGTGGTCAGCTTCTCGACGGTCGACTCGTTGTGCCGGGTCGGCTTGTAGAACCCGGCCCGCGGCTCGGTTGTGTCCGATGTGGACTGTGCGGCGGGCTCGGTCTCGTCCGGCGCCGGGGTGAACTCGTCGAAGAACGCCGGCATCAGCTCGCCGGCGGCGTCGATCCCGCCGGTGCCGTTGAGCGACACGAACAGGCCGAGGTCGCAGTCGGGCACCAGGACCAGCGCGCTCTGGAAGCCTTCCCAGCTGCCGTCGTGCATCAGGACCCGGTGGCCGTTGAACGTGCGGTCCATGAAGCCGTGCGCGTAGCCGCCAAGGCGCGGGTCGGCGGCGAAGGAGCGCTCGTGCATGAGCGCGGCGGTCTCCGCGCCGAGGATGGATCGCCCGGACTGAAGATGAGCCCGCATGAACCTGGCCATGTCGTCGGCGGTGGCGCTGATCGACCCGTCCGGCGCGAGCGTGTCGAACGTGAACGGGTAGGGCCGCGGCGGGTTCTCGTCGGAGTCGTAGCCGCGGGCGAGGTCCGCGGCCAGGTCCTCCGGCACCGGCTGCTCGGCCGTGCTGTGGTCCATGCCGAGCGGCGCCAGCAGATGCCGACGCACGTAGTCCGGATAGGACTCGCCGCTCACCCGCTCGACGACGTGGCCGGCGAGCGCGGCACCGTAGTTGGAGTAGGCGGAGATCTCGCCGGGCGGCCGGATCCGCGCCGGCATGTCCTCGGCCAGGATCTCGCCCAGCGCCGGCATGTCCTCGGCCGTGCGGGCCGCGGTGCCGACGACCCGCTCCTCGAACCCGGCGGTGTGGTCCAGCAGGTGCCGCAGCGTGATCGGTTGCGGGAACGTGGCCGGGAGCTGGAAGTCCGTCAGGTACCGGTTCACGTCGGTGTCCAGGTCGAGCCGCCCCGCCTCGACCTGCTGCAACACCGCCGTCCAGGTGAAGAGCTTCGTGATCGACGCGATCCGCACCAGCGAACGGGCCGGGTCGAACTCGGTGCCGCGCTCGGTGTCGGCCCGACCGTAGCCCTTGGCGAACACGGTGTCGCCGCCGGACACGACCGACACCACCGCGCCCGGCACGCGGTGCTCGTCGAGACCGTCCGGCAGGGCGCCGTCGAAGAAGTCGCGCAGCGCGGCCGGATTCGCCGGGGCGCAGTCCGGTCCGGTCGCCGCCGTGCTCGTGCCGGGCGCGGCCGCGAGTACCGCGGTGCAGCCGGCCAGCACCGTCAAAGCCAACCTGCCGACCCGTCGAAACGCACGCATGATCACTCCTCCTGTGGACGCCTGTGCGGGCAGCTCACTGTGGCGGCGGGCGGGCGGCCGGCACATCGCCGCGCGGTCGGTCGCCGACCTCGACCAAAGTCGGAGTCGGGCGGACCGGACGCGCGACGAAAGTGCGTCGGCACAGGGGTTCGACGCGCCTAGGCTTCGTCGCGTGGAGACGCTGCTGCGCCGGGTGAGCCGGCTGCCGAGGGACCGGCGCGTCGTGGACGCGGTCCTCGTCGTGGCGTGCCTGGCGCTCACCGCGCTCGCGGTGAAGACGCCGTGGGCGACGCTGCCGCGTCCGGTCATCGCCGTCGCCGGTGTGCTGGGCAGCCTCGCGCTGTGGCCCCGGCGCCGCCTGCCCCACCTCGCCGCGATCGCGGGCGCGGTCGCCTACGCGCTGTCGGGCAACCCGGGACCCGCGCTGGTCGGTCTGTACTCGGCGGCCGCGTTCGGTTCCCGCCGGATGATCTGGCTCCCCGCGCTGGCCGGCTGGGCCGGGTTCGTCGCGTGGTCGTGGCTCGACGCCGGCACGCTGACCGTCGCCGACATCGGCTACGCCGGGGTGGGCGCCGGGCTCGCGGTCGCGGTCGGCGCGTACGCCGCGACCCGCGCCGCGCTGGTGGCCTCGCTGCGCGAGCAGGCCCGGCACGCCGAGGCGGAACGCCGGCTGCGCGAGGAGCAGGCGCGCGCCGCCGAGCGCACCCGGATCGCCCGGGAGATGCACGACGTGCTGGCGCACAAGGTCTCGCTCATCGCGCTGTACGCCGGCGCGCTCGAGCTGCACGCGGGCGGCAACAGCCGGCTCGAACAGGGCACCACGCTGATCCGGGTGACGGCTCGGGAGGCGCTGCTGGAGCTGCGTAGTGTGCTCGGCATGCTTCGTGCCGAGGCCGCGGAGGAGCTGCCGCACAACGCCGCCGCCGAGCCGTTCGCGGACCTGGCGTCGCTGGTCGAGGCGTCGGCACGGGCCGGCCAACCGGTCGACCTGCACGACGACGCGGGTTCGCTGCCGCCGGCCACCGCGCGCGTGGTGTACCGGGTCGTGCAGGAGGGTCTGACCAACGCGCACAAGCACGCGTCCGGCGCGGCGACGACTGTGTCGCTCGCCCGCGACGACGCGAGTGTGACCGTCGCGGTCGTCAACGACGCGGGCGCCGCGGCGCTGGACCTGCCCGGCTCCGGCGCCGGCCTCGTCGGGCTGGCCGAGCGCGTCCGGCTCGTCGGCGGCTCCCTGCGCAGCGGCCCGACCGCGGCCGGCGGCTGGGAGCTGCGCGCGACCGTGCCGTGGCTCGACCAGCGCGTCGACCTTCGCCTCGACGAGCGGGACGGGGCGCGGTGATCTCGGTCCTGCTGGTCGACGACGAGGCACTGGTGCGCACCGGCCTGCGCATGATCCTCGAGACGGCAGACGACCTCGCCGTGGTCGGAGAGGCCGGCGACGGCCGGGCTGCCGTGGCTGCGGTGTCCCGGCACCGCCCCGACGTCGTGCTGATGGACATCCGCATGCCCCACCTCGACGGCCTGGCCGCCACCGCGACCATCCGCTCCGCCGCGCACCCGCCGGCGGTGATCGTCCTGACCACCTTCGACAGCGACGACGAGGTGTTCCAGGCACTGGAGGCCGGTGCCGTCGGCTTCCTGCTCAAGGACACACCCCCGCCGGACCTGCTGCGCGCCATCCGGGTGGCCGCCGCCGGCGACGCGATGCTCTCCCCCGGGGTGACGCGGCAGGTCATCCACCGCGTCACCGCCGAGGACCAGACCCGGCGCCGCCGCGACGCGTTGCGCCGCCTGGAGGTCCTCACGAGCCGGGAACGCCAGGTCCTGATCGAGATCGGCCTGGGCCGGGCCAACGCCGAGATCGCCAAGCTGCTGCACCTCAGCGAGGCGACGGTGAAGAGCCACGTCACCCACCTGTTCGACAAGCTCGCCGCGACCAACCGAGTCCAGCTGGCCATCGCCGCCTTCCGCGCCGGCATCGTGGACTAGCAGGCGTGCCAGGGGGTAATCGATTACCTCGTGTTGACCTCCTGTGCCAGTTGCTCGGCCAGGGCCGTGTCGTTCGCGATCGCGCTGAAGCCCAGGCGCCAGCGGCCGGCCGGGTAGCTGCCGGCCGGCCACGAGCGGCCGCCCGGTGCCCACAGCGACTGCACCGCGACGAGCCCGTGCCGGCGCTGGAACCAGTGGTTGTCGGTCGCCCACGAGGAGCCCGTCGCGTAGCCGGCGGCGAGCGTGCGGCCCGGCGAGCTCGCCAGCAGCCAGCGCGGGAAGCCGGCCACGTCGCCGTCTCGGTCGAGGCCGGCCGGGTCGCCGACCGTGGCCAGAGCGGTGTCCAGGCTCAGCCCCGCCTCCCAGACGCCGGCCGTGGTCGGGCCGCTCACCTGCCACGTCAGCGCACTGTCCACACGGGACCCATCGGCCGCGAGCGTCCAGTCGGCGGTCACCGGCTCGTCGCCCATCGGGATGCCGGTCAGCGTCACGCTGGTCCCGGCCACCCGCACGCCGGCGGCCGGGCCCGCGACGTCGGTCGCGCCCCAGCCGCCGACCGCGAGGTACGGGCC